>JAFGXQ010000110.1 GCA_016936575.1 Deltaproteobacteria bacterium
CATGTAGGCATGACCGCGTCTGTCACGATAATCAATGGAAAAGGCGTACCCTTTGAACATGCGTTTCAGCCAGGGGTCCCGTTCAATCTTTTCTTCCGGCAACGCTTCGGAGCCGCCGTGCCCACCAAAACGAGTTCTCGTTGCTTCAGCAGTGCGCTGGTAGGCATCGTATTGCTTGGGCCAGTTTTTGCCCCACTGGGCCGGGTCGGTGGTGTCTTCGTCCACTTCCACCAACCGAACCCATGGTTTCAACGCCTCGGCCTTTCGCTCGAAAATATTGGTGAGCAAGGCCGTTAGAAGCACGGTTGTAATGGCGGCGGCGGCGGCAACGCCCATTAAAATGAGGATAAATTTTTTGTTGCTGTTGTTTGTATTCATTCCAAGGCTCCTTTTCGGATTCCTGTTTTGTTCAATTCTTCTAATGTCATCGCGCCGCCTAAGCCAGCCGGTTCACCGTGCCCCACATCAGCGTGACATTTAACGCACCGAATCGCGTCCTTGTCGGTAGTGGCGCCGCCCACCATTTCAGAAACAATATCTGCATGGCACCGCAGGCAGTTCTCCTGCAGAATATGACTGTTGCCGTCTTTGATGAGGATGGGCTCGTGAAAGTCTTGAAACGTGAACCCTTTTGAATGATGGTATCCGTTTGACGCCTTGGCCATGTACTTTTCGACAAAATCGATAGGCAGGTGACAGTCCACGCATGTTGCCACACTGTGATGACTGCCCTTTTGCCATGAATCGTATTGTGGATTCATAATGTGGCAGTTGGCACAGGCGGCAGGGTCGGTGCTGAAGTAGGAAAATCCTTCTGCATATAAAAAGGTGTATCCCCCAAGCCCGACGGTTATGCCCACCAGTATGGCGACCGCAATTAGCCAGCGATGAAGATTGGATTTAAATACAGTCATTATTGCACCTGTATTTCTGTTGGTTTTGTTTTCCCACGGCTTAACCGTCTCCATGTGAGCTCAGAAACTCGCCGGTCAAATTGTGATAGAGCACCCGCCAGATGCGATCACCCTGCTTATGCAAGGCAATAGCATCACCCGGCTGCACCGGAGAATGGGCCAGGGCGAACACGGCACCGACGACCAACACCGCGGCATCTTCTGCTGAAACAATACCGTTTAATAATTGTTGCTGCAGTGCATCTTCAATGCACTGCTTGATGAACTTTCCGGTTCGTTTACGAAACTCGCGCAGTTGCTTGAAGCACTCAAACTCGGCGGAATCAATCACTTGGTCGGACAGTAGTATCCGCGAGATCGCGGGATGGTCGTGAATGACCTGTACTCGTTGTTTAAAAAAGGCTTCGAGTCGCTCCAGCGGATGGTCAACACTCGGAAGTGATTCCGCAAACAGCAGGTTTTCAATATGGGCAACAACAGCATCGGCAATCTCGGCCATGGACTCAAAATGGCGAAACAGTGCACCGGTGGTTACCCCCAACGCCTCAGCGATGCGGGCTGCCTTGAATTCGCGCAGGCCATGGTGTGAAATCAAACAAATGGCCACTTCCACAATCTGAGTGCGGCGTTTTTCAGTTCTAAGCCGACCGGTGGTCGGTATTTGAATGCAGGGATTCGGTATTGCCATGGAGTTCAGTTTAGTAAGAATTTGCTTACTTGCAAGAAAAAAAGTATATTAGTACTGCTTTGCCACTAAGGCGATAACGTCAAAAGTGTAATAAAACCGCACTCGTTACCACCAGAAGGGAGATAATATGATCATCAAAAAACTATTAGACACCGAAGTAATGCAGACCGCTCACGGCGTGGATGCGCGCAATTTGTACAATACAGATGATGCCATGATTACCGTGATAACGCTTCAACCCGGACAAAAATTGAAGCGACATATCACGCCGGTGGATGTGGCTTTTTATGTGCTTGAAGGAAGCGGTATTGTGGAAGTCGGCGAGGAAAAGTCCGAAGTGACGTCCAATACGCTGATTGAAAGTCCCAAAGACATTTTGCACTGCTGGTATAATGAAAGCGATTCTCCGCTTCGGTTTATGGTGTTCAAGGCACCCAAACCCACGAAGAAGACTATTTTTGTTGACGATTGAATCAACGGCGATGGGAGAAACGTAATGATGATACCTATGCGACGACATAAACGCGCCATAAGCAGCGAAGCGGCATATGAATTACTGCACAAGGGCGAATACGGTATCTTGTCAACAGTGAACGACAATGGTCAACCCTACGGGGTACCTTTAAATTATTGTGTTCTAAATGACCGCGTGTATTTCCACTGCGCCGCAGATGGGCACAAACTGTCCAATCTGAACGGCAACCCCAAAGCGTCGTTCTGCGTGGTTGGCGATACAGAATTGTTGCCTGACAAGTTTTCAACCAAGTATGAAAGTGTGATCGTATTCGGCATTACGAACGAGGTCACCGGCGATGAAAAACAAGCGGCCCTTGAAGCACTGATTAAAAAGTATTCTCCAAACTTCCACGATGAAGGGCTGGCCTATATCAAATCGTCCAGTTCTCAAACTCGTTTGTTCGGTATGTCCATTGATTCAATAACCGGCAAAGCCCGACGGTAGTCGACATTGTCACAATTGAGTCATCACAGGTGTTATTTGCCCCGACAATGATTATGGTGTCTAATCTGATTGCCCGCTGCATCAATCGTCACGCTGCAAAATTGTTCTGAAAGGGGAAATGTAGTCAACGCAGGTGAAACCAATGACAGAACATATTAAACAAACATGTGCAAATTGTAATGAACATGCGCCCCAAGCGGCGCGTGTGTCAATATTGGGATTTCGTTCGAGACATCCAGAGTGGAAGATTGTCGAAGAACACGGTGCTCGAAAGCTCCGGAAAGAGTTTCGATTCGGCGTTTTTGATGGGGCCATCACTTTTGCCGAACAGCTTCTCTATATGGCACGGACAGAAGGACACCATCCGGTGATTCGGATGGAGCGAAACACAAAGACTGTTTTTGTCACATGGTGGACCAAGGAAATCAATGACATCCACAATCGCGATTTGCTATTGGCCCGGCAGACGGACCGCCTATTTGACAATAGAACGGTCCGGGTTCTGTTAGATGCATAGGTCGACGGACATCTTTGACGTCAAAACCCCAGTCGTTTGGCCAAATGATGAAAATTGCTGCGATGCATGCCTAAATCGCGGGCGGCGGCAGACCAATTGTTGTTGTTGAGTTGCAATTGCTGCGCAATCAGTTTTCGTTGAAAACCGCGGGTCGCGTCTTGCAGGTTGACGGGAGATGTTTCTGTGGGGGAAACGTTGGGTGTTATCCCCGGCAGTTCTTTGGATTCAGTTGCAGCAAATTCTCGTCCCAAACTCGATTGGCGAATTATCACGGGCTTTCCCCGGGGAACCGATGACGCAGTTTGCAGCGTCACGCGGGAGAGTACATTTTCGAGTTCACGTACATTACCGGGCCAGGGGTTTCTCTGCAACGATGCCATAGCATCAGGATCAATCCGAACCGGACCAAGCCCTAGACGTCTGCGGGTGACATCACAAAAGAAACCGGCCAGCAACGGTATATCCTTGATGCGTTCTCGCAGCGGTGGAACACGCAGCGGATAAACATTCAGGCGGTGAAACAGGTCTGCTCTAAATCGATCCGCTTCCACCTCTGCCGCCAGGTCGCGATTGGTTGCAGCGATGAGGCGAACATCTGAGCGAATAATACTGTCTGAGCCCACGCGCTGTACTTCGCCCTGTTGAATAGCGCGCAGCAACTTGGGCTGAATTGACAAAGGCAACTCGCCGATTTCATCGAGAAATAATGTACCACCACTCGCCACTTCAAATTTACCGGCACGGTCGGCGGATGCGCCGGTGAAGGCCCCGCGTACATGCCCGAACAGTTCGCTGTCTGCCAGTGTTTCCGGCAAAGCAGCGCAGTTAACGTACAGCATCGGTTCTGTGTTTCGCGTTGACGCCGCATGTACCGCTCTGGCTACCAATTCTTTTCCGGTACCGGTTTCTCCGGTAATCAGCACAGTGAAGTCAGATTTAGCTACCAGGTCAATGTCTTGCCGAAGACGCTGTATCACCGATGTGGTACCAATCATATCGCTGCCCTGCCGCAGTGTTGCGTCGCGCATAAGTGTCCGGGCAATCTGCCCTTGTCGCATAGCGCCTTTTTCCAACGCTTCAATCAGCAACGTTGTGCGCATTTCTGCGGCGGCCAACGCGCTGACGGCTGAAAGAAATCCACTGTCGATTTCATTGAACGCATCGGCCTTTGCCGCATCGGCGGTCAATACTCCCAGCAGCTCATCACCAATTTTTAATGCGCATCCCATGCAGGCATGGATACGGGTGAACTCACCGTGGTCCGAAGACAGCATACCGTCGTACGGATCGGGCAAATCAGTATCTGCGGGAAAAAACACAGGAGTAGCTGAGCGAGAGATAATTTCCAATCGGGGATGCTCACGTAATGAAAAACGTCGTCCCATGGCATCCGCCGACAATCCGGTCGTCACCACCGGGACAAGGCAATCGCCTTCCAACCGCAACAACCCCGCCGCATCAAACGGAATGACTTTCTGCAATGCGTTCAACAGGCGATAAAACCGCTCTTCCGAAGAAAGCGCCTCGGTTAAATCGGACACAATGGAAACGAGGGTGCGCAATTGGTCCATGTTGTAAAATATACAACATTGTTATTATATTCGCAACATAATGTTTGTTGCGATACGGACAACATCTATTGCAACTAACCGAAACTACACGCCGTATGTGCTGGTACGGTCCTTGCGACTCCCCTGGGGCGAATGCATTAACAATAACCGAAAGGTGGAGAGCAATGAATATAAATCAAAATGAATCCCTTGGAAAAATAGTTACTGAAATACCCGGCGCGGCACGAATATTTCACGAGTACGGGCTGGACTTTTGCTGTGGTGGAAAGCAAACCCTGGTAGATGCGTGCGAAGCCAAGCAGACAAACATTGAAAAGATTAAAACGGCATTGGCTGCTCAAGCCAACGGTGGCGATGCGTACATTCGTTGGGATAAGCGCCCGCTAGACGAGTTGGTTCAGCATATTCTGGATACCTACCATGCCTCGTTGCGCACCGAACTACCGTGGTTGATTGAATTGGCTGAAAGGGTGGAAGATGTCCATCGAGATGCCTCGGCGCGGCCCACTGGGTTGGTTAATCTATTGAAAGACATTCATCTGGCAGTAGAGAGCCATCTGGGCAAAGAAGAACAGATTCTCTTTCCACTCATTCTCTCGGGGCATGGTGAACGGGCGCATATGCCGATTCAGGTGATGCTGCAGGAGCATGAGGACCATGGCCAAAATTTGCAACGCATTCGAACGCTGACATCAGATTTCACACCGCCGTCTTATGCATGCAACAGTTGGAAGGAATTGTATCGCGCCCTCAGCAAACTGGAAGTGGATTTGATGGCGCACATCCATCTCGAAAACAACGTACTGTTTCCCCGTGCACTGGCCGGAGAAGCGGTGCATACCGTTGCAAATGAACCAACCGGAGAGGAGTAGAGTGATGAAAACCAGAAAAATCACAGACAACCTAACTTGGTTCGGCGCTATCGATTGGGATAGAAGATTGTTTGATTCGCTGATACCGCTACCCGATGGCACTACGTACAACGCATACCTGGTGCGCGGAAATGAAAAAACGGCGTTGGTGGATACGGTTGACCCATCTATGACAGATGTGCTGCTTCGACAATTAGAAGATGTTCCTTGTGTAGATTATGTGATTTCAAATCATGCGGAAAAAGACCACTCCGGTGCGATTCCCGCCGTGCTGAACCGCTACCCGGATGCCGTGTTGCTCACGTCGGACCGGGCGGTGAATGTGCTGGTGGATTCCCTGAACATTGACCCGCAACGAATTCGTGTAGTGAAAGATAAAGAAACCGTGGACCTCGGAAGTCGGACGCTTGAATTCTTGTACACGCCATGGGTTCATTGGCCTGAAACAATGGTCACCTATTTACAAGAAGAAAACATTTTGTTCAGTTGTGACTTTTTGGGATGCCACATTGCTTCCAGCGAGTTGTATGTCACCGACAAGGGACGAGTGGGTGAAGCGGCCAAGCGCTACTTCGCTGAAATTATGATGCCGTTTCGCGTACATATTCGGAAGCATCTCGATACACTTTCCAAGTATCCTATAAAAATGATAGCGCCCAGTCATGGTCCCATTCACACCGATCCTACGTTTATTTTGGATGCGTACCGGGAATGGTCGGCGGAAGAGCCGAAAAATCTGGTGGCCATACCGTTTGTATCCATGCACGGGAGCACGGCTAAAATGGTGGATTGCCTGGTGGAGAATCTTATTGATAAAGGCGTGAATGTGGAACGCTACGATTTGGCCGATAGCGACATCGGCAAACTGGCCACAGCGCTGGTGGATGCCGCAACCATCGTGGTGGCCACTCCAACGGTTCTCGGCGGACCGCATCCGCTCGCTGCGTATGCCGCAGTATTGGCAAATGCCCTGAAGCCCAAGGCCAAATATCTATCCGTCATCGGGTCATACGGCTGGGGCGGAAAATCGGTTGAAGCACTCGCGGGAATGATTCCAAATTTAAAAGTGGAAGTAGTGGAACCGTATTTGACCAAAGGCTCCCCCGATAAAACGGACTGTGACGCTATCGAAAAGCTGGCCGAAGATATTGCGGCACGCCATAAGGCCCTTTGAAATCGCAGCTTCCGAACAATCCATAAAAATGAATGATTAAATGATAATCTTGCAATCGGACACGATGTTTGATACTGAACGCCCGTTGCTCAAATTGGACATGCGTTCATTGAGCACATATCAAGGGGAAGCCCAATTTGTTTCCCCTGCTCACCGGTAGACGCCGGATAAATATATTGAAAGCCTGGTTTGCGAACCGGGCTTTCATCATTTTGGGGCAGAACAACCGTCCAATCAGAATATCCCGCGACATGTTCGATGGCACCAATGCCGCCGGATTTTAGTAATTGAAATCTCCGGGGAAGCGTGGAATTGGTGTGTAGAAATATAGTTAGTTTCCATCCCGGAAATGGAAGTGTTTGAAATCATATCATAAATCGGAAATTTTTCATAAAAAAAAGGGAGACGTTTTTGCCGGA
>JAFGXQ010000111.1 GCA_016936575.1 Deltaproteobacteria bacterium
CACGTATCGACTGCAAAACTGATCGCAGCAAGGCGCCCATGATTGTTATTCGCAACATCAAAATGGTCACCTTGAAAGGGATGCCCTCTGCCCCCAGAATATTCGCTCTCACCAAATCGAGCTGGGCATACACGCCCGATTCATTCACCGCCAACTTGGCCAGCAACTCCGCCCGTTCCTGCGCCGCAGTTTCCAACACAACGTCCCTCATGTCCCGGTGCATTTTGGTGATTCCCAACGCTGCCCGAAGCGACGCATTCGACACCACCAGCGGGTGTCGGTAAATTTTCAGGGTCAAGTTTCCAAGGGCGAACATACTGTACAGACCAAACCCGCCGGCAAACACCAACACCCCGATAATCACCAGAAAATTCGCAGCCAACCGTCGCTCAGCCGAAACCCGAAACCACATATGCGGCCTCCTCTGTTGTCCTTGATATAATACGTCTGTCGTAAGTGTGATGACAATTCAACTTTTCGTCAATCACGGGCTCTCATTTGTCGAAAAAAATGCGATGAAGAATTACGGTGTATCAATCAGCGCGAAGGGGAGTCTGGCCTGGGGGGCGGCGTGGTTCGACATGGTGAACGGCAAGGCGGCTTGCATCGTCTCGCGGGTTTCCCGGGCCAGTGTCAGCAATGTCTGCGCACTGCCCTGCGCCAATCCCATTCGTTTGGCCATGGCAGTCATCATGTCGCGGGCGGGTTCGGGATAATGCGCCACGGGAGTGCCTTTGCTCACATGACCGAGCCCGCGGGCGTGATCGAGCGCTTCCTGATAACCGCCCAGTCTATCGACCAGCCGATGATGCTTGGCGTCCGCACCGCTCCAGATACGACCGCGGCCCAAACGATCCACTTCACTTTTACTGAGCGCATCACCGCGTCCTTCAGACACACGCTCCAAAAACAGGTTGTAGAACTTGCGCAGCTGTCCAGTCAGTTTCTTCCGCTCCTCAGTGGTGTAGGGGCGGGTCCACGACTGAAGGTCCGCGTGTTCTCCCCTTGAAAAGGTGGTGGTGGAAATCCCCACTTTTTCGAGCAGTCCCGAGATGTCGGCCTTGCCGTAATAAATGCCGATTGACCCGGTTAAGGTCGTCGATTCGGCAAAGATCACATCCGCTGCGGAGGCAATATAGTATGCACCGGATGCGGCCACCGCCCCCATCGACGCCACCACCGGTTTCTCTTCACGCAGCAACATCAACTCCCGCCAAATCATATCAGAGGCCAGTGCCGAACCGCCCGGACTGTTGATGCGAACCACCACCGCCTGAATACGGGAGTCTTCCTTGATTTCGCGAATCTGCTCAATCACCGTTTTGGAACCGCTGTTGTGAATTCCGAATAACGGCAGATGACGACTTTCGCCGTCCACAATATCTCCCTCGATATGCAGTATCGCCACGGAGGGACTGTCGAGATAGGTTCGGCTGCGCAACGGCCGGTTGCCGTACTTGTCGTCGATGTACACCGGACCGGCGAACACGTTCTCGAACGCGGCTTCCAGTTCGTCGGCGCCGACAATTTTATCGGCCAGCTGAAACGCCAGCGCTTCGGACGAAACAAACGGCCCGGACTCAATCGCTTTTCGCGCGGATTCGCTGTCCTTGAAGTTGCGATCTTTTTCAACGGCATACACCAATTTGCCATACACGGAATCCATGTAGCGATTCATGGCGCCCGCCGACGGCTCGGTGGGCCCGGTTTCGGTAAACGCTTCCGGCGCACTTTTGTATTCTCCGATACGTACGATGTCGGCCTGTACACCGATTTTATCAAGCAGCGTTTTGAAATATACCGCCTGGGTCGATAGCCCGGCCATACGAATGCCGCCTGCCGGATTCACCCACACCGAATTCGCTGCACTGCAGCTCAGATAACCCGCCGCATCCACATCTTCGATGTAGCAGGTGGTCTTTTTTCCGGCGCTGTTCAGCGCCTGCACCTGATGACGTACCTCCATCGCCTGCGACAATGTCAGTGCGCCGGAATGGGGTTTCAACAACACCATATCAACACTCTTGTCGAGTCGAATGCGTTCCAGTTTTGCCAACAAATTCGCCAGCCCGATATTATCGAGCGATTCCTCGAACTCAATGGGCACGATATAGGATGGTGCAAGAATCAGGGGAATTGAAGGAGGTACATCGCCGGACAGCCGCACCGCCATACTCATGCCCTCAAAACCGTCTTCCTCTCCCGGATGCAGTTTGAATCGAGGTGACGCGGAGAGACCGAACGGAAAGCGATCGGAATCAATAATCAGCGACGCATCCAAATAGTACGAGTTCGGAATTTCTGATGAGCGCAATCCCTCTGAAACAAACCGAGTCCGCAACGAAACGCCGTCGGTAACCATGACGGTCGCCATGGCATGTACATCGGTACGATGGAAGGAATCTGTCTCATAGCTCCAGCTCAATGGGTCGAACACCTGCCGATCACCGTGCATATAATGCATCTCCGCCCCGAGGGATACGCGATCATCTCCGAACGGACGCAACGTCATGGCGGCAATGAAGCGCTTAGGGGCATCTTCTGTACGGGACGGAATATCGTAATTTCCGAGCACGGTGCTGTCGTAAGTTACCGCCGGTGTATTCACATCGCTGAAAATAAATGCGAATCCCAAATGATTAATGGGGCGAATCGACATACTCAAATCGAGACTGCGAATGTCATCGCCCAAGTCATAACGCAAGAATCGACGATACGCAATACCGAGACCCAACCCCTTGGA
>JAFGXQ010000112.1 GCA_016936575.1 Deltaproteobacteria bacterium
CACGTATCGACTGCAAAACTGATCGCAGCAAGGCGCCCATGATTGTTATTCGCAACATCAAAATGGTCACCTTGAAAGGGATGCCCTACACCCCACGAGCAACGCAACCGCTGAGCACGACCGTTGAGCACGAATAATCACTAGTACAACCGCGGAAACAAGTTCCGCGGACAGGATTTCGCGTTGCTCAAAGCCCTTTCGGGCGGGCTTGCAGTGTTTCGCAATTCTCTGCCACCATGGCTTATGACGAAGTCATATCCTGTCCGCGAGACTCGTTCTCGCGGCTGTGTGCTGCAATTTTTCCATTTTTTGCAACTTTGCGATTGTCCTGGGACATTGTGGCTGAGTAGTTGTAAATCTATCATTTCATTGTTATGTGTCGAGGATGAAACAACGACATTCCTTTTCCGATCTTCTGTACCACCTCGTGCTGCGCACGAAAAACAGAGAGCACCTTATTGTTTCTGAAGAGGACGAAAATCGATTATGCGGTTTTTTCAAAAAAAAGGCTCATGATTTAGATGCATACATCGAAGAATTTGGAACCTGGTATGACCACGTTCATATCTTGTTGAGAACAAAACCAACACATCCACTTTCGGATGTCTATGGACAACTTAAGGGATTCGCGGCTTATGCATGGCAGAAAAATCGGCCAACTCAGCCATTTAAATGGAATGATGGTGTTTGGATTGTTACAGTTTCGCCCAACGATTGTGACATACTTCGGGAGTATATTCGCAATCAGCGTATTCATCATTCTGAAAATCAGCTGATACCGTGCTTCGAGCCTGAAAACAACGAAGAATTGCGCCGAACGTAATTCTTCACCCTGCCCGCATGGGCGTATGGCAACGCCATATCCTGTCCGTGGGACTTGTTTCCGCGGCTGTGTGATGCAATTTTTATATTTCTTCAAACTTTGCGATTGTCCCAAAGCAACCGTTGTTTGTGCACGATTCATCACTTATGCAACCGCGGAAACAAGTTCCGCGGACAGGATTTCGCGTTGCTCAAAGCCCTTTCGGGCGGGCTTGCAGTGTTCCGCAATTCTCAGCCCATGGCTTATGACGAAGTCATATCCTGTCCGCGAGACTCGTTCTCGCAGCTGTGTGCTGCTATTTTTTGCAACTTTGCGATTGTCCCAAAGCAACCGTTGAGGAATTGTTGAATTTCAGTTATATGGTCTCATTAACAACAAAACAGGTTGTTAAAATCGAGCATTAAATCTGCTCCAGAAACAAAATCATGAAAAACAAAACAGTTACGATACAGCAGCTTAAATTATCCAATGACCGCCCATTATTTCTGATCGGCGGCCCCTGCGTCATTGAAAGCGAATCGCTCGTTATGACCACGGCCGAGCGTCTCAAAGAAATCACCGAGTCGCTCAAAATGCCCTATATATTCAAAGCCAGTTTCGACAAAGCCAATCGCACCAGCGCAAGCGCGTTCCGCGGCCCCGGCCTGGCTGAAGGGTTGAAAATTCTCGAAAAAGTGAAGACGGAACTGAAACTCCCGGTGATTACCGATGTTCACGAAGACACCCCCGTCGATGAAGTGGCACAGGTGGTTGATGTTATCCAGACACCCGCCTTTCTCGCGAGGCAGACCGGCTTTATCGAACGTGTTGCAAAAACCGGAAAACCGATAAACGTGAAAAAGGGTCAGTTTCAGGCACCCTGGGATATGCAGAATGTTGTCGGCAAGTACAACCATTTCGGCAATGATCAGGTGATGCTATGCGATCGAGGAACATCATTCGGGTACAACACACTGATTTCCGATATGCGCGGATTATCCATCATGCGTGAAACCGGATGCCCGGTGGTATTCGACGCTACCCATTCCGTACAGGAACCCGGCGGACTGGGGAACTGCTCAGGAGGAAACCGTCGGATGGTGCCGGTTATCGCACGGGGCGCGGTGGCCGCCGGCGTTGCGGGTGTCTTCATGGAAATTCACCCCACCCCCGACAAGGCGCTGTGCGACGGCCCCAATTCATGGCCGCTCGATAGAGTAAAAGACCTGTTGTCCACATTAATTGAACTCGATGCGGTGGTAAAATCCACGCCGTTCATTGAGGAAACAGTATGACTCCGGTCAGTGATCAGGTTCGCGCACTGGCGGAGCAAATCGAATTGGTGATACTGGACGTGGACGGTGTGCTGACAGACGGCACGCTCGCGTATACCGAGACCGGAGAACAGGTAAAAAACTTCAATGCCAAAGACGGATTCGGAATCCGCATGATGCAAGAGTCCGGAATAGAAGTGGCGGTCATTACCGCCCGGAAAAGCCCTCCTTTGGCCAGAAGAATGAACGACTTGAAAATCAGACATTTCTTTACGGGGTTCGACAACAAAATCGATGCCTATCAGCAGCTGATTTCTCAATTGCAGCTTCCACCCGGCCACGTCGCATATGTCGGTGACGATGTGTTGGATTTACCGGTCATGCGACAAGTCGGGCTCCCCATTGCGGTGGGGGATGCGCATTTCTATGCAAAGGAAACCGCACTCTGGACAACCACGGAATGCGGAGGACATGGCGCCGTCAGAGAAGTTGCGGACATGTTGATTTCCTGCAGACAGAATCTTTACGAGGCATATGACCGATTTCTGAATCAACGGGTCGGCAAATCGGATTTGGACAAGGTGTAACGATGAGTCAAACATCCCTTCCGTTTAAAGTTGTCATTCCCGCACGATACGGGTCCAGCCGACTGCCGGGAAAACCGTTGAAAATCATCGCGGGCAAACCCATGATTCAATGGGTGTACGAAAACGCGCAAAGCGCCGGTGCCGATGACGTGGTCGTGGCCACCGATGATCAACGAATCGTTTCTGCGGTTGAACGTTTCAACGGCACGGCCATGATGACTGCGGAGACCCACCGTTCCGGCACCGATCGCATCACCGAGGTCGCCACCCGAAAAAGTTGGCACGCCGATACCATTGTTGTCAATCTCCAGGGCGATGAGCCCGGTATTCAGGCGGATTTACTGAGAACCGTTGCCGGTGCACTTCATCAGCACACAGAAGCGCAGATTGCCACCATGGCCACACCGATTACCCATGCGGAAGACCTGTTCAATCCGAACGTGGTGAAGGTTGTGTGCGATGACAATCAGCTGGCGCTGTATTTCAGTCGCGCACCGATTCCCTGGATGCGAGATGAATTCAAATCAGATATTGTCCAAAATACACGACTCCCCAAAGATACAACTTTTCTGCGTCATCTGGGTCTGTATGCGTATCGCGTGGGCGCGTTAAAACAAATGTCGTCTGCCCCCCCCAGTGATATAGAGCTGGCGGAATCACTGGAACAGTTGCGCGCCATGAGCATGGGGTTCAGGATACACGTATCGACCATTCAACAGGCGCCGGGTCACGGTGTGGATACAGAGGCAGATCTCAAACGGGTATCTGAGTCCATGGTAAATAACGACAATGTTTAAAAACGCGCCAACAGAATTCGCTGCGACTTTTTCATCGGGCATTATTACGATTCCCCATCTCAAATCCCTTCTGAGGGTACCTGAAGTGATTTTTTCGCCTACCGACCGCGACGCGAAAAAAATTTCATTTGTAGTCGGATGGGGACAGAAACCCAACACTGCAGTAGCTAAAGAATATGCCGCCAAACATAACATTCCGTTCATGGCGCTGGAGGACGGTTTTCTGCGGTCTGTCGGACTCGGTGTGGAAGGCAGCCCGCCTCTCTCTATTATTACAGACGACGTGGGCGTGTACTATGACGCTACCGCACCTTCGGTACTTGAGAATTTGTTGAACGATGAAAACGCGGCTTCGTTGCGAAATACCGCAATGCTGGAGCGGGCAGAAACCTGTATGAAAAGAATCTGCGCCGGTCGTTTGTCCAAATACAACAGCAGTCCCACCACTGATGTAACCCTCCCGGAAACCGGTGGACAAAAAAGGGTTCTGGTTATCGACCAGACCGCCGGCGATATGTCGCTGGTAAAAGGAATGATGCATGAAAGCGGTTTTGACGGAATGCTCGAAGCCGCCATGACAGAACACCCCGATGCACAGATTCTCATCAAAGTGCACCCGGATGTGATTGCCGGCAAGAAGAAGGCCAATTTCACCAGTATTCCGGATGACGATCGCGTGCACCTGCTCGGAACCCCCATGAATCCGATGGCGCTACTCGAACAGATGGACAGTGTGTATACCATGACATCGCAAATGGGTTTTGAAGCGCTGCTCCAGAATAAAACGGTTACCTGTTTTGGTGCTCCGTTCTATTCGGGGTGGGGTCTAACCGATGACAGAAGCCCGATTTCCAGAAGAAAAGCAAAACGCAGTCTGGCACAGCTTTTTGCCGCGGCCTATATTCTGTATCCCCAATACATCCACCCGGACACCGGCGCTCCGGGCGAAATAGAAGACGTTATCGACCACCTTGAGCTACAACGGCGCGAATTTGCGAAAAATCGTGGAAAGCTGTTCTGCTTTGGATTTTCAAAATGGAAACACAACCATATCCGCGCATTTCTCCAGTCGCCCGACAATGAGATTATTTTCTGTAAAAGTGCACGCGCGGCGGTTCGTCACGGGTTTGACGAGAATGCCACATTGGTGGGCTGGGGAGCGCGAAAAAAGGAAGACATCGACGCGCTGAAAACCGATACCACGCCGGTATGGCGAATAGAAGACGGCTTTTTGCGTTCAACTTCTCTGGGTTCCGACCTCACCGCACCCGCATCGTTGGTGATAGACAAACGCGGCATTTATTTTGACCCAAGGACCGAAAGCGATCTGGAGCATATTTTGAACACTTTTGAGTTTACTGAAGAACAACGTACGCGCGCAGAAGCGCTGCGACAGTCGATTCTGTCAAAGGGACTCAGCAAGTACAATATTTCCAGTAGAGATACCCTGCGTTTTCCGTCAGACAAAACGATTATTCTGGTTCCCGGACAGGTGGAAAGCGACGCGTCTATCGATGCCGGGTGCATCGACATCAAAACCAATGAGCAACTCGTTGCCGCAGCGCGAAAAGACAATCCGGACGCATATATCGCGTTCAAACCTCATCCCGACGTGGTGGTGAGAAACAGAGAAGGCGAAGCGGTGTACGGCAGCATCACCCAAAACGCGAACCTGATTATCGAAAACGAATCCATTTCCGCGTGTATTCAGAAAGCGGACAAAATTTATACCATGACATCTCTGGTCGGTTTTGAGGCACTGATGCGAAAAAAACATGTGGTCACATTCGGACAACCGTTTTACAGCGGCTGGGGCCTGACAGATGACAAACATCCGCATCAACGACGCCGGCGAACGCTGCAGCTATCAGAACTGATCTATGCCACGTTGATTGAATATCCGAGCTACATCAACTGGAACACCAAACGATTCACATCACCCGAATGTATCGTTAACTCCCTCGCAGAAGAAATGAAACAAAAAGAACAGCCGGCTGTCCAGCCCGGACTGTTGCACCAGCTCAAGCGATTCATCAATCTGATTAAAGGAATCATCCATGCTAAATAGTTTTAAAGGAAAACATGTTTTACTGCTTCAAGGACCGCTGGGACCTTTTTTCAAACGGTTTTCAAAAGACCTCGAAGCAAACGGTGCGACGATTACAAAAGTGAACTTCTGCGGCGGTGATTCGTTTTTCTTCAAGGGAAAAAACGTTATCAAATACCGTGACACGCTTTACAACTGGCCTAATTATCTTCGAAACCTGGTTACCGAAAAACAAATCACGACAATTATACTGCTCGGAGACTGTCGTCCGTACCA
>JAFGXQ010000113.1 GCA_016936575.1 Deltaproteobacteria bacterium
GTATCAGTATCAGTATCAGAATCTGTGTCCGTATCAGAATCTGTGTCCGTATCAGAATCTGTGTCCGTATCAGAATCTGTGTCCGTATCAGAATCAGTATCAGTATCCGTGTCCGTGTCCGTATCGGAGTCCGTATCCGTATCCGTGTCAGTGTCCGTGTCAGCGTCCGTATCCGTGTCAGCGTCCGTGTCCGTATCCGTGTCAGCGTCCGTGTCCGTATCCGTATCGGTCGATGTTTCTGTTTCGCTGCCCGCCGTCGCCGTATCGGCTATGGCGGATTCTTCGCTTTCGCTATCGGTATTTAAAAACCCTTCGGAGCTCGTGTCAACGAGCGAAGGAGGGCCATCATCGTCCGCGTCGACATCGCTATCACTATCCGTGTCTGCATCTCCATCCAGCGTCGCCGGAGACTCTTGGATGGTACAACCGCTCGTCACGCAAACAGAAATAAGCCCCACCCAAATCACTATTGCCAAGATGAATTGTCGCATTGTGTCATCCTTCCTTTCAACGATGGCGCTCAAGCGTTTTTCCAACACCCCCAATAGGGGGATCGGTCGGAGCACAAACAGCCATCGGATATAGGTGGTACGACGTTGTGAATTTGTCTCAATAATAGGGAAAATAATCGGAAGGGTGCGCAGTCTTCGCAACTATTGCTGCAGAATCAATGTGAAGTCATCTACGAGAACGCTTCCACTAACGCCCACATCAATTCGTCCGTTTTGCACTTCAATGTCGGAGAATGTTATCTCGGTCCACGTCCAGCCCACCGAGATGTCCGTCGACATGTCGCTACCGCCGAAATTCGCAGCCCACAATTCCGCACCGGATCCATTCTGCGCCCAAACGGTAAGAGTATATGTGCCGTTCGGCAGATTCTCAATCGATTGACTGACGCTTCCTCCACCCACGTTCCAATGCCATCTACCCGTACGCCCGTCGTGATCGTTCCAACCATTCGAGACATCCCAACCTCTGGGGTTGGTAACATCAATCCGATCTGCTTCAAACGTTGGATTCAACACCCAGTTGTTTTCAGGGGCGACGCTCCATTCTCCTGTTGTCGCGTTCAGCGTCCATGCACTGAGCGAATTGAAATACGGATCTTTTCCATTGAAACTCAACGGGACCCATTGGTTAAATCCGATGCCGTTACCGGCAAAATCCGCCCAGCGATCTCCCGCGTAGATGATCGTAGTCTGCTCCGTACCGTACACTTGAATGAAGAATCCGGCCTGAGTGACGTGACTGTAGTCCGCTTGAGAGCCTTCCATGATGAACTCCGCACTCCATGGTCCATAAATGCTGTCGGACATGACGCAATACGTTTGCGATGTGTTCCACCCATGCAAATCCGATGAACAGAAATAATACGTTCCGTCATACTTAAACATGCAGTTGCCCTCGCGCCCATTGCCGCTGTACACTTCGATGGCCTGTTCTGCTCTCAAGTAATCCGATTCCCGCAAGGGTGAAATGTAGCGATGGGCGCGACCCTCCTGACTGGAACTGACCATGTAGGCCTTTCCGTCGTCGTCATTGAAAATGGTTTGATCTCCCGTGCCGCCATTGGCAATTCCCGGAGGCGCTGATTGAATATTGTCGAACACAAATCCTCCCGCCGGGGAGTCGCTGGTGGCAAAGTACACCGCATTGCCGTCAGTGGCGTTCCAGGTTTGAGAAATGAGAACGTATTTTTGCGTATTTTCGTTGTAGGCCACACCGAGTCGTCCAAACCATCCGCCCATATTCGAGGGCGTATCCGTCGCTTCGTGCGTCCAGTTTACCAAATCTTTGGAGGAGTAAGTGGTGATTCCAGTCACCGCAATATCGCCGTTTTTGACCGGATCTTCGATGTAGGTAGCCGCTCCACGATAATGAACACCATACCAATAGTAGGTATCGCCTACTTGAAGAATCCCTCCCCCTTGAGAATATAAATGCGTACCGGAAGTGTCTCTCCAAAAGGTGTCATTGAAGATTGTTGCGCCTACCACAACAGGACACTCTGATGCCGCAATGCCGTCCCCGACAATCGAGATGGAGTCGATATTTCCGAGGCCTGCAGAGGTGGTCGCATCGAGATTGATTTCATTAAATCCCTCGAACAAATCCACTGTCAATGTTGCTGTGCGCCAATCGGTCCACTCGCCCGTAGCCGCAAAATCTACCATCCCGGCAGATTCATCATTCACCTCTACCTCCCCCGGACGATCGCCTTCGCCGCCGTTTGCATACACCCACTGCAACTCGTAGCTTCCCGCAGACGCAACAGTTACCGCCCACTTCACGCCGGCGCCGGTAGCGTTATTCGTATTGGCGTATCCGTCGCCGGTGAACCCAATGTGTTCTGAGTCAATGGAGCCGTTTACCGAACAAAACCCGTCTCCATCTTCTTCTATAGTAAACGCGTCCGCATCCGCATCTGTATCGGCGTCCGTATCCGCATCGGTATCACTATCCGTATCTGCGTCCGAGTCAGCGTCCGCATCCGTATCCGCATCGGTGTCTGCATCCGCATCAGAATCAGCGTCGGTATCCGTGTCGCTATCAGCATCTGCATCGGTATCTGCATCCGTATCTGTGTCCGCATCCGTATCCGAATCCGTGTCGCTATCACTGTCCGCATCGGTATCTGCGTCGGTGTCGCTATCTGTATCCGCGTCGGTGTCGCTATCGGTATCACCATCTGCATCCGTATCGGTATCGGCGTCTGTATCCGCATCACCGTCTACATCTGAATCTGAATCCGCGTCGGTATCGCTGTCGGTATCCGAATCCGTATCGGCATCCGTGTTCGACGGCACCTGCTCGCTTGGCGACTCGCTGTTCGTACAAGCCGAGAAAGCGCCAAAGAGAAACACTGTTATCAATAAAAGATGTCGCATCACGTAATCCTTTCGTTGTAAAAACGGAAATTAAAGCTGCACCTATGTTAAAATCACGTTGCAGCGGGTGGAGTCGCTCCCGCAGGATTCAGCTCTCAGAACACAAGTGGGGGATTCATAGATGGTTGTCTCAATAAAAACTGCAAAAAAAACCACGCATCGCATCATTGGCGCGTTAGACAGGTGTTACGGCATCTCTGCGAGCCCGATGTCCGGTGCCCCGCTGTATAGTGTGTTGCCAAAGAAATCGATGCCGCCATTGTTGGGCATCTCCGCTCCGTTGTTAATGGCCGGAGACGAATTCTGAAGCAACAGACCGTTTAGCTGATCCAGTGCTGAACCGGATACATCTCCACTGGGCCAGGAACCAATCGAAACAAAAAGCGGGTCACCGATTACCGCACCATCGCCCACTGCGGACACGCCGTGAAATAGGTTGTTGCTGTAAGCAATGCCTCCTCCGGTGGCAACGGTCGCGCCGGCACCTGTTCCGTAGAAAATATTGTTATAAAACGGATAGTCGCCGGCGTAGTACTTCGAACCGCCGGAGCTGTCGGTCAGCTTGGTGTTACCGTAAAACAGATTATTGTAAATCTGGGTATGGGCATTGTCGTCGGAATGCAGGTTAATGGCCATACGACTGCTATTCGCAATTACATTGTAGCGCACCACCGAGTCGCCAAAGGCGAACTGACACAGCAGAATGCCGTCACCATTGTCATGAACATAGTTGTACTGAATGGTTGTGTTGGTAGTGGCCCGGTCCGCATCGATTCCGTTTGAATCCGCTCCCCCCGCTTTCTTCACCGTTCCATAGGTCTCGTTGTATTGAATAAGAACGTCATCTGAATTGTATGCTTCAATGGCGCTGGTGCCCGAATCTTTGGTCACGTTCGACTCGATGACCACGTGCTGTGCCCCGGTAACGTATATGGTGTTGCATCCGTAGTCGGTATTGGACTGGCTGAGATAGTTGCCGCGAATTTCGATATTGGTATGGGGTTTGAAATTCGTATCTCCTGCCGAATTGCGAACCCCGCCCAGTTCTTCGAGCTGCTTAAAAATAATGCCGCCGAAGGATGTGTCCTGAATAATATTGTCTTCGATAATCACATCATTGAACCACGTGTGTACCGTACTACCGGCTTCGGTTTCGAATACCACGCCGCCGGTTCGCTTGGATGCATCCCATCCGGTTTTGAACATTATCCAGGGGGGATTGCTGTTTGCAGCATCTCCACCAATCCAATAAACGTGTCCTGTTACGTCGTGGATAAAAAGATTTCGCAGATACACGTGATTTATTTCTCCGGCGTCCAGACCGCGTACCGAAACACCGCGATAATCCCCTGGGCCGTCGGCGTCGTTGGTGAGTTCCAGATTATTCACTTCAACGTACGCCACGTTGCGAAGGTACAACGGCTGCAGCGCATTTCCTACTGCATCGATTCTCGGTTTATCTCCGGTACCGTACATATCCACCACAATGGGCGCCCCCGCTGCGCCGGCCCCCTGCAATGCAAGCTCACCGGTCCAGCGATTGCCGGCCTTTAAGCAAAGGTGCTCCCCGGCGGCAAAGGTATGATTATTCGCGGGGGTCAGGGATTGCCATGCATTGTCTGGAGAACTACCGGTATTGCTATCGTTTCCACTATCGGCGTCCACATAGTACGCCACTGTAGCGCCGCTTCCGCATCCCACGTATTCGCCCGTATCTGTATCCATTACGGTATCGGTGTCCGTTTCCGTATCATCCGAGCAAGCAGCCGATGAAACGCCGGAACCACTGATGGTAATGCTGTCGATATTGGGCAGTCCGTCTGCGCCCGTGGCTTCCAGCCGAATTGCGGTCGCACCGGCCGGTAAATAGACCTGTTCGCTGATGATATTCCAGGCGGTCCATTCTACGGTATCTTCGAACCCAATTGCTGCAACCTCACTATCATCGATATATAATGTCCCCGGGCGGGATCCCGCGGCGGCATATGCCCACGTCAGCGTGACATTTTCACCAACAATGGATTCCACACGCCACTCAATCGCTGTTCCGATTGCATTCTCCGTATTCACATATCCGCTGCCTGAAAATCCGCTGTGCTCCGACTCGACAACACCATCCATGGCGCAAAATCCGTCCTCGTTCTCTTCGATAACCAAAGTCATCAGCTCTGTATCAGAGTCTGTATCGGTGTCCGAGTCCGTGTCTGCATCGGTGTCTGAATCCGTATCACTGTCGATGTCGGTATCTGAATCCGCATCGGTGTCCGCGTCGGTGTCCGTATCCGAATCGGCGTCACTGTCAGAATCCGTATCAGTGTCTGTGTCAGCATCCGTGTCGGCGTCGGTGTCCGTATCCGCGTCACTGTCGGTGTCCGTATCGCTGTCCGCGTCCGCGTCGGCATCCGCGTCCGAATCCGCGTCACTGTCGGTGTCCGTATCACTGTCCGCGTCCGCGTCGGCATCCGCGTCCGAATCCGCGTCACTGTCGGTGTCCGTATCACTGTCCGCGTCCCCATCTCCTGCCGTTTGTCCAAATGAAGAATTGCTGTTAGAGCAAGCGAATGGTCCCGCAATAAAAAGCATAGCTAAAAATAAAACCGTTTGTTTCACTGGTTCACCTACTTTCTGGAGAACGATCTGCGATAACGAATCATCCAGCAAAGCACTCTCTGATAACAAATTCGTCTTCAGTTAAAAGTGGTGAGTTGGCGTGGAATTGTCTCACAACAAAAATAGAAATATGTAGAAAAAAAGAAACGTGGAAAGGGGGCGTGACCCAATCGTCATGGGCCGGCGGTACGAACCGGCCAACCATCTGAATCGAACGGCATTTCGGCAATGCGCAGCGCAGCAAACGGGAACCCACTGAGGGGATATGCGTGATAAATCATGTAAATCGTGTCACCGTCCACCAACACCTCACTATGCCCTGCAGATGAATAAGCCCCTCCGCCCTCAACCATCAACGTTCCTCCGCCGTCCACCATCGGTATGCCGTTTTTATCTACATACGGCCCCATAATATTGGTCGATCGACCCACGCGCACGTTGTAGGTATCCACTCGGCCTTCATTCGGACAACATAACCCCCATGAAACAAACAAGTAGTAGTACCCGCAACGACGAAATAGCACCGGCGCTTCAATGGAGCTGTTCCACGCTAAATGAACCAGATTCTGACCTTCAGCATCCGTCGCTCGATTGCCGTCCGCATCCAATTTAAATCCGTAGATGCCTCCCCAAAAACTGCCGAACACAAACCACGGGGTGCCGTTTTCGTCCAGCTCCACATCCGCATCGATAGCGTTGTAGTTTTGACTTCCGTCCGTACAAATGATCGGTCCATGATCGATAAAGGGCCCTGTCATGGAGTCAGCGGTGACATGCGAAATGCAAGATTTATTCTGACCGAAATACGCTGAGAACGTTGGATAGATATGAAATTTACCATTAAAATATATCGCATCGGGCGCCCAATTTTGACCAAAATCATTATTGGGATTTGCGGCCAGCCACTCAATGGCCCATTGGGGCAATCCATTGCTGTACACACTGCCGGCCCCACTCCAGTTTAATAGATTTGTCGATGTCGCAATCGGGACATTCGGTCCGGTAGGCAAATGATAAAAAACATTCCCCTCTTTAACAATCGTCGGATCGTGCGTTCCAAAACTTGTGGTACCAATCACCTGCGGTGTAGTAACCCCGTCCCATACTCCCGCATCACACAAATCTCCGCCGTTTTCGGTGTCTATTTCGATGATGCATTCACCCACCGCAACCCCATCTCCGATGACGGTTAATGAGTCAATATTCGCCAGACCGTCAGCGGTTGTTGCCTGCAGCTCAATTTTATTATCGCCCGCTGTCAAAGATACCTCCTGGGCAACACTTTCCCAAGAGTCCCAATCGGATGTGGCGGAAAAACCGACTATCGTTACAGATTCGTCATTAATAATAACTGAACCGGGGCGTTCGGTTCCACCGCCGTTCGAATATCGCCAGCTCAACGTATATGTTCCTGCTTCCTCGGTGACGACGTTCCAGTGAATACTCGCACCATTTGCATTGATTGTGTTCGCAAAACCATCCCCTTGAAACCCAACTTTGTCCGTATCAATCGTGCCGTCAAGCGTACAGAATCCGTCCCCTTCTTCAATGGTCAATCCGTCGGCGTCTGTATCCGTGTCCGCATCGGTATCCGCGTCACTGTCAGAATCCGTATCAGTGTCTGTGTCAGCATCCGTGTCGGCGTCGGTATCTGTGTCAGTATCGGTGTCGGCATCCGTGTCCGTATCTGTATCAGTGTCTGAGTCCGAGTCTGCGTCAGCATCTGAATCAGTGTCTGAGTCCGAGTCTGCGTCTGAGTCGGTATCGGTGTCAGAGTCAGTGTCTGTATCCGTATCGGTATCTGTGTCGGTGTCTGTGTCTGCATCCGTATCCGAGTCACTATCCGAGTCACTATCCGCATCCGTATCCGAGTCGGTATCTGAATCCGCATCAGAATCCGTATCGGCATCCGTATCCGCGTCTGTGTCCGCGTCTGTATCACCATCGGTTCCCGTATTCGGATCACTATCTTCCGGCGGTCCAGCGGCTTGATTGCCGCATCCCCAAGCAACGTAAAGCGCAAGTATAAAAATCAAGTTAACCCATTTCATCATTTCATTCTCCCAGTTTATTCGCCCGAAGGCACATTCAATTCTTCGGTGACCAATGCGGGAATGCCGAAATCTGGAGTTCCATCAGCATTCCAGTTTATTTTTTGGGCACGGGTGTTGCGATCTGTCCAACAGCTGCCGTTCGGATTCTCAGTGGCGTGATACACATGCCAATATTCGGTGCCGTCCGGCGACATGAAAATGGAGTTATGAGCCGGACCATATACCCCCGGTGCGCCATTTTCACCCGCACGCCACTTCCACAACGGATCGGAGTATTTTATCCAATCGCTCGCATTAAGAGGGTTCCCTCCCTCTCTCAATTCCAACAAACCGAGCTTGTACTCGATCCCCATACAGCCGCTGGCCGAATAAACCACAAAATTTCGCCCATTCCGTTGAAGTGCCTCCGGCCCCTCATTTACATATGAATCAAACAATTCCCAATCATATTCAGAGTGCGAAATTTCTGTCGTACCGATAATTTCCGTATAGTTTCTCAGCTCACCAATATAGATACGCTGATATTCTCCCCACCAACGGGACCACATCATGTAGCGGACACCATCAATTTCCATGAGAGCGCCATCAATTGTAAACGCATTTACGCCATCCGACACCTGACCCACAAAATCATATGGGCCCATAGGATCGGTACCTTGACTTTTCAACACCCACAATCGCTGGTTCCCAAAGTCATCTCCTTCTGGACCGGCGGTGTAATAGTAGTACCAGTTGCCATCAAGAAGATAGAACTCCGGCGCCCACGTGTTACAACAATGATTATTGGCACCCGGCACTTCCTCCCAAATCACCTGTTCCGTTGCGGTCTTCAATCCTTCCAAAGTTTCTGCCCGCTTCATGGTCAACTGGTTGGACCAATTGGTGGCGGTGAGATAGTAATACCCCTCATAATACACCATGAACGGATCGGAACCGCGTACAGTATTCAATGGATTGGTAAAGGTTGCGAGCGGCTCGGTATCGGTATCAATCTCAACACAATCTTGTGTCGTGATTCCATCTCCAACTGCCGTAAGGGAATCCACATTTGCTAACCCAGCATCTGTTGTCGCCTCCATCCGAATTGAATTTTCACCGGCGACAAGAGAAACGCTCTGCGTCTCTGTGCTCCAACTGTCCCAATCCGCAGTCGCCGAAAAATCAACCGTAGCAACCGTACCACCGTTGACAACAAGCAAGCCAGGGCGAGCAATACCGCTGCCGTTGGCGTACACCCATTCCAGCGGATATGTTCCTGCGTTGGCGGTTACCACCAGCCACTCAATGGCGGCCCCAACCAAATTTTCGGTATTGGCAAATCCGTCTCCCTCAAACCCGCTCCTATCATTGTCAATCGAACCATCTACCTTACATAACCCGTCCCCCTCCTGAATCGTCAGAGTGTCTGTATCGGCATCACTATCCGCATCGCTGTCGCTATCCGTATCCGCATCGGTGTCGGCGTCAGTATCTGTATCTGTATCACTATCCGTATCGGTATCTGTATCGGTGTCTGTGTCTGTGTCTGTATCCGAATCTGTGTCAGCGTCCGTGTCAGCATCTGTATCAGTGTGAGTGTCTGTATCTGTGTCAGTGTCTGTATCTGTGTCAGTGTCTGTATCTGTGTCAGTGTCAGTGTCGGCAGCGGCATCGGTATCCGTATCGGCGTCTGTGTCACTGTCCGTATCGGCATCACTGTCCGTATCGGTATCACTGTCCGTATCGGTATCACTGTCCGTATCGGTATCTGTATCCGCATCCGCATCTGTGTTTACATCGGAGTCACCGTTCCCCAAAGAGGAATTGTTAGCACAAGAAATACTTACAAAAATCAAAAACAACCAAATCTCAAACGTACCTTTTTTCATGTCATGTTCCTTTCGAAGATCGCCTTTGCTGAGTAGTGAGAAACTGCGCATGAAACAGGTAAAGATAAAATTTTTATCGTGCTGTTTTGATACCGCAACGTCACATTACTCCTTCTCTATATTGTGACATACCTGACATATGCAATTATCTAACGTAGATGTCTGGAGTGGGAGGCATTTGCATACCAACTCCCATATGGAATGGTACGTGAGGGGGTTGATTGTAGGAGGCCTGCTCCATAGAAACCTGCATACGATATGTGGGATCATGCATTAGCGTGTAAATACGGATATCCGTTACATCTGTTGTGGTATAAACGCGCAGTGCTGAGTTATTTGACTCCCGCAGTACCAATTCCTCGCGCCAGTCGCCAAACAAATCTGCCGTGAGCGTCGGCGTAGACTTGGTGCCGTTGTTGGCGGAGCATCCATCGGCGGTCAGGATTGTTCCTACACCCACTTTATAAATGGTATTCCCCCCGGCCAGTTCACGCACTTCATCCGCATCCCAGTAAATCAGAAAATTACTACCCGCCGAAGGCGCACCCGGATTTCCGGTATCACAATGTACGTCACCAACTTTACTTGAGGAGCAGGACGCCGCATTCACGTTCGCGTCGCTCACGTATTCCGCCACCCCGCGACCGTTGTCATCCCCACCGGTCACATTAAATATATATTCACAATTGTCCGCATAATGAAGGTCATGACCGCCGGCCCCTTCGTGGGGCATAAAAACCGTAGGACGGTCGCCAACAATCAGTTCTCCCACATGCAAAGCATCCCCATGGCCGATTCCCGTGGAACAACGAAATGTTCCATCATCGTTAATTGTCGCAGCGCCGGGGATTAATTCCATTCCTCCATCTCCGTCTGCATCGATTGTCATGATTTGGTGATTTCCTTGGCCGAAACCGCCTGGTTTCACATTGCTGTCGTACGTCCACTGTTCAGACAGCTGTCCGTCCTGATAATTCAGTGCACTGATCGTCATCCGTGTGTAATACCCCCGCTGATGAATAATGCTCGGTCTTCCCGATGTCATCCCAGCCGTGTCACTTACAAATGAAGCGCCGCCCGTAAAACGGTCTACCCGGTTGCCGTAATTGTCTCCCCAATCAGATACATCTGCACTGGCGGGATTATTGTTCCTGGGAATTGGGTAATACATCGTCGCCAGCTCTTCACCTGTTTCACCGTCAAAAATGGTGAAGTACTCCGGCCCGGTCAATACGTATCCACTGCTATTTCGGTAGTCTGCACCATCATCGTCATTGGCCGCCGGTCCCGTAGATAGATAATTCCCCAGGCCGTCTCGTGTGCCTGGAGCTGTTTTTCAAGCGACCTCGGCGCGTCCGTCCCCATCGAAGTCATAAACGGAGTGTTGGGTGTAATGGGCCCCCGAACGAATATTTCGTCCCAAATCGATACGCCACATGCGCGTGCCATCTAATTCAAGTCCGTCTAAATATGTATTATCGGTATAGCCCGATTGAGAATTGTCCTTGGCATTATAGGGTTGCCACTTGAGAACAATCTCATACTCTCCGTCTCCGTCCAAATCCCCCGGGCTCGCATCGTTTGCTTCATAGTCTCCCGGTGAATCGAGGGGAATTCGTATATAGTTCTGACCGATAACTGCTGTCGGCGCCGACGTTTCACATTCTACACCACCGATAACGGCGCTGACTGAATACATGGACCCAGACCCGCCGTCGCTGTCCAAATAATTTGTAGAATTGGTCACAGTTGTGATGAGGTTTCCGTCTCTATAAACATTGTATGCTACATTGGAAGGATTTCCCCTGTCGTATTCGTAGCCCATCATGCGCCATCCAACGTAGATGCTCCCGCCACTCTGAACAGCGATGACACCCCGATCCAAATCTTCCATTTGGTAAAAGCCACTTTCGGGCTCAGTGCAGGATGGATCCGTGTCCGTGTCACTGTCTGTATCAGTATCACTGTCTGTATCAGTATCACTGTCTGTATCAGTATCTGTATCACTGTCAGTGTCCGCATCGGCATCGCCATCCGTCTCCCCACAGCCGGCTAACGCAACCCCGTTTCCTGTAACTGTCAAAGAATCAATATTGGCCAATCCCTCATCCGATACAGCCTCAATCCCAACGGAATTTGTTCCTGAAATTAAATCGACTGCAAGCTGCTCAGACTGCCACATTTCCCATCCGTCTGTAGATACCATGGTCAGTGAACCGACAATTTCTCCATTTACAACAACATTCGCGCCACGAGCATCTGCTCCGCCGTTGGAGAATCGCCATTCCATATTGTAATCTCCGGCTGCTTCCGCACTGACCGCCCATGATATTCTGGCACCCACGCGATTATCGGTATTTATATAACCGTCTCCAGTAAAACCAACATGGTCTGATTCCACAACACCGTCCATCGTGCAAACTTCTGTTTCCTGCAATATAATTGCGCTATCGGTATCAGAATCTGTATCTGTGTCTGAATCTGTATCTGTATCCGTGTCACTATCTATGTCTGAATCCGTGTCTGTGTCCGCGTCACTATCTGTGTCCGAATCCGTATCACTATCCGTATCCGTGTCCGTATCCGTGTCTGTGTCTGCGTCTGCATCACTGTCTGAATCACTGTCCGCATCAGCGTCTGTGTCAGCGTCTGTATCACTATCCGCATCAGAATCAGTGTCAGCGTCTGCATCACTGTCTGCATCACTATCCGCATCGATGTTTCCGGGGGACTGGTTGTCTGCTGTGTCACTACTAGAACAAGCGGAGTATCCGCCCATCACCCAAAATAATAACACAATCCAAATTCGCTGTCGCATCATGAAATCCTCTCATCGCCATAAGCATCAATAGTCCCACTTCCCGTCTGATAAACGCATATTCTTCGGCGTCAGACGCAAACACGGAGACCAACAGTTATATATGGGTGGACAAGTTGTCTGAAATTGTCTCATGACTATCAAATTTTTTCGAACAGTACGGTGCAACGTAAAGAATATTGGGGCCCCCGCTTTGGTGTCGCGCTATTCCACCAGACGAATATTCGGCAGCGGGGGTTGTTCCATATCGTATCCGAGGAAGTAGTCCACATGGTGGGACTGCAGGTAGCCTTTTGCGGTTAAGGCGTTGCGATATGCCGGATTGTGGAGCAAGGTATAAAAACGATATTCAGACGGATAATTGGTACTGTAAATGCGAATTTCAGAACCATTTTCCACCACTGCTTCTTCTCGCCAATCTCCGTATAAATCCCCGTACAACGGAATGGCACCGCGGGCGGTTTCATAGCCGTCAAAGGTTTCTTTCCAGTAGTAGGTATTCCGCTCCATGGCTTCGGTGTTCCATTTTCCCACCCAATTGTGATCCATGTGTTCACTTCCCAAATCCCCGTCCCACCACATTCTAAAATTCGGCCACGGTACCGCATCACCGCTGCTGATGATCACTTCCCCGGAGCCGGCCACCGTCATACCGTTGAAACTCATATATTCAAACCCGCGATACTCGGGATACAAATCCAACACGATGCCGCGCCCTAAATCCCCGCCGCCGCAACAGTGCTCCCGCAGCATTTCGCCAGTGGCTGCATCGTAATAGTTCGTTTCCAGACCGCTCCAGTTGTCTTGCTGAATCCCGTACCCTTCCAGTCCCGGGCGGTCCGGATCCAAATCCGTAATATGGAATCGATCTCCATGGACCACACCGTGCTCACCCAGATTATAGAGCAGCGTTCCGTCGTCATCCAGCACATAGCCGCCGTCGCAGAATTCATCCAGACCATCTCCGTCTACATCAAGAATTCGATGTTGATGAAAATCCGGGGCGCCGTTATTTCGAATCCACTTCCATCGTTGGGTCAACTCCCCGTTTCGATAGTCCCAACTTTGCGCCACAAGATTAAATCCGCCACTCCCAACTCGGTTTTTACATCGTGTCATCACGCTTGGATATTCGCCATCAAAATATCCGGCACTGAAATGGCATTGAAGCGGACCGTCGGATACAAAATCTGTCGAAAGGGGCGCAGAGATAATTTCAGCACCGGTCATCCCGTCAACGATAGAGAGGTATTGCATTTCACCGGAACCCGGCATTACCTCTCCGTCGCCGAATATAACCCCCGGGGCTGTCTTTATCGCAACATCGGCCATCCCGTCACTGTTAAAATCAAAGACCGTCAGTCCATCCCAATGCCCATTTGAAATCACAGACGCACCACCTTCGATATTGTTCTGATCTTCAGCGTTCGGCCCCATGTCAATGCGCCACAAAAACGTACCGTCGTTTAAGTACGCATCCACTTGCGGGCGTGTCGCACCGATGCGATCCGCAACAATATCCATATCACCATCTCCATCCAAGTCACCGGGCCATGCCAGGTGAATGCGCGAGCCTGGCTGAATGGGAATCGAGATATAATTATTTCCCGTGTATTCATAAGAGCGACTCGGCGCGCCTTCCACACCGCCATGTACCGCCCGAACATCATAACTCGATCCGATGACACCCTCACCATCGGTACAGTTTGTTCCTTCATCCGCTGCCGTACTGCATACCAACGTACTGCCGTCACGATATAGATTAAATGTTACGTCAGGTGATTCCGTTCCAAACAACCGCCAGCTCACAAACACCCCGCCCCCTTGGGCCGGCACCGCAATCACCCCCCTATCCAGCTTTTCCATCACGCGACCTTCCGTATCTATATCCGCATCGGTATCCGCGTCTGTGTCACTGTCTGCATCACTGTCCGCATCGGTATCGGTGTCAGCGTCCGCATCGGTGTCCGTATCCGTGTCGGCATCCGTGTCGGTGTCAGTGTCCGCATCAGCGTCCGCATCAGCGTCCGCATCAGCGTCCGCATCAGTGTCGGCATCGGTGTCGGTGTCTGAGTCAGTGTCTGAATCAGCATCTGTGTCAGTGTCAGAATCGCTATCCGTATCCGTGTCAGTATCAGAGTCAGAGTCGGAGTCGGTATCAGAGTCACTGTCTGCATCACTATCTGCATCCGTATTCACAGGCGTCTGTTCGCTTGAGGGGGAATGGCTCGAACAAGCCGAATATCCGCCCAATGTCAATAAAATGCATACAAGGCAATGTCGCATCGTATCATCCTTCCTCAAAATAAACCGCAGCCCCCGCTTGTGGCAGTTGGAACTGCGTTTTCCGACTCTTTAACCAAGAGTGGAAATTACACATCAACCCTGAGTGGACAGTTCAGATGAAATTGTCTCATGACTTTTTCGTTTCTTGAAAAAGGTAGCAACGATGAGAAAAGTTCGCTTTTACAAACCGGCGCGTTCGGCAATCGGGGGATATAAATCAATGAAACTATTCGTTGTAAAGGTGCCCCCGAAACCGCCGCTGGAGGCGTCATACACTGCGTCCGAAACATCGAACACCGCGTTTCCCGTTCCGGTGGAACGCGTAGGCCCATACAAAAACGCCCCCATGCCGCGATTGTCGGGCAGTTGCAACATGACATCATGAACCACCTCGATGTCATCGTAGGAATGCAGAAGGCTTAAAAAAGGATACGTCGGATACCGACTACTTAGATCGCTGAAATTCGCCAAATATTGCCCAGACTCTGCTTCGGCCCATGTGGAGGCGCCGATAATATCAAAATCCACATCCTGAGACATAATTACTTCCAACCACGAAACCATTTGGCCGTTATCTCGTCCTCGGGGATGGTGCAGCGCAACGGGGATGGTAAAATCGGCGTCTCTGATTCCCTGGACCGCTGCAGACAGTAACGCGCCGAAATTCTCCGGCGTATCAATGCTTCCCTCCGGAAGAACAATCCCCAACGCAATTTCATTGCCCACCTGAACAATATCCGGACGGGTACCGTTGTTTAGAAGCGCTTCAACCGAATTATATGTATGCGCATACATATCCTGTTCCAGGGTCGGCAGGTCATGTCCTTCCCAACCGGCCGGTTTCACCTGGGTTTCCGCATCCCCACCCTTGTCGCTGCAATGAAACGAAATCATCAATCCCATCCCCGCAGCCTTAATACGGGTTGCCATGGCCAGCACGTGGGACAAATCGCCGAAGGCCTCGTCAAATGTCTCCGCGTATCCCCCCGGCGCTGAGGGATCGACCAAAACCCAGACTTTGGCGAAATTAAAACCGTGATCTACAAAAATTTCAAAAAGATCCTTTTGAACGCCTTCATCCCAATATGTCGCACCGGCGGTTTCGTCCTGCTGTATCAACGACACATCCACGCCCAAAATATATGGCAGATTTGACACCCTATCTATTGCCCCGGTATCAGAAGACGTATCTTCCGTGCTGGTATCACTGGTGGACGTGTCAATATAATCCGTTTCCGTGTCCGCAGTCGCTGTATCGACGACACCGGTTTCAGTGGAACGAGATTCGAGGACCGTTACATTCTTGCGGGAACATCCCGAAATGCAAAAAAGGGTGACAAAGAAGAGAATTGTAATTCGCGTTTGTTGCCGGGAACTCATATGTCGCATGTAAGAGTACACAAAAAAATTGATATCCTACTTATTCGTGGGAGTCAAAAGGTAAAATCAGAGGATGGTGCGGTGTTTTTTTCAATCACGGTTTCACGGCACAAATATTACCAGAGCAAAAAAATTCATTTCCATGAGACAATTCTGTCTTTTCGGGGCACATTAATATTTGGGACACCAAATGCTGGGTGCTCCCAAAATAACGAGGTATCCACTTTGTGCACGGAAAAGGAGAAATGATACCTATGGCCACTCCACTCCGCATTGTGGGCAATTTGTACCGAGAAGATGATTCGGTACAGCAATTCGACATTGACGAATTGTTTCGTCAATACTCCGGATTGGTGGCCTCGTTGACCTATCGAATTTTAGGAAATATGCAAGATACAGAAGATATCGTTCAAGAAGTGTTTATTGATGCACAAAAGGGGGTGTGCCGGTTGCGCGATGCTGCCGCGGTAAAATCATGGCTGGCGACCGTTGCGGTTCGTAAATCCAAACGCTACCTCACGCGCCGTCGATTGTTGCGCGTGGTTGGATTGGATGCCGCAGCGCAATACCATGAGGTGGCAGACCGCAGTGCCTCTCCCGAACAACGTTCTCAACTTGCATCCATTTATCGAATGTTAGATCGATTTTCAGCCGATAAGCGAATCGCCTGGGTGCTTCGGAATGTCGAAGGGGAATCTATGAATCAAATTACAACCGTTCTCAAGTGCTCCAGAGCAACCGCCCACCGGTGGATTGCCGAGGTACAAGGCGTCATCGAAGAGGAGTTCAGCGATGAATAGTAGCCTCAAATATCAAGAAGCGCTCGAACATGTAAATACTCAATGGGACACAGAAACCTGCGAACGCGCTCTTTCGGGAATGAAACGAAAGCAACATCGCAGGAAAGTTCGTAATAGGGTTGTTGTCGCGACTGCCGCTTCTGCGCTACTTGCGTTTTCTGCATTTTGGATTGGTTTTCATACGAAGCAACATGCCCAGACAACAACTGCCATAGCAACCTCTCCATCCAACGCAGACAACAGCGATAACGCGATTGTACTGACAGATAAATCCTGCATTCTTCCAATGGATGATATGTCTGTCATCAATGTAGAAAAAGACACGCCGAGCGACGTTCAGGTGAGTATTGCCGAAGGCGGTGCGCGTTTTGAAGTATCACCTAATGCAAATCGAAATTTTGTGGTCCAAGTCAAAAATGTGACCGTTACCGTTCACGGCACCATCTTTCAGGTGGAACGTTTCGCTTCACATGTCATCGTCGGTGTGGAGGAAGGGCTCGTGCAGGTTGACTGGTTTGGAGGTGAAAAATTTCTGAAGCCCGGCCAAAAGGAGCGCTTTCCATTTTTTGGTGGAGGTGTAGAAGATGCCCCATCAGAATCGCCCGCGGACCCATTGGGGAATCACGAAATGTCCCCTGAAAAACAAGCCAAGAAAGCATTGAAAGACTGGAGACACTACGCCCACAAAGGCGAATTTGAAACGGCCTCCAAAATTATCGGCAAAAAAGGAGATGTTCGCGATACCGTGGATGACCTGCTGCTGGCGGCCGATGCCATGCGTCTCTCTGGAAAACCGCAAGAGGGAATTGTCTATCTCACCAAAATTGTGACCAAGCACAGTCGCGACCCCAGGGCAGCCCTTGCAGAATTTACGCGCGGGAGGATTTTACTCAGTCAGTTGGGTAACCCGCGTGAAGCTGCGTTGTCGTTTAGACACGTGCAAAAAATGGCGTCCAACAGCGCTCTGGCCGAAGATGCGCTCGCCCGCGAGGTTGAGTCTTGGCACCGTTCCGGCGAGCAAGATACAGCGCGTGAACGCGCTGAGTTATACACCGTGCGGTATCCCCAAGGTCGTCGCCTGAAAGCCGTTCAAAAGTTCGGAGGACTTGAGTGATTCAATGGCGATTTCTTGGCCTATTTTCACTTATATTGCTCATCGCACCGACGCCGTTGCTTGCAAATGAGCATAATGTCATTGACATTGTTGTGACCGAATGCGCCGAAAACGAATTCCACAATTTGGAACATCTCATTGAAGTGGAGTTCTCCGCATCGTTTCCTGAAGTTATCACCTGGATTCGCGACCATCGTCCGGTTCTCCAGGTTCGGTGCAAAGATGATCGCATTGAGATACAGCTAAAAAAACAAGACCAAACGCTACTCAACCGAGTGGTCCTCGATCGCACCGAAGCACTCGCGCGCGATATGCCGCGATACGTTGCACTGGCTGCCGTGGAACTGATGGCCCCCGGTGGCGCTAATCCAAACGATATTCCCGAGACCCAAGTTACAATTGCTCAACGGTCCTTTAGGCCCCATCCCCCCCCGTATCGCGGTAGGCGATGGAGCATCGGAACGCTCGCACAAGCAGGGGGGGAGCCGTTTACCGTAACTTTCGGCGCCGGATTGCATGGAGAGGTGGGAATACAGCCCCGCGTATCATTGGCGGCAGAATTCGGTTTCACCACCGGCACTTCGGACGCCTCTCTGGGAAACATCCGCCAAACGCTTTGGTCGGGGGCGCTGACGCTGCTTTCAAGATTTCAAACGCAGAACTGGTCTATTCGTCCCGGCCTAGGATTTCGCTTGGGACAAGTTATTTGGAAAGGTGAACCACTAAGCGCAGAGGAGACCATCTCGCACCGGGCGTATGCACCTTGGGGCGGGCCATTCATTGCACTGCTGTCAAGTCCTCGCCTGTCTCAAAACATTGAACTATCGTTTCATGTTGAACTCGGATACGCCATTTTCGAAACCGGCGCGCTGGTAAACAATGAGAGCGAACAGACGGTCTCCGGCTTGTGGGGCGGCATCTTCCTGGGGATCGGCACAACCTCCTACAAAAAATAACCTTATTCGCAAAGACCCCGGCCCGGTTACTTTTTTCAACTTTTTTTGCAACACCTCACCTATACGACCGATAGGGGTGCATGACATTACCAAGACAATTTTTAAAAAATACAACATACTTTGTCACTCGACGTATAACCCAACGCCAGCATTGGTTGAAGCCTACGCAGTTAAACAAACAGATATTTCTGTACTGCCTTGCTGTGGCGGCGCAGAAAACCAGCGTACAAATTCATGCGGTTTGTGTGCTGAGCAATCACTGGCACGGAATTTTTTTTGATCCGAACGCGAGAATTGCTGAGTTCTACGGATGGGTGCATGAGTATGTGGCGAAGGCGATAAACTGTTCACATGGACGCTGGGAGAATTTGTGGTCTTCTGACAAAACCAGCGTGATTGCGTTGGAAAGTCATGTGGATGTAATGGACAAAATTGCTTATACGCTCTGCAATCCGGTCAGCGCGCAGTTGGTTGCTCAGGCTAAATATTGGAAGGGTGTTTGGTTGTACGCGAACAATCATTCGCAAACCATAAAGCGTCCGAATGTGTATTTTAGAGAAGATGGTGACATGCCGGAATTCGTTTCCCTCGAAGTGACAATGCCGCCCTGCTTCGAGGGGCTTACCCCAAATACGTATGAAAAACTCGTTGAAACAGAAATAACCCGACGCGAAGAACAAATTGCAGAAGAGATGCAACAGAACAGAAAACGTTTCTTGGGCATGGATGCTGTTATGAAGCAAAGCTTTAGCGAACGCCCAAAAAATCCAGAACCTCGAAGGAGGCTGAATCCCAGAGTCGCGGCAAAAGACAAATGGCTCAGAATCAACGCTATCCGTCGTTACAAACAGTTTGTTTCTGACTACTGGAGTGCTCTCAAAGAATGGAAAAACGGAAATCGCGATGTGTTTTTCCCGCCCGGAACGTACGCGCTACGGATACACGTCGGAGTGAACGTTCAACCGGGATAGCTCCCTTCTCCTGCACATTTGCTGTCTCACCATCTGCTCCCGCAGAAAACGCAGCGCTGCGCGCGTGTTCCATTCTTTGACAAAAATCATCAAAATTTTGCTGTTCGTACTTAACATATTCAAGCGTTTCACTGCCGATGGGAAGGAATTTTTTCCGACAATTTCTCACGCATTTTTTACTCTTAAATAGTTACCAGGGTCGGGGTTTTTGGGTTTTTAGGGTTTTTAGCAGCAGTATACACCAATAGTTAAAGACAACTTACGCGCAACGATCATCGGCAAAAAAGAGAACACCCCTACAGTCGTTGAGTTCAACTTAAAAGGACTTCAAAACGATGGTGTGTGTCTGGTGCGCACAGATGGCTTTTTGCTCAAACAGCTCCCCATTCCCGCCATCGGCAAAAGCGTGGTGGTCCCCTGGATACCGCCGCAGCCTTAACTGAAAACGATAGCAAAATATCGCTGCGTCTCGTTCATTGGGTAACCGGAGCATTCTCGTAACGATTTTCGTTGTGAACACCTCATACTGTGGGTTTCATTCGCGGCACTTTTTTTGTTGCCCGACAAAGCGGATTTGACCGACTACTAGCGCGCGATTCCCAGCAAGTAACCGTACAGCGCCTGCTTGCCGCGCATGGTTTGCTGTGGGGTGAACTCCGAGTGGGCCCATACGTAACGTGTATTAAAATAGAGCTCCGCTCTGGGCCAGTTCGCCGTGTCGGTCGGATAACAACTGTCCAGCAACCAACTCGGTCTGGCCATAATCATTGAACCCCAATCGTAGATATTTAAATAGGGGGTGTGCCCCGGGTGCATTCCCGGCGTCCCATCATCGCGGCCCGTGGTGTACGCGTTTTCGATGCTGCGTTTGTTCTCGAGGGCCGTGGCGGCAGTGGTCATCTGGATGAGGTTAGCCGGATTTCGCCCCAGCCCCCAATCTGCTTCCAATACCAGCGCCCGTTCAAACAGCTGCCTGTCGTTGCTCTCCGTCGCCACCGAATGGGCAATGATGGTGCGCTGCACGTTCTGGGCTGTATGGAAATAACCAAACAGATTGTCCGTGGCCCGCCGGGAGGGGCGACTTTCGTTGTAATTTACCTCTTTTTGTTTGGCTTGATAAATCACCGAAGCGCGCATGTTTTCATGCAGGGTCGGATAATGAATCGCTTCGTCAGTATGCAGGTAAGCGGCCACTGCGTACATCTGGTTGAAACCGTCGGAGTCTTTCAGTTCCGACTCCTCATCTGTAATAACTGTTTCCTGATACAGGGCATCTTCATAGGCGGTGTTACCCGTCACGTTGTACAGCCACGCCGCTGCGGTCGCTTTCAAGTCGCGTCCCCGAATGTTCCCGTCGCCAATCCCTTGCACATCGTCAAGCATTTGTTCAGTCAGCCCGGATGCATAATTCCACGCCTCTTCTGCGGCATCCACATACTGGGTCATCAGGAGGGTATCGCCCTGAATGCGAAACGCCTCGGCCAGCATTGCTGCATTGACTGCATTGGCCCAGGCGGCAATTGCCGTATTGTCGGCTTGATACATAATATGCGTGGTGCTGTCCGCGTTGGTCAGCCCATGACTGTACCCCCCCTGGTACCGCAGCGAGAGCCAGAAATCCACTTCATTGCGCGCTTCATCAATGACATCCGGAATCCCGTTACCACTTTCCGGAATGCCCAGATCATCATCGCCGATGATTCCATCTGTCAGAATGTAGGGCAGTAGAATGTCGTAGATATTAGACACATGGCCCAGGTGGCGGTCCCAATCTGCCGCGTCGCTGTGGCCGCCGACGGCACTGTTGTTCTCAGGGGCGCCCGGCTTCACATAGGCGGCAAAGAACGCGGGTTGATCCCAGCGGTCTCCCCCTCCGGACCACTCGGCACGGTAGGGGTGCATATCCGTCACAACGATTGTACAATCCGCCGGGTCCTCTCCGGGAATCCAAAGGGGCCGTCTCGGCACCGGTGTCATATCCATGTTGTCCTGACCGATGCGCATGTAGAAATATCCCAGCGTAGAAATGCGGAACGGTTCGAATCGCGCCCGCTCGCCAATCACAAAACGCTCACTGGCGCCGACCCCTTCCACCGCCAGTCGATACACACCCGGCGCAAAGGTGCCGGTGAAATCCACGTGCCAGACATTTGATTGAACAAAATTATAGCCCTGGGCTTCAGACCCGTTGCTTTGTCCAAATGTCACCTGTCCCACTTCCTGCCGCGTTCCCGTATCCACATTGTACAAATAGACGCGATTGCCCTCAAACGACGTGTAGTCGCGTGCCCCCCCGTCTCCCATCCAAATATATAAATCTGCCGCGTGAATCGCTGACCCGGGGTAATATCCCGAAAGGTTCACATGGACCGCTTCGGATGGACTGGTATTAATATCATATGTAAACGTAACACTTTCCACGTCGGTATTGGTACTACTGTCAATTTCAAGCGTGTACGTTGCGCCCTCCACCAACGACGAAGGGAGCTGCAGATACAACAGATGTTCCATTGTGGTGTCATAGGTATAATCGCTTCCCACCCACGCCATCTGTGCCATCCCGTTCAATTTGGATTTCCGGTACACAGCAACCGGATTCGCACCGCTCTCTCCATAGGCGGCGTCATCGCCGGATGAAATTGTCCAATTAGCGTTGGTTGTCGCTGCGCCGGTGTCCAGCGGCGGCCCGTACGTCACCGCACTATTGTTCGCTTCTTCGTTGCAACTCAAGTACGCACAGTCACCCAACCCGTCATCTACAAACACCACTTCTCCGTCCCAAAAACGAACCAACAAGTAGTCTTTGTCGACCACCTGCATACCGCGAAATTTATGACCTTCGTATTGCTGCGCATCCGTATCCACATCTGTGTCCCAAAGGTTCGACTCTGTGTCTGTATCGGTGTCCGCGTCTGAGTCCGTATCTGCATCCGTATCCGTATCCGCATCTGTATCTGTATCCGTGTCTGTGTCCGTATCTGTATCCGTGTCTGCGTCCGTATCTGTATCCGTGTCTGCGTCCGCATCCGTGTCTGCGTCCGTATCTGTATCTGCATCCGTATCCGTATCGGTGTCTACGTCCGTATCCGCATCTGCGTCCGTATCCGCATCTGTGTCCATGTCCGCATCAGTGTCCGTGTCCGCATCAGTGTCCGTGTCCGCATCGGTGTCCGTGTCTGTGTCCGTATCTGCGTCTGAATCGGCGTCTGTATCGCTGTCCGCGTCGCCACTGCCGTTTGATGAACCGTCGTCACTGCACCCTGCGCCTACTGTCAACAGCGTCAATACCATCCAAATAGACAGGATATGGATAGGAAAAGATTTCATTCTATTCTCCTTGTGTGAGGAAAAAACACTTCGCTCTTTCTCTTGGGTAGTGCCTGTCACGCGAATCGTTCGGTTCAACTATTTAAAAAAAAATGCAGATAAACAACTTCTATACAGGGTTTCCTTCCCAACCACTATAGCATCGGCTGAAACCGATTCCCGCGTACCGCCGGCTTTCCGTATCACTCGCCGCAATTTCACCACGGCCCCAAATACCTCCGTTCCCGCCGCTGCAAGGTTCTGCGGTGATGCCGACATCGACGACAAGGACTCCTCCGGCCCGTTACAGGCAGGTGCCGTTCACCATGGAGTAGGGGCGGACCGATGTGTTGGAGATGCTGTACGTGTCGGTGACGGCCACTTCCAGGCCCCACCCGGACAGGGTTGCGTATGTGCTGTCGCTGGTCATATCCATGGCGGCGCAGTCGCCATTGCCGGGCCCCCAGGACCAGGCCAGCCAGCCCATGCCGTTGCTTTCCGCTTCTTCAATTATCAATTTGTAGGGAATGGCGTCCACGCACCCGGGACCCTGGTGCGCGAACTCTCCGATGAGCACGGGCAGGTCCATGGCTACGGATTGTTCGATTTCTCCGGTCACGCGATCTTCCACGGTGGCATATCCGGTGTCCGTGCTGTGCCATGCGGAGGGCCACCACATGTGCACCGAAAACATGAGGTTGGAATCCGGATCGTGGGCCAGCAGGGAAGGTCCGTTGGTCTGCAGAATGTCGATATTCTGTCCATAGCCGGCCCCGTCTATCACCAGCGGTGTCCTGTATCCGGCCGTTCGCATGCGGATGATAGCCGTCTGATAACCCGCAATAAAATCAGCGTCGCTGACGGCCTGACCCACTTCGTTGCCGATGTTTACCAGCAGGTTCTGTTCGTATTTCTGGATGACCGCAACCACAGCTGGCTGCACCCACCAGTCCACCAGGGCGCTGAGGCCGGACCAGTCGCCGGTGGCGTCGTGCAGTTCGATGATGGGAATCAAACCGTTGTCGATAGCTCGACCGATAGCCGCGTCCATGAGGGCCGGGGTGGCGTAGGCGTCCGTGACCCAGACGATGCGGACCGCGTTGGCCCCGGTCTGGGCGATTTCGGGAAATGCATCCCCGGAGATGTCCGTCCAGACCGTCATCTTGTTCACCCCCCGCAGCACCACCTCCTCACCGCACCGATCGTAAAGGTGGCGCCCAGAAACCCAGTATCCCACGTGTGCGTCTCCATCGGTATCACTGTCCGTGTCAGCATCCGCATCCGTGTCGGCGTCGGTGTCCGCGTCGCCATCCGCATCCGTATCCGTGTCTGCGTCCGTATCCGTATCTGCATCCGTATCTGCATCCGTATCTGCGTCCGTATCGGCATCCGTATCCGCATCGGCATCCGTATCGGCATCCGTATCGGCGTCCGTATCGGCATCCGTATCCGCATCGGCATCCGTATCGGCATCCGCATCGGCATCCGTATCTGAATCCGCATCGGCATCCGTATCTGCATCGGCATCCGTATCTGCATCGGCATCCGTATCTGAATCCGCATCCGTATCTGCATCCGCATCGGCATCCGTATCTGCGTCCGTATCGCTGTCCGCGTCTGCATCGGTATCTGCATCGGCATCAGAGTCCGTATCTGCGTCCGTGTCGCTGTCCGCGTCACCACTACCGGATGGGGAACCGTCGTCACTGCATCCCGCACCTATTATCAATAATGTCAGTATCATCCAAACAAACAGAATGTGGGTCGAAACAAATTTCATTCAATGCTCCTTGTGTGAGTAAAAAACACCTCTCTCTTGCTCTCTGGTAGTGTCTCTCACACGTATTGTTCGGTTCAACTATTTTAAAAATGCATATAAATAATTTTATAAGTGGTCGACCACCAACAACTGTACGCCGGTAATGCAAAAATCAAACGCAATGGGTGCAGCGGTTTCATTCCACATTTCAAATTGAAACGCGGTTACGTCCGGTACGGATAAGGGGGTGGTCTCATTCGGATGGGGTTCGCCATCCACAAAGAAATAGTCCCGACGCTCCATCGTAGAGACGGCGGTGACGAAAGGATAACGGAGACCCTCTTGTGTAAAACACAACCACAGCTCCTCCGGGAGTGTGCCGGTCACTTCAAAAGAAATCCCCACCAGTCGGTCCGCCAGATTTTCCACATAGGGGCATTCCGCCAGGGTAAACGATTCATAGGCAGGATCTTCATCCCAACCACTGCTGCACAGGCTGAAACCGAGTCCCGCGTACCGCCAGTTTTCCGTGTCACTCGGAACAATCTCACCACGGCCGCAAACACCTCCGTTGCCGTCGCTATAATGTTCTGCAGTGCTGACGTCGTCGAAATAGGCGTACCACAATCCACGCAACCCCAAAGAGTTGCTCGCTGCTTCAATCCATACATACGTTTCTCCGGCAGCGGCGGCAGACATATAATCCATTCGATAAAAAAGAAGCGGCGCATCCGAATCACTGTCGCCATCTGTATTTGTCGATTCCGCCGGTTCTGTCGATGGTTCTGCGTTCATCGCACCAATGGAGTCCACCACCGTACACGCGCACCACATGGCTGAAAACAATATCCACGCAATAGAAACAGCGGCATAATAAAGAATTATCATTGGGTCAGTATACCGAATCAAACGTCTACTGGCGAGCCATCTCTGCAAGTCGTCGCGCAGCAGAAACCGCAGCCAATTCATCAGGGAACTGTTCCACCAGTTTTTCAAGACAGTTCTTCTCCGCGACCCGGTCCCCCAACGCCCGATGAGCGCCGGCTTTTCCAAGTAACGCTTCCGGAGTCAACGGCCCATCCTGTGTCAGATATGCCGTGAAGTGTGTGAGCGCCGCCTGGGATTGTCCAAGTCGGTACAACTCCAGGCGCCCCAGCGACACCAGCGCTGTACGCGCATCGTTTCCCTGAGGGTACTGCTGTATCAATTGTTTCAACCAATCGGCGGAATCCGCAAAACGGCCCTCTCTGCGAGCTGTCCGCGCCGACTGCAGCAGTTCCTCTGCCGAATAAGACGGCACCTTCGGAACATCAATTTTCTTTTTGGATACCGGGCGCACAACCGACAACGATGATGACATTTTCTCTGAAGAATCGTCTTTTTCATGGGCACAGGCGGTGTTGTCAAGCTCACTGAAAATGCGACCGTCATCCATGCAGCCCATCCGCTGTAGCTGCGCTGCCACCGCTTCGGGACGGGAGTCCGGCTGAGTGATCACCAGCGTATCGCCGAGACTTGCCGATTCGGCCTGTTTCGCCACGGACGCATCTCCGTTGTTCAGGTGAACCACAACACTGCCCTTGTGCAAGTACACCTGGGTACCGCCGTTCTGCCTCACCTCCACGGTAAACAGGGTACCGGTCACTTCCACCCACCCATGGGGCGTCTTGACGATGAATTTATCGCGCTCTTTTTGCGGATGCACCGAAAATAACGCCATCCCCTTGTTCACGTCTACCCGATAGCGAAGTGATCCTTCCCGAACCACCCGCGCAGACGTGCGCGTGGACAATCCCACGGCAATCCCTGTGGGCAAAGAAAATGACACCTCACCATCGGCCGTGTCAATCCACTGTTTGTCGGGAACCTGTTCACCCAATTTTACAGCCGTGTCATCACAGCGAACCTCTCCATGCAGCAATGAAAACCGACTCTCAGGAATGAACTCAGATACTTGAGTCACCTGGGGGGGCGGCGAATTCAGCCCAATGGGCTCATTCAAAGACGCCCCGCGATCCAGCGCGGCATATATAATCAATCCACTAAGTACAAAAACAAAACCGGCCACCGCTGCCCAAACACGTCCCCGGGTCACAGCAACGGACACTGGGGACGAAGCGTTCGCCCGATGGATAGCCTCGTCAATGGTGCGACGCCGGAATAAGTCATCTTCCTGAAGATGTCGAGCGTCCTGTTTTTTTTGTATTGCCAACAACGCCATCGCTTTATCGGCCAACGCAAAGGATTGTTCATGTTCCTTATTATTCATCTCAAACCGTTTCCCTTTCCAGCCAGCCGGCAATGGCCGGATTCCGAGAAATCATCTTCTGCAACTTGGCGCGACCGCGCTTGATTCGATTTCGTACCGTTTCCTCAGGCGCATCCACAATGTGTGCGATTTCAGCAATCCCCAGCTCCTCCACATACCGAAGCTGTATGCACAACGCTTGCGATGGTGACAGTCGCCTCAATAACCCATTTAAATAATCACGAAGCTCGATATTCGAAATCTGCGCTTCGCCCTCCGGCCATTGCAGTTCAGGACGGGGAAAAAACGCCATCAGTCCCTCTCGACGACGCTGTTTGCGCACTGCCTTGCTCACAAGGCGAACAGTAACTTTTCGCGTCCAAGTTTCAAGGGAGCAATCTCCTCGATAGCCGCTAAGGGAACGCAACACTTCAATGAGGGATTCCTGCACGATGTCTTCCGCAGACAAAGACGAATTCAGTCCACAGGTCACCGTCGTGGTCACCAGATGATAGATGCGATTGGCCAAACGTCGTTGGGCAGTCAAATCTCCGACAACGCAGTCCCGTGCCAACTGAATATCTGCCTCTCGGGAAGGTGTCTGTTCTGCTTCTTTTTTAAGTTCTAGTGCCATCATCTCTACTGTGCGCATCACGAAAACAAACCGGTTCAAAAAAAGCTTAAAAGAACAATTGAAGCCCCACTGAAACAAACGGTTGAATCCGCCAGTATTCATCCAGTAGATGCGGACCGTTGTCGACCGCTGTCTCAACCTTTCGTGGCCAGATGCAAACCCCCGCTTCTACGAAAGCCGCCGCAATCGAAGAAATGACCACTTCTGTTTTTCCAAATGCCTGTATTTGAACGTTCCTCCGCCAATAGGGAGAATCCAGGGTCACATCTGTACGCTCCGAATGGGGTTCCATCCGGGAAAACACGAACGCCGCGCGCACACCGCCTCCGAGGCGCACGCGTTTTCCGTCGCCCAGGGCCAGGATTCCCAACTGCACCGGCAACCTGACAATCTCCATGCGCACGCCTGACTCCTCGCTGGAAATCCCGCCGTCCAGCCCGGCTCCAACCTCTACGCGCAGGGCCTTCAAAAAACGGTAGGCAACCTTCATCCGAGCCCCATGCGCAAAATGAGGGGTAAAGGAACCCAACGTGAGTCGGTATGCTGCATCTACATACCATCGGGCCGAGAGTGGCGGCTTTACCTCCGGCGGCGGCTCGGGCGGCGAATCCGGTTGCGCCGGTGTTTCCGGAGCGGGTGCGGGAACCAATTCTCCGGTATCCAACAGGAGTTCAATGGTAGTCAAAGAAATAATCCCCACCACATCAGCGCGGCTCAATTCGCCGGCCCCCTCCAATTTTCGGGAAAACATTCGTACGGACGCGCCGTTTTTCACGTAAAAAAAGATCTGCTCCGGCGCTTCCAAATCCCAATAAAACACCAATCGCGCCGGCCCCTGTAACAATACATCAGATGCTATCTCCTTTCGTTGTGTCGGTGTTTCGGCGCCCGAGGATACCCGTTGCACCGACAACGCCAGGGATGCGCCCTTCAGACGATCTTTGACGCTGGTGACAATCAACTCCGTATCCGTTGTAAGGTGATGCTGGGATTGGAAAACCAACAATGTCGCCTTGGGCAACGTCTCTTCTGCCATGGCAATGCCGGATACTCCAGACCATACAAGGGAGAGCAGCGTGATGACCCACCACCTTCGGCGTACACTATCCATCATATTTCGGTTCCGGCTGTTACCATGAGCCGATTGTTGCAAAAGTGCTTTAAAAGCGCAAGATTCGTATTTTCAGAAAAGCAGACGTGCCGGATAATCAGGGGAGACTAAGCTGCAACAATATCTGCCGACAGTCCTCCGAGTGCCGTGTGTTCCATCCTTCTAAAATACATCTTGAACTCGTCAGGGACGACAAAATGAAAAAGCAGCGTCCAGATCTGACAAACTGTAAGCGTTGATGTTAGCGTTGATGCTGGGCGTTGATGCCGGGGGTCGTGATTCAACTTATGGGTTTATGCTGAATATGTCGAAATCCCCCTGGCCCGCTTTGGCAAGCGGAGAATTGTTCGGATATCAATGGGGCTGATTAAGTTTCAGATGCGCGGTAGAGAACGGGCATTTGGCCTTTCCATTTGTTCCACAGGGTGTCGTCGTTGATGAGTTCAGACATGAAATGCGCCACGTTGATGCGGCTGATTTGACCGGCGTCGAAAATAGAACTGCGGGTGGGAGAGGGAACCGCTTTGTAGGGTGAAATCGCCTCCTCGTCAATTAGGCCGTCGGGACGAACCGCGGTCCATTCGATGTGTTTGTTATTTTGACCGATTTGTGTGCGTAAGTAATCCGCAGCCATTTCGTTGTCTTTGTGCGGAGGCAACAGCAGCCGAAGCATGCCGATGACCAGTTTTTGCCCAAATGAAATGGGTTCACTCAAATCTCGGTTGCTTACCCCCGAAGAATTCATCAACACAAACTTCACCGGCTTTGCGGCAGTAGACGTCTTTTTAATTGCCTCGCAAAACCGGCGTTCCGCCTCGACCACCAGTTTGCGCGGATGGCCGTACATGCCGGTGAATGAAATATTGTGCCCCAGGCACGAGGCAACCGCGTCGCAGTCCCGCACATGCGACGCTATCTGTTGGTCGCTCAGCTCCAGCAAATTGGCGGCAATTGTTGTCAGATTGCGATGATGTTTAAAAGATTCGGGCAGTTTTTCAACAGACCGAACGATTATGGTCACCTGGTGACCGCGGCGCAGCAGCATATCAGTCACATGGCGCCCGGTAGCGCCGCTGGCGCCAAGTACGATAATTTTCATGTAGACACTTTCCTCTTTTTTATTGGGTCGTCATGAAGCCCACGTTTTACCAGAAAGAACGAGTCATCTACGTTGTTCATAGCGAAACTACGGACTCCAACAAATAAATTGCACGTTACAATGTAACCTCCTAAACTGGTATCGCAATACCTATTAATGACATTCCACCCGCTTTGAGTTTGCGAAATGCACTAACGAGTAGCGTCAGAATGCAATCGTTACGGAGGGTTTCGACAAAAACGCTGATTCCCCAGGAGTGTATATGTCTGAAAAAAAGCGATGTCTCAATTTTACCAAAGAACAAAAAGATGATGCGGTTCGCAGAGTCCGCGCCGGCGGGCAAAGCATTCCGGCCGTCGCCCGCAATTTGGGCGTAAGTGAACAGTCACTTCGGCGCTGGCTGAAAGAAGCGAATAGCGATGAGGAGAGCGAATTCGATAGCGCGATGACCACAGACCAATTGGAAGAACTTCAACGTCTGCGCGTTCAACAATTTTCAATGTTCAATTCTCTGATGAATGGCTTTCCGGATACCACCTGCTACGTGAAAGATGTCAACGGCGTTTTTATTGATTGCAACCAGGCCTATCTGGAAAAAACGCTTGAAGGAGCGCTGACCAGAGAGACCCTCTTAAACGGGAAAACCACCGACTTTACGCTTGGATTTCCCAAAGATGATTGCGAACTGTATGCAAGACAAGAAAAACAGGTTATCGAAAACGGGGTTCCCATCACCAACAGATACCCGGTACACAACAAAACGGGAAAACTGATTCGCTGGGAAAAAACCACCAAAATTCCGTTTCGAGATTCAACCGGCGCCGTTATTGGAACCATCGGCATTTCAACCGACATCTCCGAGCTGATTCAAACCCAGGAGGAACTGAAAATCAGTATCGAGCTGGCACGCATATTAACGAACAATTCCACAGAAGGCATACTTGTATTGCGCGGCAATAAAATTTTTCTCTCCAACCCGTACGCCGCCCAGTTGCTCGGATATAGTGCCCCCGACGATCTCGAAGGCATGAATGTCAATGAATTTCTGCTTACCGGCCAGCTTGATATGATCACCGCCAAATTGGCAAACAATTATACCGATTTTGAGGAGCTCAAGTTCAGAACCAACACCGGAGAAGAAATTACATTGGCGGTGCAGGGCAAAATATCACCGGAAGCCCAAGGGTTGATTTTTAATCTTCGCAAACCACAGGAGCAAACCGATTCACTGACAGGGCTCATTCTGAAAAGAGCGTTTACGGATGCTCTGGCGGGGGAGATGGAGAAACCGGCGGACGCGCATATCGCAATTGGTTTTATTGATGTAAACAATTTAAAATTTGTTAACGACACCTGCAAGGAACATACGAAGGGAGATTCTTTAATCAAGTCAGTTGCCGAAATTGTAAAATCAGGCATTCGGGCCGAAAAAGATGTCTTTGCCCGCCTATATCAGGGAGGAGATGAATTCTGCCTGATGTTTCCCTCGCTTCCTGCGGACGGTGAAAAGACTTTTGAGATTATAAACAGCAAGGTAACGCACCTGGTTCAACAGTTGCGTGGCAAAACAATTGTGTTGGACAATCAAATCGAAGTGCCGATAAACATTTCTATCGGGGTCACCATTTACAGGCGCTCCTCACGGAATCCAGGCGCGGAGGCACTGCTTGCAGAAGCAGATGCACTGATGTATGTTGCCAAAAAAGAAGCTGAAGAAATGCAGAACGCGCAGAACTTTCAGTGGAAGCCAACCAAATTCAAAATTATTTTCAGTAAATTCAACAACAACTAACAGCCTCGCGCCTATTCAACTCGTTGAAACCGAACCGAAACTTCGCCTTTTCATTGCGAAACAAAAATTATTGAGGGCGGGTTGGGTTTTCGCAAAATTATGAAAACTCAATAGTATATATTTTGTTGAATGATATAGTGCCGCATGCTTCTTGCAAGACAAATCAGAGGTCTCAGGCGCACGGGGATACAATTTTTTTTACATGCCCTTGTTCCACCCTCGTTGCGCATGTCAGATGACACCGAACGGTACAGACACCGCATTTTCATGCAGCTCTGTATGGTGCTCGGCATTCCCATTCTGCTCTTTTTCGGCATCTCTGATTTGGGCAGTGAACGCCCGTTCGTCAACGCGGCGCCCGACTTTGCGGTAGCCCTGCTGTTTATGATCATCAGCCTGTTGCTGCGAAAGATTCAACACGACCTGTTCGCGATTCGCACATCCATGCTAGCCATTTCCACCTTGCTGCTGCTGAATACCTTTCATGGAGTGGGAGAAAACGCCAGTGCCCTGTGGATTTATACGCTGCCGGTATTCTCGGCGTTTCTCTTTTCAAAAAAAGAAGGACTCATGTGGACCCTGTTCACCGCGGGCGGGGCGATTTTCATTGTTGGAGGCGGCGAGGCGATTCATGCATATCCGTACAGCTCTTCATTTTCGTTCCGATTCGCCACCACCCTCATTCTGGTAACCATTTTAACCTTCACTATGGAAACCCTGCGGCACAAATTCTGGCGCCAATTGCAGGAACAGAAACTGCTGGTGGAAAAAAAAAACAGGGAGCTATCGGAGCAGGCGTTCGCTCTTGAAAAGGCGTTGACCGAAATTAAAACTTTGAGCGGCCTGCTGCCCATTTGTTCGCACTGTAAAAAAATCCGCGATGACCGTGGGTACTGGAGCGATATTGAACACTACATTATTTCGCACACCGACGCGCAATTGAGCCACAGCATCTGTACCACCTGTTTAAAAGAAGAGTTCCCGAAGCTGTACAACGAAATGGTTCGAAACGGAGAAATAGACGAATCCACCAACGCCGAAATCATCGCCCGTTCCAAGTAAGGATACTGTTCTAAAACCCAGTATGTCACACTGCTTTCATGAGTAACTTGTTAGGAAAGGATACAACATCATGGAGAACCACCGAAAAGGGTCGCATGTCATATTCGGGCTCATCGCCGCGATGACCCTTTCTTTTACTTCCACAGGGTACGGGGACACCGACCCCTCCGCTGCGGAACAAGCAAACAGCGACACAGATACAGAAATCGGTACCGACACTGATGTTGACGAGCATTCCGACGAGTCAAAAGAGACCGATGTAAATACGTCACCGGAGCCGCTCCCCATTTCTATCACGATTCGAGGCGGATCATCGCTGGGAGCATATGAAGCCGGCTTTCTGTAGATGCTCACAGAAGCGATTAAGCGAAATCCCGATTATTTGAAGGCCGAAATCGTCACCGGTGCATCCGCCGGCGCCATCAATACAGTGCTCTCCATGTTCGCACTGGGTGCCGAACCCGAGGACAACCCTCAGAACAGCATTTATTACCTGGTGTGGAATCAATTGCGTTTCAACCACCTGCTCGATGTGTGCTCCCCGGAGACGCCGCCCGGCGCATTGTCATCGAGAAAGCTGCTTTGGGACATCTCAAGAAAAATGATTTCCTTTTACCCGGACAAAATCACTGATCTGGACCTCAAAATCGGCATCTCCACCACCCGGGTTGATGCAGAAAAAATTTCGATTCCCGGGGGTATCACCATCCCCAATCAGCAAGCCAAATTCGTCTTTCTCGTCGAAAAAAACAAAGACACCCTGCTTCGTATCGACAACCACTTATGGACCAAAGATAAACTGACCCAGCTGCTGCTGCCGTTCAGCGCCGACCTGTCGAAAAACTTTAATGCAATCATGCAGACTGCCTTTGCATCGTGCGGTATTCCCGTGGTGTTTCCGCCCCAGGAAATCGACTATTGCGAAGAAAAAATTCCTGAAACTGATCAACAGAAGAACCCGCTCGACTGCGCATACGAAGACACCACCACCGGACGTTTTGTAGACGGTGGCGTAGTCGACAACAGCCCAATCAACCTGGCCTACAATATTCGAAACAACCGCAGGGCATCCGGCGCTTCGGCAGAAAACCCCGACCGAATGATTTACATCTACGTAGACCCGGAACACCTGAAGTACGAAGTGAGCGCGCCCACCTCCGACAACCGGGATCCGAGTCCATACAATGACCGACATACCATGTATTTCGGAATGACGCTGTCCAAAACACTACCCAAATTCTTATCCGGTTTCATCGCGTCGTCCCGATCCAGCGAAATCTACTCGCTGGTGCAGCATGACCCACAAGCACGGGTGCTTCGCACCAAAACAAAATTTTTACCTGTCTCATCGGTGTTGCACGGGCAGCTCGGTTTCTTTGAACAGGATATTCTCAAATTTGATTATTACCTGGGAATGCGCGATGCGGCGCAGTTCATTCAAACCGATTTATCAGCGGCCGTGGCGGAAGTGTTTCAAGGCGCATTCAACGGTGAAATCCAATTGCCCGTTTCCGAATCCGCCGGATGGGCGCCCTATCTCTGCATGAAGGCGGTTTTCGATGGAGAAGGCAATCGCACCGTCTGCGATTTCACCAACGCTGAGAGGCAAAAAAACGATCCTGCTTCAGCGGGCGACGTTTCACCATTTACCGTAGACCCAATTGACCCCCATAACTTTAAAATACTGATGCAGGTCAGCATTGATCGATTGTAAAGTGAATGCAGTCAAATGGAAAAAACATCGGTTCCCTCTCCCGACGACAACCCGCTTTGCGCCAGGGCGTTTGTGGGAGAACCACCGATTGATGTATTTAAACAGCCCAAGATTCCCTACGATGAGCGATATCAATGCTTTGCACGTCGAGATGCGGTTACCGCCAAACAGCAGGCAGTTGCCAAAACCCAATGTTACCAGCGACTGACGAGTGAATCTGAATTTGAATACATTTCAAGATTGCTGATGTCATATGGATTCAAGTTCAAGGATTTGGGCATTTCGTCAGAAGATGATGCCGACGAGTTTCGCAACATCTTTCAGCGGGTGCTGTGGAAAATCGTTCGCGCGTATGCCAACAATTACGATGATTCCCTGAGCCGTTGTCAAAAAAGAAATATCGACAAAAAAAACGGCGAAGACCCTTCGTTGTTTCGCCCGGCCACAACCGCGGACTCCACCGGCTGGAAAGACAAAAACTACCGATGGGGCAGCCGGGTGGCCATTCACACGTTCGGCAAACCCCTGGTGGGATTTCTCGGATACGAACCGCCGCGTCACATCTGGACCGTATCGCCTCTGGGTAGCGTGGCCGCCATATCTTGGAGCTTTTCGAAATCCGGTTGGTGGCGGTTCAATTGGAACATGGTGCAGCTGGGTGGGTTCTTCAGCTGGGCCGACGACAACCCGGTGGTCTCATTGGTCACCGCCCCGGGTATCGAGTGGCAGCTGCCCTGGTTCAACGGCCCTATCCTGCAGCCATCGCTGATTGTACGCGGAGGATACCAGTTCAGCTCACAAAATAACTGGCGCAACTTCACCCGAACTGAATGCGGCGATCTGATGACGCGCAACACCAACCGCTGTTCCGCGCCGGTACTCCAGGGCATCGTATCTTTAGCGGTGCTGCAGCGCATCCGTCTGGAGCTGGGGATGCAATACTATCCCAAATTCAACGAGCTGAACATCGGCCCTACCCGCCACGAGGCCAAAATGATGGTATTGCTCGGCTATCAGTTTTTGCCCGTAAGAAGCGAACCCAAACTGTTTCATTATCCGCCGAACGACCCCGAATAAACGTCAGCCGTGTTTGCCGGTCGATGCTCGGTTTTACTCAATTGTTGAATTGATTACATCGATGGGGGTATCGTCGTGGGCGGAGATGCCGGGAAGCTGGTGCCAGCTGCCACCGGTATTGTCGTGGATGTACGAATCTTCAATCACCACGTTCCCGGTGTGGTTGTTGCTCACAAAGAAAATGGCGTCGCCGTAGGCATTCACTGTGTTATCGTGGATATGTACCCCGCACAGGGACAGCGTCATCTCGTTGCCGTCGTTGTATATGGCGCCGCCGCTGCCGCCGCCGGGCGTACCGGAATCGGCGGGGTTGCCGCCGTTGCCCACAGCTCTGTTGTACGAGAACTGCGAATTATAGATGTTCCAGGACACGCCGATGGAGCTGATGCCGCCGCCGTTGGAGCACACATTTCCCAATTCGCCGGGCCCGCCGAAGGTGCAGTTCACCACGTATACCGGCAACCCCTGGTATTGGCTGAATACCCGAATTCCCGCGCCGCCCACATCGGGCCCTTCCAGCGCGCACATATTGCTGAAGAACCGGCTGTTCACCACCTTGAACCGACCGCCGCGAATCCAGATGGCCCCACCGCCGTCGTACTCTGTCTCTCCGGTGGAGTTGCCGTCCACAAAGGTAATATTCTGCACGGTTAGACGGGGATGGTCCTGATCCTGACAATGGTCGGTGGTCCAAACCTGATTTTCATCACAAGTGTTCATATACAGTATGCGTCGCTCTCCACCGCCGCTGAGTGCCACCAGCCCCCCACCGTCGATCACGATTTCCGGCCCGGTGTTGTTCACTATTTTGGCGGTTTCCTGCATGACAATCGTTATCGGGTCGGGACCGCAGTTAAAAGTGATAATGCCGCCGCCGGCCACCGCTGCCACCACCGCCTCACTGGTGCAGCTCGCCGGAGTGCCGTCCCCCACAACCGTCGTGGGGTTCGATACATCGGCCAATCCTGCCTCGGCGGGAACCGCGCAACCACCGTCCGCATACCCGGCCGGGGGCAACGAATCGTCAAAAGGATTTTCGACAATCGCTGTGTCGGAATCAAAATCCGCATCCCCATCTGCGTCTGAATCCGCATCCCCATCGGCATCACCATCGCCGCCGCCGCCATCCGCCGCATCGTCACCGCACCCGAGGGGCAGCGCAAGTACCAAAAGCAGGAACCACCAAAAATGTTTCATGACATCTCCTTGGTTGTAGGTTTATTGATTGATTATATGGAGCCCGAAGAACCCGCGTCAAGAGCGACGCCCGAGAAACGCCTATTTTTCTTTTCTAAAAAAAGCATCGCAACATATGGAGACCCGAAAAATACACCTGTGTGTATCCTGCGGTGTCACTTTTCATATTGTTATGACTGAAATGAGCGGCCCCGGGTCAGAAATGATGCCGCCCGTCGTGTTGTGTGTCAGCGACGACCTCAACTGTTAAAAAAAAGCATTTTTTTGTAAGATCGACTGCCCATTTTTCGAGGCCCCGGGCACAGACTAAATGAGTGGCAGCGCATTAAACTGTTTGTTCGAAGCGCTCGGCACTCGGGGATATAAACAGGGGCGAAACATACAGAAAGGCACGCCATGGGCGGTTCCAAATCCTTCAACTACATGATTCTTCTCGCAGTACTGATTCTTCTGGGTATTCTACTCTCCCGACCGTCGTTCACCCACTTCGACAACGCACGTGTCGCATCATCACCGTTTGATTCCACCGAACAACTCCACCTATCCGCCTCTTCCGAAAAATCACCCTCGGTTCAACTCCACCTGAACCGCAGCACCGTTCTACCGTAAATCTTCCATTTATTTTCGTTCATTATCTGAAGCGCACCCATCAAAGATGGCACTTCGTGCCGCATGGCGGGAACTATCTGATGCGGAACGGTGAAAAATACATGTCGTTTTCGTCCAATTGCGTCAGCACCCACAATGAATGAGGAAAATAATGAAACAAAGATTCTATATATGGATGTTCCTTGGAGTGTTCCTACTGTTGCCGATGGCCTGCACCAAAAATTCAGACAGCGTCGAATCAGACATCACATCTTCCGCTGATGGAGATGCGGACTCGGACAGCGATTCAGACGCGGACGGAGATGGAGACACAGATTCCGATGCAGATACAGGCGATGACGGCCCGCCTTCGTCTGATTCGGACTCCGGCGGGTTGACCGATTCTGATACATCCACTGATGCGGATACAGACGCAGATACAGACACCGACGCAGATTCCGACGCAGACTCAGACACTGACGCAGACGCAGACGCAGATACTGACGCAGACTCAGACACTGACGCAGACTCCGATACCGACGCAGACTCAGACTCAGACTCAGACACTGACGCAGACTCCGATACCGACGCAGACTCAGACACTGACGCAGACGCAGACTCCGATACCGATTCGGACGTGACAGTTGTGATAGAGGAAGGAATCGGTCTTTGTTCGGTGGACGGCACGATTGATTCCAATAATGCGGGCTTTGCCGGGGCCGGCTTTGCCAACGCTGACAACGCAATCGGCGACGGAGTCAACTGGGCCGTGAATGCAGCCGCTGCAACCGCAGTCTCTGTCACGTGGCGGTTCGCCAACGGCAGCGCAACCACACGTCCCGGTACATTGCTGATAAATAATTCTTCCGCAGCCGTGGTGGATTTCCCCGCAACGGACAACTGGGAAACATGGAGTACAACCGTTGCCACAGAAGTAAATCTTGATGCAGGGGTCAATTCCATTCGCCTGGAGGCCACCACCGCTGACGGACTGGCAAACATCGATTCAATCACCATCGTAGGCGATGGTATTGCAGCTGAAGAATGCGGTTCGATAGATGGTGATACGGATACCGATTCCGATACGGACGCAGATACCGATAGTGACACCGACGCAGACACGGACTCAGATACCGACTCGGATTCCGACACCGAGTTCATCGGCGTGGCGTACTACGTCACTCCCACCGGCTCGCCGTCAAACAGCGGCAACAGCTTTGCCGATCCACTCGACTTCATAACCGCGTTGGACTTGGTGCAAGCCGGAGAATCCATTATCATGGCCGACGGCACCTACCCCATCAGCTATAACGCGGGACAGGCAAACACCATCTTTTTGACCAAATCCGGTGACGCATCGAACACCATCACTGTGACATCTTACAACAACGGCCGCGCGGTCATTGATTTTCAGTTTCCCGAAGGGGCGTGGGTTCAGGATTCCTGGGGCTTTGAACTGACCGGAAACTACTGGTACTTCTACGGACTCGATATTACCCGGGCCGGATACCAGGGAGCCTATGTGATGGGCGCCCACAATACCTTTGAAAACTGTCGTTTCTATGAAAACCGCAACACAGGCCTTGAAATCAACGACGGCGGCTCGTACACCACAGTGATCAACTGTGATTCCTTCCGCAATTTCGACCCCAAGAAGAACGGCAGCATGGCCGATGGGTTCGGTCCCAAACAGAACCAGGGACCAGGAAATGTCTTCATCGGATGTCGCGCCTGGGAAAACGGCGACGACGGGTTTGACGCATATGACAGCCCTGAAACGGTCATCGTTCGAAACAGCTGGGCATTTCGCAACGGCATTAATGTTTTCGGTGTAAGCACTTTTGAAGGAAACGGCAACGGATTCAAAATGGGCGGCAACAGCGCGTTGGCCAATAACGAAGTGACCCACAGCGTGGCGTTCGGCAATCCATCCAAAGGGTTCGACCAGAACAACAACACCGGGGGGCTAACTTTCAACAACTGTACCGGGTATGACAACGGCATCAACTACGGTCTGGGCGGTACCCTGGCATCGGGACAGCAACATACTCTGAACAACAATATTTCATACGCAGGGGATTCCAGTGACGCCTACGGATCCTACACCGGGTCTCGCAACACCTGGAACTCCGGGTACAGTGTGTCTTCATCAGACTTCGTCAGTCTCGACACCTCGCTGGCCACTATCGACCGCAATCCCGATGGAACACTTCCGGAAACAACCCTGTTCCGCCTCACCTCAGGCAGCGACCTGAACGAAGCCGGCATCAGCGTGGGGCTTCCCTACGACGGCGACGCGCCCAATATCGGCGCGTTTTAACCCTTCAGAAAGTTACAGAAACAGCAACGGCAGCAGAAAGCTGCTTGTGGTATGGGCGCCCACGGTTTGGCAACTGCAGATCACGTCTTTGTCGCCATTCGTATCTGAATCGGTATCGCTGTCCGTATCTGAATCCGTGTCGCTGTCTGTATCTGAATCCGTATCGCTGTCCGTATCTGAATCGGTATCGCTGTCCGTATCCGAATCCGTGTCGCTGTCCGTATCCGAATCCGTGTCGCTGTCCGTATCCGAATCCGTGTCGCTGTCCGTATCTGAGTCGGTATCGCTGTCCGTATCTGAATCCGTGTCGCTGTCTGTATCTGTATCCGTATCGCTGTCCGTATCTGAATCCGTATCGCTGTCCGTATCTGTATCGGCATCTGAATCGGTATCGCTGTCTGTATCCGAATCCGTATCACTGTCTGTATCTGAATCGGTATCACTGTCCGTATCTGAATCGGTATCGCTGTCAGAAGTGCCGGTATCTGTATCAGAATCGGTGCCGGTATCGGTACCGGTGTCGGTGTCCGGCTCCGGCGCGGATGTATCCAGCACGTTCGTATGGGTCCACGTATAACTGGAACTGGACACCACCCACGAGTACGTGGCGATTTTCTTTCCTTCCCCGGGCCACGGATCATTGTAGTACATCGTTTCACTGCCATCGTTGAAATACCCATGGCCGACAACGAAATGGCCCCCGGTATCCGGACGTTCCCAGCGAATCACAAACGGCCGCCGCGCATCTATATTGGTCATTACGTCAGTATAGGACAACACGCTTCCGGTACCGTGACTGGTCACACCCCAATGCGCCAGAATGTCCAGAATACTGCCCGACTCGCCCCAGTTCCAATTCCAGTTGTTGCATGCACTCGACGCGTTGAAATCATCAACCGAAATGAGACAGCAGTCCTGATCACCGAGCAGTGACGGATTCTGGGAACGCGCCCACTCGGCGATTTCGCATTGCTCCAGCGATTCCCCGTACAGATACAGAACGGATTGGGACGAACCGGCCCAGCACCATTCACTGTGTTCCTGGGATTGCGAAGATACATCGAGTACCACCTGCGCGGTCGCATGAACGGAAAAAATCAGTGCCCACAGGGAGACACCCGCGATTATCGCTTTTTTCATCGCGCGCCTCCTTTCACATTCTCTTGAATCCAGCCAAGGAGTTCACTCTTTGTCAACGGCCTTTCGATAAAAGCGTTCGGAAGCAAAGATGTCACCCCAGATGCTGCGCCGCTGCCAGGTTTTTCTTCTGCCCCGAATACCGGATAAAACACCTCTTCCCCGCTTGCATTCGCCCCCCCTAAAAAGTCCCGCCGCATGGCAAATACCCGAAGCAAATATCGGGACGATGGCGTGTGAATGCTACCCATCTGATCCAAGACATTCAGGGATTCCGCTAGATTCACGGCACCAAAGTCCACCACCTGCCACCCGCCACCCGATTTGGCCACCGTAAGCAACGCACGCCGTTTTCCATCGATCAACAACGGCACCCGCCACTCATCCAACGCGCGAATGCGATTGGACACCGTCGGTGTCGCGCCGGTGGTATCAATGTCAACCGTAAACATCGGAAGCGGTGTTCCCACCTGCACTCGTTCAAATTCCGCCCGTTCGTCAAAACCGTACTCACTCTCCTGTCCGACGGGAATTCGATTCAAAAACAGCATGTATTGTGACGTTGCCGCCGCCCGAATATGCGACACCACGCCGTCGGCGGGGGTTGCGGTCAGCGACGTCACATCTCCGGTTTCCGGCGCACATCCCAGAATCATCCACAGGGCCAGAAAAACAAAGTGTCGCGAAGTCAAACGACGTACTACCAATGAAATAAAAATATCGAAACGAATGGGAAGGGGCCGATCTGCCGAATCGTGTATTGAAAACATCTGCACTCCTTATTGCGATACGAATTCTTCGAACACAGCCAAACGCTCAATTACCCGAAAGGGCATGTCCGACCGGTGGCGGCGTTCAGTTCATCATACAAGTTTTCAATGTAGAATGTTTCGGCGCAAGTAAAAAGCACGAAATTCAACCTTGCCCCGCGATTGCGGTCGAATGGTTATCGCGCCTTTGCGGGCTTGCCTTCGCTCTGGGACGGAACCTCAGTGTGCAGATTGGGTAAAAATGACAATGCTCCTTTGTTGCAGGCGGCCACGCAATTGAGACACCTGGAACAGGAATAATGTGAGGATGAGTTCTTCAATCCCGGCTTATACAGGCTGAAGTCGTCGTTATTGGCCGCGATATAACAAACACTATCGCACTTGCCGCAAGAGGTGCAGGCACTTTTATCGGTAGACACCTTCAGCAGACTGACTTTATTCAACAGCCCACTAATCCATGCGATGGGGCACCCCACCTTGAAATACATATACATGGCCTGCATTTTCGAATCTTTTCCGCCCCCGCCCATCATCGACTCCATGATAAACCCCATCGGGCACATCCAACGGCAGAAAATTTTCCCGGTCACGATGCCGATGGCACTGCCACCGACGATAATCCAACTCAAGGGTACGCTGTATTGCGCCACGGCAATGTAAATCGAAACCCCCACCGCGGCCTGAACGACCCTGCGACTCTCAATGAATTTTTTCCATTTCACAAAGCGACTCCATTTCTTCCCCCCGCAAGAGCCGTCAAGGATGACGCGGGTGTCGCAGATTTTAAAAATAATCGATTTTACTGACTGAATGTCGGTATCCAGGCACCGGCGAAGATATTGGAAACCGTGTACTGCACCGCTTCGGAATCACTCATCTGGTATCCCGACCGTGCGGAAGGGTTCGCGCCGGCGCCGGTGCTGTTGTACTCCCGAAACCGTGCAGCGGCGGGAGTGTTGCCGCCCATGTCGGTAAAGCCGCTGCTCTGAATATGACCGCCCATCTCCACATTCACGTAGCCGGTGTGACCGTCCGCTCCCCACGGCCGCCCGAGCCACACCCCGCTGACCCCAGAGCTTGCGGTGAAAGTACCTCCCAAAAAGACAATTCCGTAGGTCACACTGCCGTCGGTGTTGGGCGCGGAATACACCCCCCCATCGCGGGTGCATCGCGATTCGCAATTATCAAAAATCGCCGTGCCGCCGCCGAAAATGAAATCCACGGTACCTTCAATATAGCAATCTTTAAAATACGCCGACCCGCTGTGCACATACAGGGTGTCCTGCATCGCCACCGCGCGACAGTTTCGAAACTGCACCCGCTGTCCACCCGCGATTTGCAGCGCCACAGCCTGACTTCCCTCTCCGTAGTTGTTTTCGAATGTGATATTCTCAACCGAAATGTCATTTCCCGAAAACCGTACCGTGTAACTGTTGAAGGTGCTGCCGATGGATGCGCTGCTGTCGTTATTGATAATCACCGTGTCGGCCGCCCGACCGGTTTGACCGCACAGGGTGATATTCGACTGGCTCACATCAATTTTTTCAGGATAGGTGCCGGGAGCGATTCGTACGATTGCCGGTGTGGAAGCAGCCGCTGCCGCAATGCCCGCCTGGACCGTGGCATAACTTCCCGACCCATCCGCCGCAACTTCGATAATGGTCTGGTTGGTAATGTCATTGCAGTCATCCACCCCATCCACATCGCTGCATTCGCCGGGGGTCACGGACTGCCCTGAAACTGACAGTGAATTGATATTGGCGAGCCCCTCCGATGTGGTGGCTTCCAACCGAATCGCGTTGTCCCCGGCAGTGAGCGTCACCCCGATTTGCAATGCCGTGCTCCACGTGGACCAACTCCCGGTAGAGGGCAAATCAATGGTTCCCAACGATGTACCGTTCACAATCAACGTACCCGGCCGTGCGGTTTCCCCTCCGTTGGCAAACATCCATTCCAGGGTAACCGTTTCATCGCTCTCCACCGCCACCGCCCACTCAATGGCCGCCCCCACCGCATTGGTCGTGTTGGCGAATCCGTCTCCTGTATATCCGGTATTATCTGTATCTATTGTGCCGTTGACAAAACAGAACCCTTCCGACTCTTCAAGAACCAGGTCACTGTCAGAATCCGTGTCGACATCCGTGTCGCTGTCGCTGTCCGAATCGGTATCACTGTCGCCGTCTGTATCGCTGTCGCTGTCGCTGTCGCTGTCCGAATCGGTATCACTGTCGCCGTCTGTATCGCTGTCGCTGTCACTGTCCGTACCGGCATCGCTGTCACTGTCCGTGTCGCTATCGGTATCACTGTCCGTGTCGCTATCGGTATCACCGTCTGTGTCGCTATCGGTATCACCGTCTGTGTCGCCATCCGTTCCGGAATTCGCGATGCCGCCGCCCGACTCACCGCAACCGCTCAATATCAGTAGTCCAAACCACAACATCCAGATTTTCGCCATGTCCCATCCTTTCTTTTTTACATGCGAAACGCTTTCGTTCCTATGTTCGCCGATGAGTAAGTATGAAAAATCAAAAAACCGGGTGGTTTCCGGCCAAATCAGTCGAACTCCCCTCCTGGTTGCGATTTTTTAATGCAAACCGCCTCCTGCCGGGATACACTTCATCGGTCAACCCACGTTCGCGCCGAGTTGCCACGATGCTTGACCCGGCCTTCAGGAGTAAACAATGAAAAAACAACCTGGCTACACGATTTTTCTCGCTTTAACAATTCTGTCGACAATCGCTGCGGTCTTCACGCTGCTGCCGCACGAGGCCGCATCCACAGAAAGTCTGTTGGGGTACAAAGCGCACTGCACCTTCGCACCCATCAGCACCATCCTATGCCTGGGGCTTGCCGCCGTTTTCTGTAAGATTCGGTCAAAAAAGTTCAAAACCGCAAAATAGCGATTCAGGGGCACGCCACCCCGCCGTCGCCCACCAGACAGCTGAGGTATTCTTCGATGTTGGTGTAGCCGTCATCGTCGTCGTCGCCGGAGTCGTCGGCGACACTGGGATTTAAGCCACGGGCAGTTTCCCAGTCGTCGGGCATGCCGTCCTGATCGCTGTCGATGGGCGGCGTTCCGTTGGCTACCGTTCCCACATTCCCGGAAATGCCATTGTCGGCTTCGGTGGTAACAATTTGACCTTCGGTTCCATAGGACATCAACTGGCCAATCAACAATTCATCCACCGCATCACGCACGATAGAGGCCCCCACATTGTCAATCACATGCGCCAGCGCGTCCTGGGCCGACATCTGCTGATTCATACCGGGGTAATCAAACGGTGAGGTCATCACCGTGGCGGTTTTATAATTGGTGAGCAGGCTGCCGTCGAGGGTGCCGTTTTTATTTGAATCGACCCAATTATCTTCGGGATACACATGAAAATATTCTGTAGTGCCGGTGATATGCGTATCCGAGTTGCTGGACGGACCGTAAATGAAATAGTTGCCAATCAGGTTGCACTCGGAGGTGCCGTTGGTGGTATCGCCCATGATGTAGCCGTGCTCCGCCCAGTTATATAGAACACTGTTAATGAACTCGTGACGGCCGCGCGCCTTGGGATTCCGCGTTTTGTTGTCGATATAGAGTGAGCGAATCATCGACCACCGGCCATCGACGCCGGAAGGCTGCATCAACCCACCGGTGGAATGGTTATCCACGTTCACCCCCTGGGAGATGATACATTCCTGAAAGGAAAGATTATCGATGGGTGTGCCGTTGACGTCCAGCGTTCCGTCGCGTCCCCACGAGATAGATACGTGGTCAAACATATAGTTCTGCCCCAGCGATATGGATACCGCATCTTTGCCGCTGTCACCGCCCGCGCCCATGCGAACCCGAATATAGCGCACAATCGTATTTCCATCGCCTGAATCGGAGTTGAACGCCACACCGTTGCCGTACACGGTAATACCGCCGCCCGGTGCGGTCTGCCCGGCAATATAAATATTGCTGTGAACCACGATGCGACTGAAAATATTAATGATGCCGCCCACGTCAAACACCACAATGCGATTGGGAGCGCTTACCGCATCCCGCAGGGAACCCGTGCCGGAATCATTCAGATTGGTCACGTGATATACCGTGCCGCCCCGTCCGCCGGATGCGTAGCGACCGAATCCTTCCGCGCCCGGAAACGCGAGCAATTCATCGGAATCGCTGTCACTGTCCGCATCAGAATCGCTGTCACTATCCGCATCGGTGTCGCTGTCTGTATCGCTATCGGTATCGCTATCCGCATCGGTATCGGTGTCACTGTCGGCATCGCTGTCACTATCCGTGTCGCTATCTGCATCAGTATCCGTGTCCGTATCGGAATCAGTGTCCGTGTCCGTGTCCGTATCGGAATCGGTGTCCGTGTCCGTATCGGAATCGGTGTCCGTGTCCGCATCGGAATCGCTATCACTGTCCGCATCGGAATCGCTATCACTGTCCGCATCGCCGTCTGTGTCGGCATCACTGTCCGAGTCACTATCGCCGTCGGCATCGCTATCGGAATCGCCGTCACTGTCCGTATCGGAATCGGCGTCGCCGTCCGAAATGAGATCATCGGTGTTGGTTCCTTCTTCGCCGGAACATGCGATGCACATTGCGAATATCGCCCAAAATAATACTGACCATTTTTTCATTGGTGCTCCATTTGTCTATTTAAGGGAAACTCCCCTCACGTTCATCTGTTTAAGTAAGTACGAATCCAGTTAAAACCGGGTAGTTCTTCGCCCGAATTTTAGAAGTATGTACACATACAAACCGTTTCAGGGCCAAAAATAGCAAGGCTCCACGCATTCCCAACATCCTGCGGCCCCGGGGTAAAATTTCGCTTTCTCTTTCCTACCAACCCGATATAACAGTGAAAATGTCCCGATTTTTACGAGTACTTCACAACTTAATATATTTTGTCGCATTGACTGCGGCTATCGGTTGTTACCAGTCCGCACAAGCGGAATCCCCGACCAATGAGGATTCTGATACACACACTGACGTCGTCCCGCCTCCGTTGGACTCCGGCGCGATGACCGATTCTGAAAACGACTCGGAAACATCGACCGATGCAGATACAGATTCCGATACGGACAGTGACGCCGATACCGATGCGGACAGCGATGCCGACACGGACAGTGACGCCGATACCGATGCGGACAGCGATGCCGACACGGACAGTGACAGCGAAACCGACAGTGACGCCGATACCGATTCCGACACAGACGCTGACTCCGACACAGACGCTGACTCCGACACAGACGCCGACTCAGATTCCGACACAGACGCCGACTCCGATTCCGACACAGACGCCGACTCTGATTCCGATACGGACGCAGACAGTGATGCCGATACAGACTCTGATTCCGACACAGACGCCGACGCGGATTCCGATTCCGACACGGATGACTGCTATTGGGGAAATGTCACTGTTCACTCCACTGCGGATTTGGCGTTTCTCTCCACGCTCACCTGCATCGAAGGGTCCCTCACAATTACAGAGCTGTCAGATGTAGAAGAAATCAATCTTCCCGCACTGACATTGGTGCGGCAGGAACTGTCTGTTATGACGAACCCCTCCCTTCAGCAGGTGGATATGCCCGCTCTCGAATATGTCGGTCAGGATATTGTCATCTCCGACAACGCCGCGTTGCAGCAGCTCAACGGATTCAACGCGTTGGGCTACGCGGCGGGCAATCTGGTGATCGCGTCCAACGACAGTCTCAGCGAAATCGCCGGTTTTACCAACTTGAGCGCATTGGGAGAGGGCCTTACCCTTCTCGACCTGCCGCTGGTCGAGTCTGCTTCATTCAGCAACCTGATAAATGTTACGGGGAGCGTCACCCTCACCTCCATGGAAAATCTTCAAAGTCTCTCCATGCCCAAGCTCGAAACCGCGGCGCAACTGGTTATCACCGTTGTGGACAGTCTCACTAGTGTGGACCTCAGTGCATTCGCCAACTGCCTGGGCAGCGTAGATATTCACAGTTGGAATGCCGTCAGTGGAATCCAGTTTCCGTCGCTGGTGTATGTGGGAACCAGCCTGCAGATTTCAGGCAACAGCGGGCTTCTCTATGCAGAACTCCCCAGTCTGGAGTACGTGGAAGACACCATCTCCTTCGGCGGCAATACGGGGTTGACTTACATCGAAATGCCCGATCTGCTGCATATCGGCAACACCCTTTCCATCGGCGGGAACTCGGTGCTGGAATCCATTTCAATGAATATTCCAAGTGAAGATCAAATCAGCGACTGGTTCTACATCTCCGGAAACAGCTCACTCCCCTATTGCGCACTCTGCAGCCTGTCGGCACTGCAGTCCTACACATTCGACGATTCAAACTTCGGCGGCAACCTCACCGACAGCTGCGGCGACCGCAACGAGGTAATGCTATTTTCTGATATTGTTTGTGACTAATCAGAAATTTAGGCACTGGGAATCATCTATAAAATTTTTCGCTCTATTCATTATCCGTGTCACTATCTGTATCGGCATCGATGTCGCTGCCCGACGTTGCCGTATCGTTGTACGCCGTCACGGTATCCGCCATTCGGCCTGCAAACACTTACCCATGACGGTTCCTACTCCAATGTCTGATACCTTTTTTCAGGAATGCTGCGACCGCAATTGCGTTACACGTCTAACTCGAACGCCACGCACCAGTTGGGTTGAGGAACACCGGTGCCCGCACCGACAAAGGGGTCTGAATCTCGCAGTCGTCCCCAGCGGGTGGTGCCGCTCCAAAGCTCGTCGCCGCTCACCGGATCCGTTACCGACATGATCGTATCTGAATCGGAGTACATCGCATAATTGACGTACGCCACACCCGGTAAATCCTCGCCACAGGTGATGATCACCGAATCGCCGTCGATTTCCACCGACTCAATCGCGATTTCCATACCAACGACGTTGCGAACCTCAAATCCCTCGCCGTTTCGCCACTTCTCGCTGCCCGCATGTGGAGTGGGCAACGTCTCGTCGAACACCAGAGGTGGCACGGGAACATGGAACCGAACGGTGATTACCCTACCGTTGCGGGTCGCATCCAAAGGCTGCAGCGGCTGCCAATCTGTTCCTTTGATCACCCGCTCGAAATACACCTGGCCGTACTTTTCACCCAACTGGCGATACCCATCCGCCACCAGATGAATACCGTCCGAGGAATACGGATACTGATATTTGGGGCCGGAACAGACAATGGAATCGGGATAATCCACACCGACCTTCCACTGCGCCAGTGCGGCATCCGAACGATTGTTGACTGAGTGCTGTTGAGAAACGATCATCTGGATGTCTTCTATTTGTCCGGTAATCGCCTTAATATCGGTGTTGTAATCCGCCCACAACTGGTGCATTTCGTCCTCGTAGGTCACATTTCCCGCGTCACACTCGCCGTGCGTCAAAATCACCGCGCCGACCCCATAGGTTTTTCCGGCTTCCTGGGCCAGTCGGGTGATTGCCTGGGTCTCTATCAGCGTTGCTTCAAAGGCCCGGCCGTTGATTCCGTCGGGATCTACGGTAGGGTTCTTTTTCAGGTAGTACATGCATTGGCCGTTTTCGCCGAACTCGCCGTGAACCCCCACAAAATCCGTGCTCGCGCCCGCTTCGACCATCGCGGTAATCTGATTGCCCATGGCGGAGTGCGGAGTCTCTCCCGCGATATTGGTCGGCCAGGAACTCGGATAATTGGTGGACCTGCGCCCGACGGGCTCCGCCAAAGGAACCATCGCCAACGTGGTGTCTGCGGCATTTACCGGCCATTCAAGATTACCCGTACTGAGTTTAAGGTTGTTATACGGTTGTTCACGCGTGGTCACTATACTGTTTTGCCCCACAGCGAGACTCTGCCCGGTGCCCACAACGCCGTTCCAATCCCAGTGAATGGTGATTGTGCCCGTGTCGGAATCTGCCGAATCGGAATCCGCCCCGGTATTTGTATCAGAACTTGTATCTGCATCAGAATTTGTATCCACGTCAGAATCCGTGCCTTTCTTTGAATCATCGTCATTACAACCCATCAACGCTACCAACATCACCGCGCTGATGCATCCCAATATGCCCTTTTGGTGTTTCATGTTTCGCTTCTTTCGTTTGTTGAAGTCGCTCCCTACTTGCTCTTGTTGCGCCTCATCCTAATAGCGGATGCGCCGAAGCGCAACAACGTATCTTCAGAAAGCGCAATTTGCAAATTTTTCCACAAACATGGAATTGCCCACAAAAGGCTGATAGACGGATGGATGGTTTCGCGATAGACACCGTCCAAGCATGCGCGCCTTTTTGAACGTTTGATGATGAGGTCACACAATGAGATATATTCCTGTTCGATGCCTGTTTCTCCTTTTGTTTTTCACCATGCCGGCATGTGGTTCAACCCCGGTTCAACCCGCGCCCCCAACGACAAACGCTTCGATGCCGAAATCACCGACCGTGTCCACAGAACCCCGGTCACGCCCATCGGAACCACCATCCAAACACAACGACGGCCTACCCGACGGACTGACAGTCGTGGAACGCCGGGCAATCGAAGAGGGACTGGCCAACATCAGCGTCGAACAAATCGACCCGAACACCGCCTGCCCCAGTTGCATTCTAATAGCCGATGCGATTACCCTTCAAACCGAATTTTCACAAGCCGTCTCAAAATGGCAGTCCCTTTTTAACGAAGAACAATCCAAGGTCAACAACGCGTCCTCCCTGCCTGTCAATTCACCAGAATTATCTGCGCGCCGGCGCTGTCTGGTATTCGAAAAAGAAAAGCGTGACGCACTTGTACAAGCGCTCTACACTGCAGACTGGCCCGAAACCCAGAACGCGGTTCTGGTTGCCGATGGCCTTTCAAAATCAGTACAACGTTGTTCATTCGAAGAAGGGTACAGCATTTTTTCAACTGACACCGAAGAAATGACTAACGACTTAAAATACGACCAATACAGAAAATGGCTGGCCAAAGGGTTGGTGTACTACTTGCTTCAAAACGAAGAAGCCGCCCACGCTTTTTTATCGCGACTTCCAGAAAGCCTTTCTTCCGCTCACATCCAGCTGTATGCAAGCGTCATTGAGGCCGGGTTGGAAGCCACCACTTACCGAAACATTCCGCTACAATCTGTGATTGACCTCGCCCCCGCAGTGGCGCAGAGCAAAGATGCACTGCTTCAACTGCGATACAACCTTGCGCTGGCGCGAACCTACACAAACAACGGATACCCCGCCACAGCGCTTGACCAGCTGCAACGCATCGTCGATTCGCTGGAACAAACGCCGGAAGTTGTACGCTGGGCAGACGGTCGCCTGTTGACAGATGTGTATTCAGATGCCGCCGACGGATATGCCGAAATGAACCGCACACAGGCGGCCGATCGGTTGTACGAAAAAATACTTCTCAATATAGACTGCTGGTTTGAGCTGTCAGCTGAGAAAGAACACTGGGTGTATCTGGAATCCGGAAGAAATGCGTTGACCGGCATCAAGGCAGCGGAGCCGTATTGGCAAAATCACGCATCCCGTGCGCTCGCCCACCTGCGCCATGCCTATAACGGAGCATGGGGAAACAAAGTACACAGCTCTTATTTACGCGGACAAACCCTTTATCTGTATACAGACGCGCTCATTGCGCTGAATCGGCTGAATGATGCAACACCACTGTTGCAAAAAGGACTCGATAAAACAAATCAATTCTGGATGAGCGCGAATGTTCCCATCGGAGGTCTCGAATTGCTGGCGGCCATTGCTGCGCATAAAAAAAGTGACGCTGCTGCGCGCGACGAGATGTTCACCGCGGCACTGTCCAAACTTGAGGTAAAAAAGGTGAGCGGTGGAATATTCAACCTGAGTGAACAACGGACACAACAACAGATCCGCGGGCAACGGTTTCTTTGGTATCAATCGGCCATCCAGAAATTCATTCAAATCAACGCAATTGACATCGCCCAACAGCTCTCCAGCCGGTGGCAAACAGAACACATTGCCGATAAAAAAGTTTTCGCAACTATCCAATATGCGTTGGCAATGCTTTACCTGGAACACCACATGCCGACGGCGGCCATGCAATACATGAAGCAGTTGCCGCCAGTGGTTTCCCAAACATCCGTTTCTCCCAAAGATGCATTCGGAAATACCCAAGCGCTGTTTACCGCACCTCAACTCGCCACCCTGGATGTCATGTACGGCATGCTGCTGCATCAATTGAAAAAGGAACATGGAGATACCTACATTGAAAACGGTCTGCGAAAACTGACTCAACAAACCGAACCCGCCCCACCATTGTTCGGTCACTTTGAATCGTCTGAAATAACGCCCTATTCCAACAACATGCAGCAGGCCATACTGCTCCTGAACGCAGCCGAGCGATTCAGCAATAAAAATCTGTGGCCGTCCATGGTCGCGCGTGCATTGGCCATACCGCTTACCGGTGTGGAAAAAAACGAAATCGCGCTGCGGGCAAAAAAAATATTGGATCAGGTTGAATAATCGGCTGTTCTTCGGCGGCGTTTTATTCTTTGTTCAACCAGTCACCCGCACGATTTTTGATATCGTTTAACTTCGTTTTCACCTGCGAAGTGTCGGTGGCGGACAATTTTTCGGTGGCTCCGGCGAATCCCGCAATCGTCTGATATACCTCAGACCCCTGCAAAGAATCATATAGGCCCGACTCTTTGGCTGTGCGATGGCCGATTTGAATCACTTTCGCCACGAACAATACTTTGCGGACGGCATCGATACTGGTTTGATCGGCCGCATCGCAGTATGCGGTCAACACGTCAATCTCTTCTTTGGGCAAATCCGCCCGTTTTACTATATCCGCCAGCATCGTCTGCCCTTTTTCAATGCTTGCATCGTCTCCGCCGCATTGATAGAAAATTTCGAGTGCGGCAATATCTTCATCTTTCAGTACCCCCGTCTGACTGCTGTAGTCGATGAACTTCCGAAGATGAGGCCGCGCCTCTTTATCGTTGCCGCGGGCATAGTGACAATAGGCTACAGAGCCGAACCCACCCGCGTGAACCGCAGCGTTCAGCTGTTCGACGTTCGTAAGTGCCGGAGCGGTCTTCGACTGCGCGATGGTTCTGAACTCTCCTCCGAAGGCGGTGCTGTCCAGCTGCCACGCTTCAGCGGACTGCGCCTCCGCAAGCGACAAATCACACAGATCATTCGACCCATAGGTCCATGCTTTCATTGCATGAAACGGCCCGGCCACAGAAGGAAACGCAATCTGTTCGGGGTCGGTTTTCCAGGCTTCATACAGCAGAATTTCACCCGGCACGGCAACCGGTGATTTTTCGTGGATATTCAGCATCGACATAACCAGGTACAGCAATGCGTGCTCGGTTTTCACATCTATCATGGCAATCAGCTGTTCGTTCACCCCCGAGTGTTTCAGAAATACGGGCAATATCGGTGCGTACTCATCCTCGCTGTCGTTTTGAACAATCTTCTCCCCTTCTTTTTTCAGGGCCCACAGACTTTTGGCAATGGCCAACCAGTCGCTCGCTGAAAACTGTACCGTCCCGCCCTGTTCAGAACCCGTCTCGGCACGTGCACCGTCGTCCACACTCTCCCCGGTGTTCTTTTTTTCCATTCGATGTCTGTGATGTGCCGCTTCAACGCTTTTTACAAACTGTATCAGTTTCGCTTTCGCTGCTTTTACCTGGGGACTGGCATCGGTCTTGGTAATCGCCACCTTGCTCGCCACGTATAAATGAACAACGGATGTGTCTATTTTCTTCTTCAAACGCATTTCATCCGTCGGCGCATCTGAACATAAACAGCCGACCGTAACCGTTGCCACCCCGATGAATAAAAAAAAGACGAACCCTGAAAACCGCATCTGCTGAAACCAATAAAACCGATTGAACATGTATTTTCCCTTTCCGTAGATTCTTACGAATATGCCCAATAGGACCTTATACAAAAGAAAAAATTCAATATGTGTGTATGCCTGCCTCTGTCATTTCATTTTGTTGCATCCATTTCAAGGCTCGCCATTTGAGCAATATCAGCGAATCCGCCGGGTTATCCTTCAATCTTGGCCAACGTGTATTCAATGAGCTGAAATGCCGTCTGGGGGAACTATTTTTATAAAGTGTTCACTTGTGAAGTGAGGTTTGTGAAACATGACGGGAAATCACGTCCCGGGTGGAAACAGGAGCATGCAATGAAAGTCAGATTTATTATTTTCGCGGCAAATCTGATGATGTTGTTCACATGGGGATGCACCGGTTCCGACACCTCTGATTCCACAGGGGCAGATGGAGACACCGACACGGATGCAGATACAGACGCGGATAGCGACACCGATGGCGACAGCGATTCCGATGGAGATGGGGACGGGGACGGGGACGGGGACGGGGATTCCGACTCTGATTCCGATACCGATACCCACATCGCAATCCCCTCCGGCGGCTGCGCTGAAACCAATGTGGTGACCGGCAGCGCCATCGACAACACCTTGACAGTGGATGGCCAGACCACGGTGCGGGAGTACCGGTTGAGCGTCCCCGACGACTACGCCCCCGGCGACCCGCTGCCGGTGGTTTTTGTACTCAACGGCGTTGGCGGAACCGGACCTCAGGCGCAGCAGTTCTTCGGCGTAGAACCGGGCCACCGCGCCATCTTCGTGTACCCCACCGCCCTGCCCAACGACGAGGCCGGCGGTGCCATTGCATGGGATTTCAGTCTCAATGGCGTCGATATACCATTCTTTGACGCCATGATCAGTTATATCAACGAAAATTACTGCGTTGATACAAGCCGCATTTTTTCTCTGGGCGCCAGCTCGGGCGGGATTATGTCAAACATGCTGGGCTGCTTTCTCGGTAACATCTTTCGCGCCATCGCGCCGTCATCGGGAATGACTTGGCAGCAGGGCGGGTGTCAGGGCGATGTGGCGGTTATGGTGATCTGCGGTGAGCAGGACTCCTTCAACCCCTGCGACGACGCTTCGAACGGTGGTCTCTCCCAGATAAACGTATGGCTGCCGCAAAACGAATGCACCCAGCCGCCCCAAACGAACGCCAGCCCGCTTTCCGATATCTGCGAAGAATATGACGGCTGCCGGGCCGATGACCCGTTGCTCCTCTGCAGACACGACGGCGGTCACGGCTGGCCCACATCTGATGGTGATTTCTGGTGGCAGTTCTTCATGGGGCTGGAGTAATCGTTTTTCGTTTGCCACGGGGATGACATGTGTTATCTTTAATCGGCTAGACAGTCTAGCCAGGAGGGTAACCATGCAGGAATGGCCGCTTCAAGATGCAAAAAATAAATTCAGTCAGTTGGTGAATACCGCCATTGCAGAAGGGCCGCAAATGGTAACGCGACGCGGCGAAGAAGCCGTTGTGGTTGTGCCCGCGGACACGTATCGCCGGCTGACGCGTAAAAATCGAACCCTGCTCGATGTACTGCAATCCGCCCCGACCGCCGAACTCAACCTCGACCGCAATTCCGAAACCATCCGGGAAATCGACCTGTGAAGTTTCTCATTGATACATGCGTTGTTTCGGAGTTCACCAAACCGACGCCCCGGCAATCGGTTACCGATTTTTTTCTCGGCGCCGACGAAAACAAACTATTCATCTCAAGCATCACTCTGGCGGAACTGCACCGAGGCATTCAAAAACTGACTCCCGGACAAAAGCAAACCCGCCTGCTCGTGTGGCTAGATGCTATTGAAGCGCAATTTGCAAACCGGATTCTCTCTTTCAACCCTGCCTGTGCAGCGGTCTGGGGCACCATGTGTGCATCGGCAGATAGACGCGGCAAATCACTCTCAGTTTTCGACGCGCTCATCGCGGCCATCGCCAGAGCCAATAACCTGGCGGTCGTTACGCGCAATATTGACGATTTCGCTGAAACAGATGTAGAACTCATCAATCCGTTTGAACGCTGAAAGCAGACACCCTACTTCACAATGACCGGTGTGGTCCAATCGATAGCGGCGGACACGGCTGACCCACAGCCGACGGTGATTTCTGGTGGCAGTTCTTCATGGGGCTGGAGTAATCGTTTTTCCTTTGCTACGGGGCTGGAAGGTCCTTCTGGGGGTACGTCACATCCAAAACCATCCAGTGAATATAACATAACTGTTCATCGTGAAGCCGAAACCCAATGGTCAAAAAAATAAATTGAAAAACAATTTCATATCCGATACAAGATGCTCCCAAACGCTATTTTGAGAAATGGTTCTCATTCTGATTTCGAAGCTGAAACAGTTACATGTTTTCTGCTTCATGGAGGTTCCCGTAATGAATAATATCCCCCCCCCGATACAATAAAGCCGCCCAGATTGGGCTGTTTCTGCTCATCTCTGTGTTTATGCTCCAGGGATGCGGCACTGAAACAAAATCTGCCTCAATGACGTCATCAAGGACAAACCTGACGAGTGAAGCGCAGTCAATACTCGATTTTGAAAATGCGCTGAATGACTGGACTACACCCAATACGAATAGCGCATTAGACACCAGTTACAACGCAACATCAGGTGTTTACTCGCTTGCAGTAACGCCTAACGGTTGGACAGAAATCTACAGCCCAGTACTTTCAACACTCGGAACGATGAAACCAACGGTATCGCTGGATGTTTTTGTTCCAGAACCACTTTACTGGGGGGAGCTGAGAATTGTTGTTCAGGTGCCGTCGAAAGGTATTTGGTGGAGTGAATTAGGTTCTCATACACTAAGTGAACTGAATCCCGGCCAATTTGCCCATGTGGAGTTTACGTTCCCTCCCGAAACGCTCGCCGCGTTGGAAAGCGAATACGATGACGCACGCCTGATTGTAATTATCAATGCGCCGCAGTTGTCCGCACCATATCTGCTGGACAATATTGTTTTAACCAATGATACGATTTCTGATCCGGACCCCATTCCAACGGAGGGAGAAGTTATTGAATTTTCGTTGCGTGGACCTCGAATTGCACCGATTGCTTCTATTGCACTGAATTCGCATACCACAATGAAATTGGGTGCCAACGTCCAAGTTGAGTCACCAGAATTGGAAAATTCAATCGTGTCCTCCCTCGGCGACACCCCGTTTCGCATGGTCGAACCCGATGCAACTCTCGGGACGCTAATTTCAGGCGGAAATGCCGACATTGGGGATCGCGTCCATTTAAATGGTTCCCTGGTTGCGCCGTCATACACACTCGGCCAAGGTGCAGTGGTTGATGGAGATACTGTAACAGAGGCGATTCTTGAACCGCAGACCGTGATCCCATTCAAAATTGAGTTTCCAAATACAATCACTGAAACCGTTTGGTTGGAGCCTCTTCAGACTGCAACGATCGTTCCTGGAGGATACGGCATGGTCAGAGTGGGCCCCAATGCCACATTAGCGCTTGAATCCGGAAAGTACTACATAGACACGTTAAACGTGGAAGATTCGGCATCAGTTGAAACGCTGCCCAAAATCGTTCTGAAACAGAACAGCGGTCCCGTGATTGTTTATGTGAAAGAAATTGTTGGGTTCCATGGCAACGTCGTTAGTCAGACAGGAGAAACTCCGAACTGGCTACTGGTCTATACCGGTCAACAGGATTTGCATTTAGACAGAGATTTCAACGGTACGGTCGTAGCGCCGAACGCGCTACTCTCACTTCACGCGTGCACCCATGCAGGCGCTTTCTATGCAAATGCCATTAATGTTGAGGCGAATGCGCATATTGTTCATCAAGTTGGAAACGTTTTGCTAACCGGAGGAACTATCGATATTCAGGAATGTTCAGACCAAATAGTCGGCCCGGAAAACCTCGATGAAAAACAGAACAATATCGAGTTTCAAAAATTGCTGATAGAATACTGCATCGCCCCAGATGTCGATATTGACAGTTGCTACCTCGCACTAGTTGCAAGGGCACAAGTGGACCGCACAACCGCAGCGCTTCAATTTGTAAATGAAGAAATTTCAGCGAGTCAGTACCTTGGTGTTGCTCGTCATCGTACTGAAATGTTGCGTCGTGCTCGCCATGATGAAGAGTTTGCTTCATTTCTTTGCTATGGTTCTGATAGCGATGAGGACTGGGTAATTGATTCAAACGACAACTGCCCGGAGACAGCCAGCCTAATGCCGGTTAATGACGTAGGATGCGTCACCGAATTGCCTACGACTCCCGACGATTCGGTATTGCGCGATGGACTGGAACATTTCAATGTTACAGCAAACACAGCTTGTGATGATGCCCCCGTTCCCGGCATGTCAGCCCCCGGCGGATTTTTCAAGAGAAGTAATCCAGCCAGAGTATTTTTGGTAATGTCTGAAGCGGCCGACCAACCCCATGGCTGTGCGGTATTTTATCAATTCGAAATACAAGGTGAAACGTACGATGGCCAACCCGCTCACTTGATTTTAACGTTCAGAGAGTCAGAAAAGACTGCTGACCTCGTTGACCTCGGTCGTCCTGTTCCATATGGGCTGGTTCAATTTATCGCTACTAATGAAGATAGCGGCGATAGAGGCAAGCTTGCCACAGATCTCAAACCCTACCACGGCGCGTTTAGAGTTCGTGCATATAACGCAGCGGGACATAAGGGAATGTGGAGTCAATGGAAAAAAATGACGCAAAAAGATTGTTTGTCCCTAGGGTTTAGATGTGCAAATGCCGAATGATAAATGGAGTATTACAATGACAAATAAAAATATGTTCAATTATAAAAGAATTTGGCTGGCAGTTTTCCTGTTGATGACATGCTTCGTGTTTTCACCTTCCCTTTCCGCACTGAATTACACTCCTGGCCATGAAACGATGATCAAACATATTATCCAATTAATTAAAGAGAATGAACAACAGCTGAGCAGTGGCGAGATCGACGAAGCTGCATGGGCGGCGTTTGTGGAGCAATTCAACAACACCAGAAAGGAACTCTCGGATCTCACCTGTGATCTTCCCAATCCAAACATAGCCGGTGGCAGGGAAGTTTGCCTACTGACAGAAGATATACCTAATTGGTTGGCCGCCAGGACGGCCGAAATGGAAGACCCGGATTTGCGACTTGCTGCTGTCGAATACAGTAAAGAGTATATGGGCTTTGTGGACGACGGAGAAGGCTCGACGTATGAGGTAATTGGGAAGTGCTATTTTCTATATTACAATCCCGTTTCAGGTTGTAACTATGATGTTCAAGACAATATGATGTTTTTTGAGGACAAACTAATCAAGGAAGTCACGTACAAATTCTTTGAGAGGCATAACGACACAAGTCAGTGTTTCATGCAGCCTGCAACCCAGGACGACTTGGAAGATCCTTATCAAGCGTTGGGAGATGTACTTGGCAGATGGTCGGGGAAAGTCGACGATGAAAAAGATGATAGTGTTTTGTGGATCAGACCCTCAAACAATTGGAGGCGTGAAATATTTAGTGATATTTCAGAATACGCGCTTCAATATGGATTGATTTTTGCTGAACCCACATATGTAATAATAGCAGGCATCAGATGTCTTGTAAGATTATTCCGTGGAAAAGAATGTGAATTTTCAGGGGCCGCACCGAAACCTCCATTAGATCAATTAGAAGGAATGATGCCTGGATTCGGTTCAATTGAAATAGACAAAACAGTCGGCATGTGGCACATGATGCATGTGGGCAGAGAAGGTCTGGGCGAATACAATAATATTCCAGGAACTCATCTTGAAAATGCTGGTCCTGGTTCTCCCGGCGAACTGGATTTTATTGTAATGGCTCTTGGCGATGTCACCGGAGCAAGCTTGCGCGCCGGCAAAAGCAACGGTGTGAAACACTATGGACCGCATGATGATGTGGAGCGGGAACACAACTATGAATGGCAAATGGACTCAATCGGCCATTTGGAATGGAGTTCTCTTTCAAGTTTGGGAGAGTACGGGTGGCATGAATTCAAAGAGAACCCTACCGGGTCGAAGTTTTTAGGTTGGCCTCTTCATGCATTGGGCGACGTGATTATTCCTCACCATATTTTTGCAACTATGTCTTACGGGCATTTGTCTTTTGAATCCGCTATGAGTGATGCATTTTTTGAATTGTTCTGGGGGGAAGAGAACACTGACGACGAAGTGAGCGCTGACCGTAATGATGCGGACAATTACGAAAGCGAAAACGCAATTATTGCCAATGGATATAAGTGGTGGAAGCAATTCTGTTGGGATTCTTCTCTGGAGGCGTCAAAGGAGCTCTCAAGTGCCAAATCCTTAATCGAAGCGGTTGCAATGGATAACATGCAATATGTCGGTACATGGGCATGGAATGACGACTACTCTGTTATGGAAAACCTCCAAGATAGCAAAGAGAAAAAAGACGAGAAAACCGCAAGCTATTTGGCCGATTCCGATTTTTGGAACGGAATGAAACCGATCGTCTCCAACTCCAGCGGCGCCGCACTGGCGTTTCTGATGTGTGCAGCGGATATGGTGGATTATCAAGAAAATTCGAGTTCTGAAGAGGTAACCAGATGCGATGACGGTTATGGGTACTGCGCGAGCTGGGAATGCGGGTTTAGTTTTGAATGTATCGAAGGATACACCGGTCCTGAGTCGGTAAGTGTGGAATCAGATATTGAAACAACGAATGATTTTGGTTCATCAACGGGCTCCCCATGCGGTACAACAGATTGGTATACATGCGAACAGTTTGGTGGGGTATGCCCAAGTTCAACCACATGCACGGAAGGTTGTTGTGTGCCTGACGGCTACTACATACCGGGAGACAATTGTGTTGTGCAATCCTGCATGTCCTCAGCGGGTTGCGATGAAGGTTATTCTTGTTCTGACGGCTGTTGCGTAGCATCTACTTCCGTTGAATGCGAATCTTACAACGATTGCGGAGGAAATTACATTTGTTGTGGCGGCCATTGCTCGGTAGGCCCCGTTTGCGTAGAATAATAAACGAGTGTTTATGTGCTGAAATGGGAGAATATATGAATTGTTACAAACCAATTATTCTGTGTTTTGTTGTAATATGCTGCCAGGCATGTTTTTTGGATTCTGATAGCTATGAAGAATGTCATCCTTCACCTTCTTATGCCTTATGTAGTGATTATAATGAAACATTGTCGAAATGTCATTCTGAAGAAGGCAGCGGAATGTATCTTCCCGGCTGCAGTGTGGTGGAGTATTGTACGGATTATCCGGCTGATACTGATACTGATTCAGATACTGTAGATACAGATTTAGATACAGCAAGTGATTCAGATACCGTTCCACAAGGAAGAGTCTGTGAACAGTTTTGCGAAGGCGAACTCGTTCCCTGTGATGAATTGTCTGAAGCGCAATGTCGTTCTGCCAGTCATTGCGAATGGTATGCCGATAATTCATCCACTCTTTAGAACACACACCCAATTTTTTCATCAATAGATTGAAAGCTTTTAAAAAAACGATATTGAAAAGGATTGGAAAGGAAATGTTATGAAACTTTATGTGGCGATTTTGGTATTTATTTTGGGAGCCGTTGTGCTCGCGGGATGCGATGATTCAGAGGATTCAGGGAATCCATGCATGGATGCAATCCCCTATTTCGAGCAGGCGATGGAGACGGTGTGTCCTTCGTATGAAGGGTGTACCTTTTGCGAAGAAGGAATAGACTACGAGTTCATGGAGCAACAGGAATGCGTTGGGCAAGCCAGAGACGAAGCCGAGATGATAGTGGATGATCCGGAAGGGATGATGCCTTCGCTGGAGTATACCGTTCAACTAATGTGCGAAGACGAGCTCAGTAGCGAATAGAAAAATAAAATCGCCGCTATTTCCCCCAAACCCTCGAAAATTTGAAAGCAGCCGCCTTTATTCGCGGATGACCGGTGTGGTCCAATCGATAGCGGCGGCATAATCCAAATCTAACCCGGTTTGGACCGGTGCGGTTTCTACCCGTCTATCGGCATCTTCCCCGTTTTGATTTCATTGCATCGGCAGCGCCACTGTCGCTGTCACTGTCAGAATCATTATCTTCACTAAAGCTGTCTCCATCGGCATTGCAAGCCGACGCGGCCCCTGTAAAGTCAGCCCGAAAACGATTATTCGAAGCCACATCACTTTTTTTTCTCCGACAATTTCAGCATTGACTCCAGAATTTCCACAGCGCCGTTGACGTACATCGCGCAATGGGTGTGAAACCGATTTTCCGCAACGGCGGTGGCCATTCCCTCTTCTGTGCTCAAATCCAAACCGATTAGTGTGCGGCACTGAATGGTCTGATGCTTGTGGCAAAACAAGCGGGTAAACTCGGTCACCATCTGATATCCGCGCAACTTCTTATCATCTTCGCCCGGTTTGGTTTTGGCGGAATGCAGTCCGATAGCCATAAATGCGCCGGTCACTGCGCCGCATACTTCGCCCATACACCCCATACCCGCCCCGAAAGCTCCCGAAACGCGCAGTGCGTCTTCGCTTTTCAGCCCTACTTCCGGCGCGAACACCGACAGCACCGATTGGGCGCAATTGAATCCCTTCGAAAAAATAATCTTCGCCTCTTCTGTTTTTGTACTCATCTGCGCCTTTCGTTCAACGGCCCGTCCAGATTCGCACGCGTCGTTGAGATAAATACCGCATCCTGATCAAAATAGTCTTCTGCCGTTATCAGCGTTCGCAACGTTTTTAGCGTACTCTCAAGCAACTGCGGCTTGCGGCAGTCCGTTGTCATCGATTCATAAAGCAGCCCCGGTTCTGTTTCAATCTCATTTGTCTTTCCATTCTTCCAACCACCGTCCACTTCAAAAATAGTGTATCCGCCGCCGAACGCAATCAGCACATCGTGCAATTGCCGGCGCGCCTTCCCGCGATTCCAAATATGGTCAGCGGTCGGGTGCGGCGTCCAGAATCGAACGGATGCGCACACCGGCGTGGCATCATCAGCGGTGAAGAGCACCGTGTGCACGTCGGCAGATACGCGTCCGGACACCGGGTTTATGGTACGCGCATCCAGAAAGATATACGGATAAAACACCATCACGCCAATCACCGCCGCACCCACCGACGCCAGCAGCACCGCACCCGCAGCAGTATCCTTGGCTGTTTTCACCCTCTCGTTGGGCTCTCGGGCAACCGCATCAGACACACATTCAATCGCCGTATTCAACGCTTCAGCTGTCCATACCAGTGCTGCTGCTGCCACCACCCACAACCAGTCGGTTCGCTGAATCTGAAACACAATTCCACAGGTCACCACTCCCAACGTGGCAAACAGATGAATCCAAGCATTGCGCTGTGTTCGAATCATATACGCAATTCCCGCTAACGCGTGTCTGAAACTTTGAATACGTCGTAACATCGGAACCGCTTCATCGAAACCGCTTTATCCGAAAGCGGATACGTTCATTCGCGCCGTCTTTTGCATCGGTACAGAGAAAATCCCGTTTTGCGTTTATACCGGCTCAAATTGCTCAAATCCCCCCGATAAGCATCCACTGCAACCAACGATGAATTCACAGTGAACTGCGAGATAGAGAACCTCTTTTCAACAGTGGACAGCAACGCCCTCTCCCCCTATGTTTTGAAACTATCTGCATACAAAAAACAAACAGATATGTGCATGGGCTGATAGTATTCAATTTCCATAAACGAAATCAAATCAATTATGGGGGCGTTCTTGGGAATAACCCGCGGTCGGAACCGCGGTCTCCACGCGGAGCATCAGCAACACGAACACATATATCTGCAATTCTTGAACATTTTCGAGTACGCCCTTGCTTTTTCACCCAACATGCCGGAATCTATTCACAATATTATGAAAAAATCATCTGCGATGGCGAGGTCATATGTACAATTATTTATTTTTTGCTCAACGGGTTGCCATGGGGCTTTGCGTGTGGCTCTTTGCATGCTCTCAAACCGGCAATACCAAAACCAATTCTTCAAACGATGAACTCCTTTCGACAGATAGCGATAGCAACGAAAATGGGGCTGACACCGATACCGACACCGACACCGCGGCAGGCTGTACGCTCGAAGACACAAAATATCTTTCCGTAGACAAAGTTCACAAAATGTTTTCGGCCGAATGCCCGAATATATTGTATCTCAACGTGGTGGACGAAGAATTCTATTCCCTCGGACACATTGCGGGCTCTGTTGAAATTCCGTGGGATACACTTGACGAGCAGCTCAATGAAATCCCCACCGACGTCAACATTATTATCTATTGTCGCCGCGGTGTTCGCAGCGAAGACGCATACGAAACGCTATCTGCCGCAGATTATAACACCATTTGGATAATGGAAGGGGGAATCGAAGCCTGGACCGCCGCCGGATATTCGGTCGACCCTATATAAAAGAAAAAGAATCCTTCACCGGTGACGCCACCCCTATCAATAACGCGACGACCGTATGTTTCGGCTATTTTGCCGTTCGGGAGTGCTCTTCTTCAAGTACATCGACGATTTCGTCCACATCCAAAAAACCGGTGTACTTCCGCCCGTTGATAAATAAGGTCGGTGTTGCCGACACCCCGTTGGCGAGCCCTTCCTTTTTAGAATCCACCAGCTCTTTTCGCACCGCCGCATCTTTCATAAGCTCGTTAAATCGAGCCGGATCCATTCCTTCGAGTTCTGCCCAGTCGTCAAGCTTATCTTTGCAGAACATATCAAAATTTTCATATAATCGCAGCAGGTAATCCCAATAGTGCCCCATGTGCAACGCGGCAACAGTGGCCAACCCACCCTCTTTTGAATATTCATGACTTTTCAGGGGAAACGGTTTGAAATACAGCGTCACTTTACCTTTCAACGCCCCGCTGGTAACCGCTTTATGCAACTTGGGCACCAGCTTCGAACAGAAAGGACAACGCGCGCAGGCATACACCACCACAGTAACACTCCCCGTACCCACAGCAGGGAAACCGCCGGTATTGATGGTCGCCTTCTTGCCATAAGGATTCATACTTTTAGCGCGTTCTTCCAGCCAGCGTTTAATCTTTTTCTCACTCTCCCCTTTGGCCACACGTCTGCACAGATTATCGGCTAGTCGAATCGCCAGTTTGCTCTTTTTTTTCACACAGGTTGCTATCGTTCCGTCGCACTCCCGATACGGATGCAAGGTATCCATGAACCCCTTTGCCACCTTTTTCTGCTGCGCATCCAGTTGGTCACAGGTCGACGTCTGCGCCGATAAAACAGAGGAACATAAAAAACCAATACCAAAAGCCAAAGCCGCTATGTGTTTCATGGAACTCAACCCTTTCCAATGTTATTCAATGCAAGATGAGGCCGCGCGGGCGGCTTCGTCCTGACGAAGCATTTCGGCAATTTCTGAGGCGGTATTTTCAAGCCCATCATCATCCTCAACTGAGAGACCGTACTGCAACGGAACGTGATCGTCTTCTTTGACGAGACGAGGGGCGGAAGGATTCATTTTTTTCACAACTCGCAGCTGAAAAAGCACTTTATGTTCGTCGTATTCAAAATTTTGCGTGCCGGCATCGTTCGCAGTGGAGTTACGATGGTTCCATTCATACCGAACGCCCCAATCCAGGTTGTCCAGAGAAGGCAACCACCATTCGTTAAAAAATCGAACGGTAAAATCCTTACGTTTGGCCGCTGTACCAAAGGCATCGCGCCCCAATTCTCCACCGGAATGGGGAAAATAATCCACCGTTTCGCTGATACCGGTGCGCAGGTGCATCGTTGCAGGTAACTGAGTATTCACCACCGCCAATAGTCCCATGCCCAGTTGATCGTAGGCTTCTCCAATCGCATCATAAACCTTGCCGTTCAATACCAGCAGAGGAACCATCCATCGATTCAAGCGACGGGAGGCCCCCACTCCCGCATCCAGCTCCCGCCGGGTGCGACCGTTCTGCATGAAGTATCGCTTTCCCACGCCGGCCAATAGCAACAAACCGCCTTTTGAACCGTAATCAATTTCAAAACGATGGGTTTCATAAAACCGTCGCTGCTGCGAATCGGCTAAAAGCAGCAAATTCCCCAGATACGATAAACGAACCGGATACCTGTCGCCCAGAAACAAACCCGAGCGAAGGGACGAATCCACATAAGAATAATCTGCCACCGCTTCGTCCGCCAGGCCAAGCAGTCGTTCGTTCCACTCCAGAAACGGTCGTACCTGTTTTCGGGTGGGAATCACAAACTGGGCGCGAAGCTCCAACTTACCCAGGGCACTGTCTTCACTTTCTGCCGCGGCATCCTGAGGAGATCCCGCCACCCCGTTGGAAGAATATCCGACCTGAGTTTTCAACTCGAATTCAAGGGGCGCCGTCCGGCCCGCATTGGCGCGTTTCCAATATGAATCCCACAGAACTCTATCTTCCGGATATGCCTCTTCCAGACCTTTTTCAACGGCTGGTTCAGTATCGTTTTCGACTGAAGCCATCGCCGCCAGCATCAACTGCCATCGTGTTTTCATCGCGTCCGAATTCGGACAACCATCGGTGTTCAACCATTGTCGTGCGTCGTCAAGATTGCCGGAACCGATGTGGTACCAAGCCAAATGAGAAATCGCCTCGCAGTCGTCGGGATTTAATTCCAACCATTGATACAGCACATTGAATGCCCAGAACATATTCTCGTCCGCATTGTAGGCGCGGGCCAACAACAGAACCGGTTCCCGGCGCGCTGGATATTGTTCTTTCAGCGCCTTGAGTCGTTCGATTGCCGCCGGTAACGCTCCCGTCTGTATGTCGTTCTTCAGTGCGGTCACTTCACACGAAACGCATATGGGCTCGGATGCGGCAACCTGTGTCTGGAAGCCGAACATGCTTCCCACTGAAAGAATAAAAACAAACCGCCACATCATAGCGCTGACTCCGACGAAGAGTCTGTATCTACCGATTCAATAATAGCATCGGCACAGCAGCGAAATCCGCGAGCGGAAGGCGTCCATGTGCCCGGCACATAACTGCATTTGTGTAGCCGAGGAGAATCTGAACAATTGTATGCACCGCCACGAATGGTCATATCATTGCCGCTTCGGGTATGCTCCCACAGATTGCCGTTCATATCAAAAACCCCGTACCCGTTTGTGCAACCTGGAAAGCTGCCTGTGGGCATCAGGTGATAATTCGCTCCGCAGGTGTGATAGCACAGCGCGAACGGGCACTCCGCAGATTCGCTGCAGGCACTGCTCTCACAATTGCAAAATGTATCAATTCCGTTGCAGGCAGCCGCCTCATATTCGTTGCCGTAACTGTATTCGGTCGCATCCGGCCCGATACAGGCGCGATACCATTGGTCTGCTGTACACAACGTCTTCCCGGCGGATTCACAGGCTGCCTGTGCGGCAGCGTTATCGACCACCTGCCAAGGCATCACCCCCGGGCGACTGAGCGCCATGGAATCATCTGCGCCGCGGCTGATTTCGGTGGCATCTCTTCTTGAGGCTTCGTATATGTCAATGCAAAACGATTGGTCCACCACGACCATCCCTTCCGGACAAAAAATGGTCATTTGCGGCGGCGCTTTGCAGTAGTGTGCCTCACAGGTAAACCCATTTGAACAATCCGCATCACCAACGCACTGTGACGCTTCGCATTTTCCGGTGTTCACATCACAATAGTCGGTTCCATTGCAGTCCGCGTCGCTTCGGCAATGAGAAATACACTGCCCGGGGTCGGAAATATCAGTATCCCCGGCATTCGCACTATCCGTGTCATTTATGTCGGCAGGCCGGCTTGCGGTGGAATTCGGAAAGGAACAGAATTGGTCGCTTCGACAATCGGCATCGTTGTAGCAAACCGGTTCAATAAAACAGCCCGAAAGAATAGCGGAGATTCCCCACATGCACCCGATGCATGCCACACGGTTGAAAACGTTCAGAGGAATCTCCATGTCGGTTTATTTCTCCCTTGGATACGACCACGCCATAATACCACCTTCCATAACCCGCACATTCGTGTATCCGGCTGCTTTTACAATCAAAGACGCTTCATATCCTCTCAGGGAAATTTTGCAATAGCATACTATCGGAGTATCTTTGTCTTGCGGCAAATCTGAAAGACGCGTACGAAGTGCCCCCAGCGGAATCAACACTTCACCAATACCCAAGCGCATCTCCTCGAACTCGGCCGGAGAGCGCACATCCAACAAAAATAGGTTCTGTTTCTTGCAGCTGTTCTGATGCACCTCCTCACAGGAGATTCCCGCCATCGTACCTTCCAGCTTGTTCTGCATAATATGCGCAGATGCGATAAAATGATCGATGGCCAATGAAAACGGCGGCGCGTAGGGCAAATCCGCATTGGCCACATCATCCACTGTTAAATTTCCGGTGATGGCCATTGCTGCGGTAGCCAGTTGTTTGCTCACATCACCCGGGCCGACACACTGATACCCCAGAATACGGCGACTGTCTTTTTCCACCAGCAACTTGCTCACGAGCAATTTTCCGCCCATGAACACCGGACAATCGGGGCTGGCATTAATAACTGTTTCGATATTTTCAAACCCCTGCTGCCGTGCGCTCTTCTCAGAAAGTCCTGTGGCACCGGCAGAAAACTCAAAAATTTTACAGATGCCGGTTTGAATGGTTCCGCTGAACGTTTTCCGATTCTCGGTTGCGGCGTTCTCTCCGGCCACACGACCTTCCAGATTGGCCAAATCACCGAACGGCGCGTGAATGGACTCGTTGGTAATTCGATTGGGCACTTCAATGCAGTCACCCACTGCATAAATATCCGGGTCTGAGGTTTGCATGTATTTGTTCACCAGCACGCCGCCTCTTTTTCCGACATTCAACCCCGCCTGTTTCGCCAATGTGCTGTTGGGCGTTACCCCCACAGAGAGTACTGCCAATTCACAGGGAAGTTCAGTGCCGTTTTGCAATTTCACAGCGGTTAGTTTACCGTCTTTTCCCAAAAACGCCTTCACACCGTTTTCGGTAATCACATGAACCGACTTGGACTGAATATGGTTCTGTACCAACGCGGCCGGCTCCGGATCCAGGAAGGTAAGCAGTTGAGGCAACATCTCCACAATGGTCACCTCAATGCCCGCCAGTTGCAGCGCTTCACAGGTTTCAATACCAATCAACCCGCCGCCAATCACCACCGCACGCTTGATTTTCTTTTCATCGCGAATCTTTCTCAGATAGTCGGCATCGCTCATGGAGAGCAAGGTGGATATGCCCTCCAAATCGATACCTTCCACATTGGGCACCCTGGGAGATGCGCCCGTGGCGAGAATCAGTTTGTCGTATGTTTTTACAAATGTTTCCAGGGTGTTCAAATCTTTGCACAATACTTCTTTTTTGTCGCGATTGATCTCCAACGCTTCGGTGTGAGTTAGCGCCTCGATATTTTTCACTTTTCTAAAAAAATCAGGGTCGCGAATGGCGCCGGTGGGCGTCGCAAGAAGCATATTTCGGTTATCAAACACACCGCCCACGTAATACGGATACCCGCACGATGCCATAGAGAGGTCTCCCCCCTTTTGAACGAGTGTAATTTCTGCAGTCTCATCACATCTGCGCGCCTTTGCCGCAGCTTTGGGGCCGGCGGCGGAACCACCAATGATTAAAATTTTTTTCATTGTCTTTCACTTTCTGCCAAATGGGAACAGTCGATATTGAACGTTCGGGTATTCCAATTGCGCCGAGGAAAAAGCAAAGAGTGTACCAATACGTATATTAAGTTGGAAACTCGACGTTGTAAGGAATGATCGCCTTCAGCACAGGATGAACGGAGGTTTTCTGAAACGTTACGTTTCACTATGAAACAAGTTAAACATAATGTTTCACACGTGGATGAGAAACGCCCAGGGCCGCTATTTCTTGATAACTTTCTTCAGCACCTCATCCTTATCGATTTTGCGGGTACAGAAGAACCAATCCTGACACTCCATATCTTCTTTTCCTTCCATGCGATCTTTGGCGGTGCCGCAGGAACCCGCGGGTGAAATGATCACATCGTCTCCGGGGCGCCAATCTGCAGGTGTGGCGATGCCGAACTCATCGGCCGTCTTCAACGCCACTAACACACGGTACAGCTCGTCAAAATTACGTCCCAGACTGAGTGGATAATAGATAATGGTGCGGATGATTCCCTTGGGATCAATGAAAAATACTGCTCGAACCGCTTTGGTGGTATCTTCCCCCGGCTGAATCATGCCGTATTTTTTTGCGACATTCATGCTGATATCTTCAATCAGCGGAAAATTCACCTCTACATCTTTCATGCCGCGGTACTCAATTTTTTCCTTGATGGTGCGCAGCCATGCAATATGGCTGTACAATCCGTCCACCGACAAACCGACCAGCTTGCACCCCGCTTCGGCAAACTTGGCATCCATGGATGCGAACGTGATGAACTCTGATGTGCAAACCGGTGTGAAATCCGCAGGGTGGCTGAAAAGAATGACCCATTCTCCAGAATAATCATTGGGAAAATGAATTTCTCCCTGAGTGGTTACCGCAGTAAATGCAGGTGCTTTGTCGCCGATTCGAGGCATGGATACAACATCGTCTTTTAAATCTTCCATCGTTTATCTCCTTTTGCAAAAAGTTGTCAGTGAATTATGCAGGAAAATAATCACCAAAAAATGAAACGCTTGCAATTTTCTCAAAAATTTATGAAAAATAAAATATTTGAAACGCGTTGTTTCAAATATGAAACATTTTGTTACGAAGTTTACGCATATTAACAGGAATCATATGTCTGAAGTCTCTCAGTTATACCCACTCATCGTTGAAAGTATTCACGACGGCGTATTCACCGTTGATGAGTCTTTTCGCATCACATCGTTCAATGCGGCAGCGGAAAAAATTATCGGAATAAAAAGAGAGGAAGCCATCGGTAAGAACTGCCATGAAGTGTTCCGCACCAATATCTGCCAAAAAAAATGCGCATTGAGACAAACCATCGAAACCGGAAAACCGGCCGGCGACGTGAGAATCAACGCGCTGAACGCGCAAATGGAAACCGTTCCGCTCGAAATATCGACAGCGGTTCTGAAAGACAACGACGGAAAGCTACTGGGGGGGGTTGAAATTTTTCGGGACCTCAGCCAGGAAGAACTGTTGCGCAGCGAGCTGTCGGACCGTCACATGTTCGAAGATATGGTGGGGCGCTCCAAAGCGATGGAAGAAATCTTCGCCCTGTTGCCCAATATCGCCGATGCCGATATCCCCGTGCTGGTAAGGGGCCCCAGCGGCACCGGAAAAGAGCTGGTGGCCAGCGCCATCCACAACCTTTCCAGACGCAGCAACAAGCCGTTTATTCGCGTCAACTGCGGCGCCCTTCCGGATACGTTGCTCGAATCGGAATTATTCGGCTACGAGCGGGGCGCATTCACCGGCGCAATGACACCCAAACCCGGTCGCTTCGCACAGGCAGACGGCGGTACACTTTTTCTCGATGAAATCGGAGACATATCGCCCGCGTTTCAAATTAAACTACTTCGCGCACTGGAAGAAGGCGAAATTCAACCCCTGGGCAGCACCAAAACCATCCAAGTGAACGTACGACTGGTCTGCGCCACCAACCGCAATCTGGAAAAGCTGGTTGATGAAGGCGTATTTCGAGAAGATCTGTATTACCGCATCCGCGTGGTCCCCATAGACATTCCGGCGCTGAAAGATCGCAAAGAAGACATTCCGTTTTTAATTGAACATTTCACCCGGCGCATCAGTGCCAAACTCGGTCGCAAGGCAAAACCGTTCAGCCCCAAAACCCTGCGCTGCCTGTACGATTACGACTACCCCGGCAACATCCGCGAGCTTCGTAATATTCTGGAACGGGCATTTGTGTTGTGCAAAAACGCATCTGTCCAACCACATTCCCTGCCGCTGGAAGTTCGTTTGGCCTGCGCCGGAGACCATACCACAGCCGACGAAGCTCTGCCTTCCACCGCATCCCATGAAAAACAGATTCCCACACATCATCGTTCGTATGAATCTGCCTCGAAAAGCGAATTGCGGACGGTTCTCGATGACGTGGGATGGAACCGGGAAAAGGCGGCCAAACGCCTTCAAATCAGCCGAACCACTCTTTGGCGCCGCATGAAAGACGAACACTTGGCGTAATTCTTGCTCCATTGCCAACCATTTCAGAAACGAGCCACCATGACACACGCATTGAAGCAGGATAAAAAAACCGTGCCCATTTCTCATGCCAACTGCATTTTCTGTGGGCGGAGTCATCCGCTGGGACTGGGCATGCGATTCGCGTTGAACGACGACCACAGTGTGGAAACGACGTTTACCGGAAACTCTCTGTTGCAAGGGTATCGAGGCATACTTCACGGAGGGGTGATTGCCGGCCTGCTGGATGCAGCAATGACCAATTGTCTGTTTTTAAACGGTATCGAAGCATACACCGCCGATCTGAACGTACGCTATCGCCACCCTATCCCGTATAATGCAGACTTAAAAGTAATCGCGCAAATCACGAACGAGCGCTCCGTAATATACGAACTTGAATCCTTTATTTATGAGGGTGCCCGCGTAATGGCCAAAGCCAACGCCCGATTTATGAAACCATTCGGTTGATTCAATACTGCATTCTCCTGACAATTCCCACTTTCGAAACAAATTGTTTCATTTTTCCCGTCGCATCCCAGCCGTTTCATTTCGTCTACATTGCTTCTATTCTCTTCTATATATTAAAAGACAAAATCGCAACCATCCGTGCTGTTGGCGCGCATCTTGCTTTTACGCTGCAGCGTGAAACGTTTTGAAACCATCGCCATTCCCACTTGGAAAAATGAAGTGGCGCCCCGATTCGGTGTTGCCGATGAATTTACGATTGTCACGATAGACAGCAACACCGTCGGTGTTCCGCGAATGGTTCAGATGAATGAATCGCTCTGTTGGAATGAACGATTGGCACTGTTACGCGAACACGGCGTAGATGTTGTAGTCTGCAGTGGATTCAATCAGCGGTTTCTGCCGCTGGCGCAATCTCTCGGACTGGATGTGAAATGCGGCGTGAACGGCACCATTGAATGGGTGGTTGAAAAATATCAAAAAAAAGAACTGATTTATTTTCAACGGGGATGCGCACAGCGACGCCTTCGAAAACGCAAAGGCGGGTTCTGCGCTCGTTGAACAACAAAGGAGAAAAAAATGCCAGGATTAAATCGAAAAGGCCCCAACGGAGAAGGCCCGATGACAGGTAGAAGAATGGGACGTTGCAACCCGAACTACCGAAACGAATTGAACGAAATGGAAAACGCAAATGTTGAAACAAATGTGATAGAAAACGCCGACGACAACGGAGCCGACATGCAATTCGGTATGGGTAGAGGTTTGGGACGCGGTATGGGCAGAGGCATGGGCGGCAGAGGCATGGGCATGGGCATGGGCAGAGGCAGAGGCATGGGCGGCAGAGGCATGGGCATGGGCAGAGGCATGGGCGGCAGAGGCATGAGACGCGGCTGAATCGCTATTCGACTCCCACAAACACAATGAGGTACATATGAAAGTTGAAAAAAGAATCGCAGTTGCAGTGGAGTCCGGTACCGGGTTGGATGCGCAAGTCAGCCAGCATTTCGGACGTTGTCCGTCGTTTGTGCTGATAAATACCAAAGACGGCGTCATCGATACCCATACAACCGTTGAAAACCCCCATTTTCACAATCATCAGCCCGGGATGGTCCCCGAATTCATTCGCTCTCAGAATGCGAACGTCATCCTTGCCGGAGGAATGGGCCCCAAAGCCGTGAATATGTTCTCGCAAATGGGAATTGAAGTGGCCACGGGTGCTATCGGACGATTGCAGGCCGTTGTCGAGGCTTACCTGGAAGGAAAAATCAAAGGAATCGTTCCGTGCTCACACGATCACCCCAATAGCTGTGGCGGTCACTGACGAAGCACTTCAGAAGGGAACAGCTCATGTCTAAAGTTATTGTTTTCACCACAGAATCCGCATCCGGACTCCAATCCACCATGGACTTGCGATTCGGTCGAGCCAAAGCGTTTGTGCTTGTGGACATGGAGTCCGGCGAAGTGATAAACGAAATCGAAAACAACAGCCGGGACGCCGCTCACGGCGCAGGCATCGCCACGGCGGCAATGATTGCCAGCCAGAAGGTCAGCGGCGTTGTGTCGGGCCGATTCGGTCCCAAAGCATACGAGGCGTTGTCAAAATTGAATGTGCCGATGTGGACACTAAAAGAAGAATGCACGGTGTCTGAAGCGCTATCGCAACTGAAAAACGGGCACCTGGAACAACAGAAGGTTGAAGTGTTTACATGATTATTGCAGTAGCCAGCGGAAAAGGCGGCGCCGGAAAAACGTTCGTAGCGACGCATCTGGCGACAGCCCTGGCCCGAGAGGGAAAACAGGTGGTGTATGTGGATGCCGATGTGGAGGAACCCAACGGTCATCTTTTTCTACACCCCGACATCACCGAACAGAAATCGTCTAAACGGCTGGTTCCATTTTTGCCCAGCGGCAACTGCATTGGATGTGGCAATTGCCAAACCGTCTGTGCATTTCATGCCATCCTGGTGCTCGGAAAACAGGTAACGGTGTTCGACGATCTTTGCCATGGCTGCGGTGCCTGTTTACTCGCATGTGAGCACAATTATCTCAGTGAAAAGCATGTCCCTATCGGTGACATTCAGCAGGGGAAAACGAACAGTCTCTCTTTTGTGGGCGGAACGCTGAATGTGGGCGAGCCACGATCCACTCCGTTGATTACTGACGTGGTTCAAACCGCTCTCGCCTCCCGAAAAACGAATGCAGATGAATATGTAATCATCGATGCACCTCCCGGCACGTCCTGCAGCGCGGTTGCCGCCACCGAAGCAGCCGATCTGGTGATTCTTGTGGCGGAACCGACTAGACTCGGCTTTCACGATTTTCAACTGGCCTTCGAAATGGCGACCGTTATTCACAAAGAGGTCGCGGTGGTAATCAACCGCGCAGATCTGGGCACAGAGGAACTCCGAAAATTTGTTCATGAAAAGAAGTTACCGTTGCTTCTGGAAATCCCGTTTAACGACGTTGTCGCGCGCATGGGCACCGAAGGAAATCTCGCAATTGATGAAGACGCAACTGTTGCAGAGCAGTTTTCAGCACTAAGTGAACAGATTATACATCGAACCGAAGTTTCAGGAGGTCGCCAATGAAACAGATTTGCGTCATCAGCGGTAAAGGCGGCACCGGAAAAAGTTCGATTACGGCTTCTCTGGCTCAAGCCTCAATTCAACCGTCGGTTATTGCCGACTGCGACGTGGACGGCGCCAACAGCGCGCTTTTTTTTGAAGGCACCGATATTGAACACACCGATTTCGTGTCAGGCAGTCGTGCGCATATTGACACAGATGATTGCACCCAATGCGGTCGTTGTATAAAAGTCTGCCGGTTCAATGCCATCACCAGCAGCGCTGACAAATATTCTGTAAATTCTCTGGCATGTGAAGGCTGTCACGCCTGCGCGGTGATTTGCCCATCTGATGCTGTTCAGTTTATTGAAAACACGGTGGGAATGATCTTCCGACGAACCATAAAAACCGGAGAGCTCATTCATGCCCGTCTGCATCCAGCCCAAGACAACTCCGGAAAGCTCGTATCCAAAGTTCGCGACAGAGCTAAAGAAGTCGCAGCGGAATTGAATATCAAACAAATCTGGATTGACGGGCCTCCCGGCATCGGTTGTCCAGTGCACGCGGCCATCTCAAATGTCAACGCCGCAGTCATTGTGACCGAACCGTCTGTCTCGGGTATTCACGATTTGGAGCGCGTTTCAGCGCTTTGCTCCCACTTTGGCGTTCCCATCATGGTCGTGATTAACAAGTTCGATTTGAGCGCATCCCGTACAGCGGAAATTGAACATTTTTTAGGCTTGCAGAACGCACCGATAGTCGGAAAAATCCCCTTTGACAAACAAATCCCGCTGGCGCAGTGCGAAGGTAAAACACTGTTTCAGATGGATGCCCACAACGCGACTATACATGCGATTTACAATGAAATAGATACACGAATCGGCATTTTACACTCATCCAAATAATCCGTTCACCGATAGCCTCGTTCAACAACAGGGGAAAACAGACCCGTCCGTATTGGAATCGCTATCTGCGTCGGTGTCCTCCTGAGTCCCGGATTTTTTCCCGACCTAGAAAATGAGAAACAGCCATAAAATGGAAGTACAACTTGGAAACAAAAATCGTTGCATGGAAATTCTTCTTCAAAAAAACAAACTGTTTCAACGAAGCAGTTCATTTGTTTGTACCCCATTTCCCGAAAGTGGGTCGTTGCCCCTTGGATTATTCGAAAATGGCACAATTTCAAAGCGTTACCGCATCCATACGGGGCGTATTCTCCCTCTCTGGCCCGATTCGGACGACGTTCCATACCGCAGAGGCCGTGGCCAAACGCAACATGTGCGTTATATTTGTAAGGTTATATCTCTCACCGCATGGGAGGCGACATGGCTGAAGAACGTTCTACAGAAAAGAAAAATAAAAAAAGCACAGAGCGCCAGACGCTGGAGTTATCCTCTGACCGCATGGCCAATCTGATTCGAAAGGCCACACCGCAGAATGCACGCGACACCCTTCCGGTTGAACACCCACCCCACGAGCTGTTGGAAGAAACCAGCGAGGAAAAAGACAGTCCCAAACGGCGAATTCCGATTCCTGCCACAGAAGCCAGTACAGAGCCGGGTTTATACATCAGTATGGGCGGAGATAAAATTGTGTGGGTGGAAGGTGAAAAGAAAATACTTTCCAAGAAGAAAAAGAGCACTCAGATTTTCGGTTGAGGTCCATCAACCCGTCGCGTCCCTATTGGGGTAGAATGTCTTTCAACGTGTTGTACCAGTCGAGACCCATCTGTCGCGCCCCGTCTGTGTTCGGATGCACACAGTCGTTTGAATTTTCGGGGTCGGAATTGGTCCACAAATCGGCGATAAAAATCGGAGAATTCGCCATGCTGTGTTCTTCAGCCCAGGCGGGCAGCGCTTCGTTGAATTCCTGCGCATTCTCAGTGCTGGCAGTGTTTGTGCAGTTGTCGGTAATAATCTGATGAATCATGGCCACCGCGAACACCATATTGGGGTTGTGGGCGCGGGCCTGATCAATCAGGGTGGTGAAGTTGTTGAGCAACAGCGGGATCAGAGCGGTTCCGCCCCATACATCATTGGTGCCCAGTTGAATCATCACCAGGTCGGGATTGTGGGTTGCCACCAGCGTGGACATGCCCGGATACTCCTCCAGCGGCAGGTCCGGACAATTCACGGGTCTGGGAAACGTCGGGTCCTGTTTGAAATCCGAGGTGGTAGTGCAGCTCACCGCACTGTGCATCACATCGCCATACCCACAATCGTCCTCATATTCTCCGACAAACTCAAAAGCGGTATACCCATTCTCGTCTAAATTTTCTTTCAAAAAGCTTTTATAACAACCGGGGCCCGCAGAAATGGAATCGCCCACAATCATGATGCGGGGGGCGCTTACATCCGGGGGAAAAACCGCAGTGTCGGTATCCTGACCGGTGCCGGTGTCCGAGTCGCCGCTGCCTGTATCGGTGCCGGAATCAGAACCGGTTTCAGAATCGGTGTCACTGTCTGTTCCGTTGTCGTCCGACGAATCATCACAACCGATGACCAACCCGCCGATTCCCACCGCCATTACAAGAGCAATGATGGTAAACATTGTTATGTTCGATAATTTCTGTGCCATGCTGGAATCCTTCTAAAACGTTTTAGTCACCCTTGCTACCTATCACGGTTCATTTCTAAAGTACAACCGATTTTTATACAAGAGGGGAACACTTTTTCATCATACCGGTGTTACAACCAACTGAAACGACATTCGCACACCCAAGGGGGAAATCCGGAATGAAAGATTTCGTTCATCTTTTTCTCAGCATCAGCGTATTGCTCTCGGGAATACTGCTCACGGCCGGATGTAATCATGAAGATTCCGGCGACACCGAGGCCGATGACACAAATTCTACTGGCGACTCAGATTCAACGTTCATTTCTGATATTGATACAGACGACCCCACGTCAATGTTGTTCACCCGCAATCATGTGCTCGAAATCGCTATCGAAATGTCCCCCGACGACTTCGCTACCCTTCGCGCGCAAACCCGCAGTATTTTCGATGTGCTGGGCACCAACTGCCAGGAAGCTCCCCCCGAAAGCCCATTCACCTACTTTCGGGCGAATATTACGATTGACGGACAACCGGTGAACGACGTGGGCATTCGCAAAAAAGGCTTCTACGGATCTCTCAGCGAAGAAAAGCCCTCGCTGAAGGTGAAATTCAGTGAGTACAACGAAGACCAAACCTATGCGGGCGAAGAACGGCTCACCCTGAACAATGCCGTTTCCGACCCGTCGTATGTAAAGCAGTGTCTGGGGTACGACGTGTTCGCCGATGCCGGCATTCCCGCACCGCGATGCAACTTCGCCGGCGTGACAGTGAACGGCGAATACCTGGGCGTGTACGTGAATGTGGAGAGTATAAAAAAGCGATTTCTGCGGCGACATTTTTCTAATGACGAGGGTCATCTGTACGAAGGTGCACTCAGCGATTTTCGTTCGGGATGGGTAGACACGTTTCAGGTGAAAACCAACAAGGACACTCCCGATCGTTCTGATTTGGCTGACCTCACAGCGGCGCTGGAAGACCCCGCAGCCGATGTGGTGGAACGAATTTCACCGCTCGTCGATGTGGATGCGTTCATTCGGTATTGGGCGGTGGAGTATCTCCTGATGCATGTGGACGGCTACGCACGCAATACCAACAACTTCTACCTCTACAACGACCCCGAATCCGAGCAGTTTTATTTCATTCCCTGGGGAATCGACGCCATTATGACGAAAAATATAACGCTCCCCTGGGAGACCGCACGACCGGAAGGTGCGGCCTGGGTGGAAGGCATTCTGGCGCGGCGACTGTACAATGCACCCACGTACCAGGAAAAATACGTCGACATGCTCACCGAATTGATTGACACGGTCTGGAACGAAACCGAGCTGGTCACCAAAATTGATGCGTTCGCCGCGCTGATTCGCCCATACATGGTTGACACGGAGCGTTGGACCTTCGAAACCAATGTGAGTATCGTTCGCAGCTTCGTTGAAAACCGCCGTGCGGAAGTGCTTGCCCAGTCGGCTATCCGCCCCGTCTATACCACCGAACTACGAGATCCCATGTGCAGCGCGCCAATCGGCACAATCAGCGGAACATTCAATACCACCTTCGGCGAACTCGATGTGGAAAATCCATTTGAAGCAGGAGAAGCGACCCTGCAGATTACGGTGAACGGCGAAACAATTCCCTTTGTGGCAGTCAGTTCACTGAGCGGTATTAATGAAGAAAATACGCCGGCTGTCAGACTGGTGGCCGCGGTCAGTGAAACCGATGTTTGGGTTATGGAAATCGGAAAAATCAGCGAGCCGATGTTTAAAGCGGATGCGGTGGTTCCCATCGACTGGGTCAACAGTGTCGGCATCTTATTGCGCATTGATTTGTCGGCCGGAGAAGAATTTGAAGTGATGGGCATCATCGGAGAGGGAACCCTCACCTTCACCGATGCCGGACTATCCACCGGTGACGTTGTCTCGGGCGAATTCATCGGCGACATTTACGAAGCATCATTTTAACGGATTGCTACCATCGACTGAATAAACAGGTACCCGCTTACAAACCGATTTCCGTGCGCTCGTCGGAGTAGCAGGCGTTCATGTTTTCGAAGCACCCGCCCGGAGAAAGGTCCGGCGGTTCTGCGCCGGCGGAACAGCTCTCGGGATTTTCGACCATGAGATTCAGTTGTTCCTCAAAATAATTGAAACATTCTTCGCTCCACGCATACACCTGCAGGATCTGGCACGACAAACCGCTGATACATTCGTCGACGGTAAACTGGAAGCAGGGAACGAGCGCGGTACACGCATTGGAGATTTCGGCCGCATCCAGGGGATTAAAGGCATCCCGTTTCCATGCCTGCCAGGTGCCGTTTGTATCAATTGACGACGCCCAGGTACCGTTCGCCATCACGCCGGCGGGAGTGACGCGAAACACCCCCTGCCACACCACTTCTTCCCCGTCCTGCGACGCACTTCCGAACGTAATGGCGGTGCCGCCGTCGGGGTCCACCTGACCGGTTCCCTCCACATCCTCCCCGGGCCAATGGGCAGTAACCCGGCCGTTGGCGTCAATAACCGCGGTAACAAACCCGGTGTTGTCGAGCACTACGTCATTCTGATAAGTGGCCACGTATTCTCCGACAAATCGAGCGACACCGACGGGGTCGCTGGACGTATCCACCTCATCCGTATTCGTGTCGGAGTCGGTCTGGTTCTGCAGCATGCTGTCCGAATCCGTCTGAGTGGTCGTATCGGAATCGCCCAAATCAGAATCATTCCCGGCATCATCCGATGAATCCGAGCTTTCGGCGCATGCACCGACAGACAATACAAATAACAGAAACAATGCGGTAAAAGATTTGTTCATCGCCTACTCCCTACTTACTCTCTGGTGAAATCCACCCTTATTTAACAAGGTTGGGGGCAAACTGTACCAGAGTTTCAAAGGGGAGCAAGTCCCTTTTACGGTTCCACCGCACCGGCGGCGCAGGTGGTGGTGTCGCGGGGTTCACCCCGTTGGTCGGTGGAGGGGCAATCGGCTCCGATGCCGTCTGCCGCGGTACCTGGCAAAAACGTGGGCGTCGGCCCGCCGTTGTCTGAAATACTGCCAAGTTCCGGGTCGGCAAACGTTGTTCCATCTGCGCAAGCTGTGCCCGCCGGCCACTGCAGATTGTTGCTTCCCGCCTGACTCGACGAACAGCTCATATCTTCGAACAGGCTGTTTGTTACGGTGTAGGTTCCGCTCAGGGGTGAATTCACGATGGTGGTATTGCGAATTGTACTGTCGTTATCAACAATCAAACCGTTGGGCGAGTTGTTGTAAAATGTACAGTTCTCGACATCCACCGTTCCCTGATTAACCCACAGTCCGCCGATATTGTTCGCGCTGTTGTTCATAAACGTGGTGCCGCGAACAGTGACTGCATGATCCTTGATAAAGGATACCCCCCCCAGACTCGCCGTGTTACTGTCGAACACACTTTGTTCAATCAGCATTTCACGCACACCGGCATTCGGCGTTCGAAACAGGGCGCCTCCCAGCTCATTGGCGCTGTTGCCGCGAAATACCGTGCCGCAAATATTGAACACCTGATCTTCATCGTTCAGTCCGTCCAGATATACCGCACCGCTGTTGCCGCCGGCGCCGGTCTGGTTTTCGTGTCCCACTCCCACACAATCGGTATCGCAACACCCGTTCTGACCAATACCCTCCGCACTGTTGTTTTCAAATACTGAATTATAAATCCCCGGGTTGCCCACAAAAAGCATTCCCACTGCACCGCCGTTGGAACCCCGATTCCCCACAAACACCGAACGGGAAATGATCAACTCCGGCACTCCCACAACGTAAACGGCGCCGCCGCCCACATCCGGACCAATGAGCGCGGCTTCATTGTCGTAAAACTGACAATCGATAATATGCACCACGCCGTTGCGCACATACAGCACTCCACCACTGCCGTCCGCATAGCCGTACGCGCACTGGGGATGGTCGGTATCCTGTTCGATATATTCCGAGGCCGGCGCTTTTCCCCCGCGAAACGTAAGCCGCTGCAGGACTACGCCTTCCGGATTGTTCATCCAATCGGGGTGATTGAAAATGAAATGCCTCGTGCTTCCTTCCGCGTCCAGGGTAATCAATCCGCCGCCGTCAATTATCGTAGTGGCGTTGATGGGCAGCTCAATGGTTTGCGACAGCGTTATCGTCATCGGCTCACTGCCGCAATTGAATGTGATGATTCCACCCTGTTCCGCAGCGGTGCGCAAATCTGTTTCATTGCAGCTATCGGGCGTACCCGTACCGATCACGGCGGTCGGTGTTGCGGTATCGTACAGTGAAATCGGAGAGGCGCACACAGCATCGGGCAAATCAGCATCCGTGTCAGTGTCACTATCCGTGTCGGTATCGGTGTCAGCATCCGTATCGGTATCGGTGTCACCATCCGTGTCGGTATCGGTGTCGCCATCCGCATCAGTGTCAGCATCACTGTCTGTATCGGTATCGGCGTCACTATCCGTATCGGAATCAGTGTCGCCATCCGCATCGGTGTCAGCGTCCGTATCTGTATCAACATCCGTATCGGCATCGGTATCGGTATCGCTGTCCGTATCGGTATCGCTGTCCGTATCGGTATCGCTGTCCGTATCGGTATCGCTGTCCGTATCGGTATCCGCATCGGTGTCGCTATCGGTCGACGTTTCCGAGTCCGTCAATCCACCCGAGTCTGAATCAGATGAAGGCGGGCCATCATCACTCGTTGTATCCATATCGGTATCACCCCCGCCGCTGCTGCTATTTTCTCCACAAGCCAGCACAAAAAAAACCAAAGTCGCCCAGTAAATCAATAAAATATTCCGTCGCATATCATCTCCTTCATATCTCTTCTGAAGATTCCCGTCTGTTCAGATATTCTACTGAAAAATCAACGGCGTTGTGTAAAATAAATGAAAATACTACCGTCAAGGCTATGCTGAAAACGATAGCGACTCGCCTACCTTAGGGAATCAGATTTGTCAGACATTCAAATCAAATCCCGAATACAAAAAATGGGATGGGTCAGGGACGCCGCACGGCCACCTATCAACCACAATCCGGTGTCAACGTAATACCCGCCTTCTTGATCTCCGATAGACCAATACTCTCTGGCGCCGAGAGCCGGCATTACTTCTGAGCTGCCAATCAAGGAAAAATATTCATTCGGCGTGGGAATCCGCCAGTCCGTGTACGCCGCCCAATTCAGATTCTCGCAATAGCTCGTTGCGTCTCCGAGTATCATCGCCAGCATCCCTCCGGTTGTACATGACGAGTCACTCTGCCCCGCTGGACACCCCATCCACATCCGAGCACTCAGATTATCCACAACCACCGGATGGGAACTACTCCCATCTTCGATTCTTCGTTCCCAACGATTTGCCAAAGAAGAAATTGCATCTCTTCGAACACAACGTACCGGATGCAACTCCACTTTTAACCCCACATTCCCATCCTCAGCGTACGGATGATTCCCGCGCAACAGACCGCTGTCAAAAAACACCCGTTTCGCATAGTTTTCATCCGGTGCATATGTGGTGGAAGTCCAAAAATCCAGGGCCGGTGTCTGAGGAAACCAGTCCTCGTCCACTTTAGCCAGGTCTCCAGAAGCGAACACTAAAATTGATAACAACTCAAATTCGCTCGGCAAATACCAATCATCATAGCCCGCGTAACTCAATTGATCGCACTGAACCACCGCATCCATCCAGGCCAACGTACTTGCGCCGATTTGCAATTCGCAGTTTTCACCAGTCTGCCCCATGGGACATTTCATCCAATACAAACCGGTAGAATTATCCAAAACTGCTGCTTCATCCTCTATCTGCGAAATGATTCGCCACGATTCTTCGCCCGGAGACGCCAGAGGAAAATAGCTGCCCATCCCGTTGCAGTCTGCCGAATTACAGCTTCCCGGAGACACACATGTCTCATTCAAACAAATATCATAATCCAAATCACCGTTGGCAGCCGTCGATGTTTCTGTCTGACAGAACACAAAATCTGATGTTCCAACGCAGCTTACTTTTCTGTCGCAGCTATCTCCCAGCCATCCTGTCAAACAATCGCACGCCCCGTCCACACATTCACCATTCACACATACAATCGCCAATCCGACCGATTCCGAGTCTTCGTCCAAACACCATACATCGCCCTGATAACATCCGAACGCCATATCTTCATCGCAACCACCGGGAACAAAAATACTGTCGCTGTCGGAATCTCTGGATACAGGCAATGCATCGTTTTCGGTATCATCCGTTCCCCGCTCACCGAGACGCGCCACGTCGTCCATCATCGCACTGCACGCGCTGATGAACAGGGGTATCATTACCAATCGTGCGATGAACGCCCGCATCAGAATCTCACCTCAATGGTTGTGAACCCTCCGCCGGCAAGTACCACGGTCGACAATGCGGTTTGGGAGGCCGACGCCTCTTTTTGTGCCCGCTTCTTCGACACAAAAAACAGCAAGGTTCCGGTGGCAACCAACAGTGCGCCGCTCACCAGAAGCACATCCGTCACCAGCGCCAATCGGTCTCTTTGCGCCAGTAGGTCGTAGTCGTCACTATAACATCCGTCAGCGCATTGCTCCGACACCAATTGGCGTTTCTTCAGCGCCGCAATACCGGTTACCGTACCACCGACAATCGCCGCACCGCCCAACGCGCCGATGACTAAACTCAGCGTCTTCATTGTTTGAGCGGTTTGCTTCGGTTCCGGCGGTTCGGCACGCTGCGCTGCCGACGCGTCTTCTTTTCCCCAATCAATCCCCGACGAAGACATCAGCTGCACATTTTCGATTTCCACCGTCACAACAGCCGTCTGCTGCCCCATCACCATGACAATCTTGGTGTTCACCTGATTTCCTTCCATGTACGCAACGAGCTCGTGCTCCACGCTTGCCGCCACAGGGATATTCATTGCGAAAGGTGTGGCGCCACGATGAATTCCATCAATGTAGATTTCAATCCCGTCCGGCGCCTTGATCTCCAGGAATCCAACCATCTCCCGCATCTGCTGCAGTTCTTTGATTACATAAGCACGGCGTGCATCCGGTATTTCATCTCCCCCTTGGGAAAGATATTTTTCAAATGAAGCAATCGCCAGGCCATACTGTTTCGCAGCAGCTTCGGATTGACCCAGATTATATAGAATTCGCCAGTTGGGCCGAAGTTCATTGGCCGAACGAAATTTTTTCGCCGCTTCTTCAAACTCCCCTTTTTGAAACAGTGCCAATCCCTCCTCAAACTGTTGCTTCGCGTCATTGGCGTACGCCCAAAAAGAGCACACCGAAATAACACCAACTATCATTACTTGTATCAGTCGTCGCATCACGAAGGATATGACGTCCCAACCACCGAAAAATTAACCTCAGTACAGCGATGCCATAGACCCCAGTTATGGGGTTCCATCCCCAGCTTCGCCGAACCACTACTTTTTACATGGCATATCCCTTGCTTAGCTTTTCAACCATCTTGATATATATTAATTGTTCGATACAAATAATTGCGACCTTCCAGCTGGAGACATATGGGAAGAAAAATTTCACTATTAGCGCTTGTTCTGCTTGCCGGCATCGGCGTAATTCTCGGAAGCCGTTCTTTTCAACAGCGAACCACCCGCCAGGTGGAACGAATGCTGCAAACCCATGTCAATACTGTTGCCCACCTGGCCAAGGCAAGTGTATCGCAAGGCGTATGGTCCACTTCAACGACCTATACTTTGTACGAAGATCGGTTGCTCACAGTCGCTCATCTGTTTTCGGTGCTCGATGAAGCCCGGCTGCTGAACAACGATATACGAAGCGCCGAAGCGGTTGCCCTGCATTTTTCACTGTTGTCTTCAAACGATCCGGCCGATATTTGGGGCGCTCGTTCAAGTTCAACGCTGACTGAACTACAGCAGGTGCTCCGAAAGGCGCCGTCGTACGAGTTGCTGGAAGGTTCATTCTTCCGGCGGCACAAACTGGTCTGTATGGTGTATGAGATATCCACTGATCGTGGTGCCGTCTGCCTGAATGATTCTGAATTTCAAAAGCAGAAAAATGTATCCGGCATCGGCAATCTGCTATCCAGCCTCAGCAACCGCGGCGTCACCTACATCGCATTGCAGGATCAAACCGGAATCCTCGCTGTTTCCCCGGCAGACGCATATCTGTCGAGGTGGAAAGATGATCCGGCGCTTCAAAATATTCTGCACAGTGACAAAAACATCGTTCGCGAATCCAACATTCACCGCACGCCGCACTTTGAGGGACTGTATCCATTTAAAATGGCAGACGGTTCCACGGTGGTGATGCGGGTGGCCATTGACGCTTCGGTGTTCGAACAGGTGAAAAAAAACGCTTCTCGGCGCCACGGCGTAATTGTTTCCCTGGTTGTCGCACTGGAATTATTATCCATCGCGATTATCGCACTGATTTGGCATACGCAAAAAAAACAAGTCGATACAGAACACCGACTCCGACAACAGAAAGAGGAACGAAAACATTGGGCGCTCATCGGCGAGCTCTCTGCCACTGTGGCGCACGAAATTCGGAACCCGCTGAACGCCATCGGAATGACCACCCAGCGCCTGCAATATGAGTTTTCGGTGCCGGAAAGTGAAAAAGAAGATTTCGAGCATCTGTTGAAGGTGCTTCGAACTGAATCCGAACAACTAAATCGAATTGTCACTGATTTCCTCGAACTGGGGAAACCGATTCAACTCAAGATTGAAGCCACCCGACTCAACCCGTTTATTCAACAGACGGTGTCACCTTTTCTGCTGCGGGCGGAGCAACAGCACAAAACGATTTCCGTCGATATTGCTGACACGCTGACAGTACCCATTGATACCCAGCGGTTTGCCCAAATCATTGCCAACCTGGTGGGCAACGCGCTCGACGCAATCGATGGCGACGGAACCGTTCATATCCACGCCGTTCAAAACGGGCACGAGATCATTCTCCAGGTTGACGACAACGGTACGGGACTTGCATCAGATCAGTTGGACGAAGTCCTGAAACCGTTTGTCAGCTACAAAGCGAACGGCACCGGCTTGGGACTAGCACTGGTAAATCGATTTGTTAAGTTGCACAATGGCACATTCACCCTACAGAACAATCCGAAAAACGGCCTTTCCGCTGTTATTCACCTGCCGCAATCCAGAAAGGACATTTCATGAGCACCCCCAAGGCAACTATCCTACTGCTTGAAGACAGCACCACGCAACGTGAAGTATTGCGCGGATTCCTAACCAAGCGGGGCTACGATGTGCTGGAAGCCGGCTCGGGAAATGAAGCGGAGGAACTCTCGCGCAGCACGTCAATCGATTTGCTGCTGACCGACCTCCGCCTCGGAGGACCAGATGGCATCACGGTTCTTCAATCGCTTCGAAAAAAACAACCCGCGCTCCAATGCATTGTTCTGTCAGCGTACGGTACCGTTGATGACGCCACCCGTGCGATGAAATCGGGCGCATATGATTTTGTGGCCAAGCCGGTTGAGCTTCCCCGGTTGGAAGCGCTGATTGAAAAAGCGCTTGAAAAAGTCACCCTTTCCAAAGAAGTCTCCGCCCTTTCATCACTGGTGCAGCATTCAGAAGCATTCGGCGACGTTATCGGCGAAAGCGAAAAGATGAAAGCGATTCTGCAGGTTGCCGTCAAAGCTGCAGCGTCCAACGCATCAATCCTGATTCTCGGTGAATCCGGCACCGGGAAAGGCGTTTTGGCACGAGCCATCCATCTGGCATCCCATCGAAAAACGCATCCGCTTCACACTGTAAGTTGTGCCGCACTCCCGCAGACCCTGATTGAAGCGGAACTGTTCGGGCACGAAGCGGGCGCCTTCACCGGCGCCACCGCCCGAAAACTCGGACGCTTTGAATTAGCACATCGGGGAAGTCTGTTTCTCGATGAGGTTGGTGAAATCCCCCTTCCGGTTCAGGTGAAATTACTTCATGTGCTGCAGACCCGACAGTTTGAACGAATCGGCGGTACGGAAACCATACACAGCGATGTGCGCATTATGGCAGCCACCAATCAAAATCTTCCCGCGCAGATTGCAGCCGGCGAATTCAGAGAAGACCTGTATTATCGGTTGAATGTGGTAACAATTACATTGCCGCCCCTGCGTGAACGCCCTGGCGATATTCGGTTGCTGGCTACACATTTTGTTCAGAAGCATTCCATGCTGTTGGGCGTTCCGGTAAAGGGAATAGAAGACGTCGCGCTCGCATATCTTGAGAGCTGCCCCTTCCCAGGCAACATCCGCGAGCTGGAAAACTGGATTGAACGGGCGATTGTTCTCACTGAAAACGACTATCTTCAACGCAGTGATTTCCCCGCAGACGGTCATTCCTCTTCACCACCTCCCCCCGCAACGGCGACACCGCAACCGGATGGAGGCCTTGAAGCTCAGGTATCAATGCTGGAAATCCAACTCATTCAGGATGCGCTAACCGCAACCAACTTCAATCAAAGTGCCGCCGCACGAAAACTGAAAATTTCAGAACGCGCCATTCGGTATAAAATGAAGAAGTATCAATTGTAGTCGAGCGGCGCACCCATTTCGGTAAAATAGTCGAAACATTCGACAGCAGAGTCGAGTCACAACCCACCTGATTACACCTTTCAAAGCCATAA
>JAFGXQ010000114.1 GCA_016936575.1 Deltaproteobacteria bacterium
AAGACGACATCCCCCTTGCCCCCTTTTCAAGGGGGAATCTATGCTGCCGCAAAACGTACTTCTAAAAATGTGATGAATGATCAGGGTATAACCCGTATCGAAGGGCTCCTTAGGTTTGTGGTATTTTTTGGTTGGTCGCAATTTTAATCTGCAAACCAAGGAATTTATTTAAACACTATGGCTGAACCGTCTTTTACATACATTCTCAAAAACGCAGATGATTCCTACTACGATGGCGGAGTGCTAAAAAAAGACCGGTTCTTCGCAGACTTCGAAGCCGGATGTGCCCGCGGATACGCAATCGGACATCTCGAGCAGTTCGCCGCCCACAATCTGACGATACAGATCGGAGGTATGCTGAATGCCCGCGCAGGTTTCACCGGCCTCACCGATTCCCAGGCTCAGATTGTAGTCGCCGGGGCGGTCCGTATCGTTCCATACCCAGATTTCATATATGCCCGGTACAAATACCGGGGTGAACAATGTGTCGTCCATCGGGCAGGCCCAGGGGGTGCAGTGAAGACATTCCTGGGTGACCCCATGGGGAAGGAACCACGAGACTTCGCCGTACACGTATTCCAAATCAATGCCTTCATCGGCGCATTGGTCCATGTATTCATCAATGAGGTGATTCATTTCGGCTTCGGTGGTGGTGTAGATGGGACGGGCGTCTTTTTTTACCCTTCGACCGGGGACCACAATGGCACCCATGCCCGGAGGCAGGTTCGCCGGCAATGCGGCAGTGGGTTCGGGAAGTCCGTATCCGACCAGGGCCATGTTGGGATAAAAGTTCTTGTACTGGATGCAGGCCGGAGGCAGCACATTGCCGGTGATCAGTGCCATTCCGTTCGGCATATCTTCAGGGGTGACCAGCACTTGAAATACATCCATATCGCCTTCATCGAGGTACGCCACAATGGATTTGGCATTGTTGGGCTGCGTGATGGGCGCATACGCGTACTCGGACTCCGTGTGAATCTCGTGGGCGACGGCGGTGGCGCTCATCACTGTTATTGTTGCGAAAATGAGATACAAAGATTTCTTCATGGGTTCCCCTTGTAAAAAACATCCTGACCGGTTCCGGTCGTCTGTGGGTTGAAGTTTCTGTTGTACCGAGACAACGGCGCAGAAGCAATGACTTTTGCTATTTGGGAAGGGTGATTTCGTTTGCAGTATGGGGTAGGCCCACGCCGGTGGGCTGTTATTGTTCCAGGTAGACAACCATTTCTTTGGCGAATGTGCGGAAATCATCGAGATGACGTGTAATGATTGCGTAGATGATATTTACATCAATTTGCTGGTAGGCGTGCACCGCTGTATTTCTGAATCCGACGGCTTTCTTCATTCGATTGGTGGTTGAGTCCGCGATAATGCCCTGCTGTTGAAGTACGGAAAACGCATCTCCCATAGATGATGCAGTCGGTGCCTCAGAAAGCTGACTGATGATATGCATCGCAATATCGACACTCTGCTGTATCGCACGTTCCAAATTTAAAATAATGATGTCCTGCCGATCAAGGTCGGCACGCAACACCTCCGCACTGGAAGGTACCTTGCTCTCAATTCGCGCAATACACCGATGAAGACTGTCTATCTTGCTATGTATTAAATCAATGTCCATCAATAAACCTGTCAGCCCGTTCTTTTAAAGTTCGCCGCACTAACGGCAAGAAATCAGCTTCATCGTATACCAGTCGCGTTAGCAGTTTTTCGTACGCGACAGACGATTTATTGATCAGGATTTTTCCTTTGGTGAAAACCTGTCTGAAGAGCAGCGCAGAGGCTTGGTGCAAATCCAGAACATCGAGTTCAGCCTGACACAGGGGCCCAAGTTCTGATATGATTTCCATCTTTCGATCTGTTGTCATTGGATTTCGCAGGTAAAGGGCGATGTCGATATCGCTCTGTTGGGTCGCGGTTCCTGTCGCATGGGAACCGTACAGGGCCACTAGCAGAACATCCTCTGATGTGCTGAAGTATTCTTGAATGCATTGTTCCAGTGACGATTCGGTCATGCCTGAAATATACCTCGGCATTTGTGCGAAAACAAGAACTGAAACCAAATCTCAGTTGCTGGTGCTGAAGGTGCCCTGCAGGGTGTCGCAAGTGGTTTGGGCGACGCCGTCGACGGCATACATGTTGGAATAGAAAACCACCTGCACGTCGACCGCCACGCCGTATTGGTCCAAATACGTGGGGTCATTGCATACACCGACCACAGAAGAATCTGAGCAGGGGGTGCTTTGATATAAATCATCGGTTTCGCACCACGACATCTGTTCGCTGGTGGTGTACGCGGCGCTGTCTCCGGAATAGTTGACGCAGGTGCCGTTGGTGGATGCGCTGTTACATGCCGAAATAAAGCCGTCGGTCTGGGTGTTGTCGTCGCTGTCGTCCGTGCTGTCTCCGCTGCAAGGCTGTCCGACGACGCAAGGTGTTCCGTCCTTGGCGATGTACCACTGGGCTTCTTCCTGCACCGCCGTAACGGCGCCCCCGGCACATTGCCGCAACCCCTCCCGCAGTCTATCAAAAGACAAACCGCTTTCCTGGACGCCGAGACAATCGGTGGCTACCGAATCCAGAAAGCTGTGCACAAACTCCGGCGTGTTCATCAACGTATCGAAGCTGGTTTGCTGTTCCATGCCGAACAGGGCTAGCCCCAGACCCTCTTTGGTTACCGCAGCGCAACTGGCAGACGCAATGACCAGTGAGGTTCCGCCGGTGGGAACTGCGCTGCTCAAACTGACGAGACAGGTGCCCATGCGAAGCACGGTCCAGCTGAGTTTGGCGGTGTCGTAGTAAATCTGGCGATCCTCCGGTGCGATGAACGATGGATGCAGCATACTGGGCGAAATCATCTGGGGGTCTAACTCGGTGATGATGTCCATAAAGTTGATTCCGGTATAGGTGGATTGCGAATCGCCCTCGGTGACCACTACATCCACGGTATAGCTGGAAAAATCCCAGTTGGTATATTCGATGGTGGTGGTGTCGTTCAGGTATACCACGTCGGGAAGCGGCTGGTACACACCCTGCTGGGGAACAACAATAACATTATCGCCGCTCGGCAGCTGGTGATACACCACCGCCATGGTTTGCGTGTCGCTGCCTTCGTTTAAAATACCCACAATCGCTTCATCTTGGTTTGTGGTGACAACGGTACCGATGGTGTTGGTGCCGTCCGATGTCTGAATGGCCCCGAACTGAAGAGTCACGTCCGTTTCTTCGTTTGAGGATGAGTTGCCATCGTTTGTGGTATCGGTATCTGAAGAACCGCCCCCCATCGCCTCTTCCAATGACACACAGCTTCCGATGAGCAGCGAACTGACAAGAACGGTGAATAGGAATTTTCGCATGGTTACCTCCAGATACGTCTTTCGCCCATCGGAGAGGATCTTCCGGTTTCGCTGACGGGCGCATCGTACGATTTTATTTTACTGTATTTCTGTTCGATTTCAACCCTGGCGAAATAGTTCTCAATCCGCACTGTGTACCGAATGCCACTGGCAGTCAGCGCAGCGGGTGGATTGATGGCAAAAAATATACGGCGTTTGGGAAGGATTGGGGGAATATGGCATAAAATTCGGTTTGTGGAGGATTGGCATTTTTTTTGCTAAATGCTAACGCATAACAGATTCGCAAACATTTTAAAGTTATGGGGGGAAGTTCTATGACCAATTCAATGACACCATCTACATCCACGGCACTGTTGATTCTAATCGGGGTGTGCCTTGGTACGTTGGCCTGTGATGACAACACAGGCGACAACGGCCCTGCAATCGATAATTACTATATCGAAGCGGCAGCCGAGGAGGGGTTGACGTCGGAAACCGGTGCGTCGATTACCGAATCTCAGATTGTGGGCACCTGGACCATGGGGTCGATTGAATCCGGTATGTACGATGAAGTTGACATTAATGCGGACGGCAGCGCTGTATATCGCACGTATGTCGATGTGGAAGGGGCGGACTGGGATGAAACCTACGATATGTCTTGGGAATTGGAAGGCAGCATATTCAGTGCTGTAATGGAGGTAACGGATTCTGAAGACGGCGTGACCTGGACAGAGTTTTTTCAAACATCGAGCACGGCGGCGGTTGTGGGCGACCAGCTGATTCTGGGAGCGTTGATTCGAACAGACGGCGGTAGTGACGGGTATGACGGCACCTGGAAGCGATTCGAGGCAGAAAAAGAAGACGAGCGGGCAGGTGATGAATACGAGATATATTCTGAAGTGGAAACGCTGACGCTGAATATTTCGGGCGATACATTTATCGGCACGGAGTCGTGGGAGGAGGAGTGGCGCTGGTCGTTTTCGGGCGAAATCGATGAGGGAACCGACAATGGAGACAACGCGTTGTCGGGAACAGTTTCCCAGGAGGGCGAGTACCTGGTGTTGAGAACCACGGATGAATGGTATGTTTATACGCTGAAGCCCCTGTCCAACGATGTGATGCTGCTGGCCGAAGATGAGCCCGAGTATGCCGAAGAATATTGGGAGGGAGCCGTGTTCACGCGACAGTAGCAGGGTTCGATGGTACTACCGATATTGTGAAAAAGAGAAAACAGCTTTTACTTCAGGTGGGTCCCCACTGCATAGAAACCGCCGCCAGGCGCGCGCGGGATACCCTGGAACTCGCGTTGCTTGAATCCGATGAGCGCAGCATTTCAACTGAAGATGTCGCAACGTTTGAGCTGCTGACGAAATTTTTAAGCCGAACCGATTTTCGCCGCCTGCGCTCAGAGAACGCCGGGTACCGTGGGGAAGTACCGCAAATCGTGATAGTAGTGGAGGATGAAACCGGATTGCGACTGCACTTCCAAAATGCGGATGCTTCAGAATAAACCTTTCATCTCATTGTTGCGTTTTCATCTAAATCGCAGTGGTCCGTTTTTCCAAACCATTGATGTCGGTGGGCGGCGACGAAATCATATACCGCATCGCGTAGACGGCGGGGTATCCCAAAGAAGAGCCACGCCAGGCGCCAGAAGCCGCCGAGCGCAAACAGAATGCGAATGGCGGCTTCTGATTTTTCATATCGCCTATCGTTGTGAAGCAGCACAACAGTAGATAATTCTTTGTTGTCGGAATCGACGACGTTGAGATGAAGTTGCAGCGGCGTGAACCGAAAGCGATGACGACGATCGCGTTTGCGGATAAAGCGAACCCAGCCGTTGCACAGGTTGCAGTGACCGTCAAAGAGCACAATGTATGAGTCTTCATTCATATAATCAACGTAAGGTTGATTTGAAAAAATGCTCTTGCTCGGTACAAATGCGACGAAAAGGGAACCGTTTAGTGCAGTTGTTCGTCGCTGTTGCGCAGCAGTTTTTTGGTGGCTTTGAGGGGGGAGAGATAGTCGAGCTTGGCGCTGGGAAAACGATTTACCCGTTTCATGATTTCGAGAATATCGCATTGGTGCAGTCCGCCGGCGCGCTCGACCAGGCGCAGGTACAGCGCTTCGATGGCACTCATTTTGGCCAGAAGAGAGCGGTTGGTGGTTTTGGCGAGTTCCATCATATCAATGCCTTCGAAGATGCGGCGTTTGGAGCGTTCGGAAAATTTTTCTTCGTCGAGCAGGTGGTCGAGTCCGTTTACAAATGCATTGCCGAGCACTTCCGCATGGTCTTCGCGTACGTTGAGTAACACAAAAGACAGGCAGGTTTTCTCACTCATGAAGATGATGGTATGGTCGCCGCCCAATCGGAAGATATTGACGTACCAGTTTCCCAGGAAGGCGTCACTCTCCACCGGTTCTGAAAGGTTTTCAGCACGGAATCGAAACAGCTTGCGCGCTTTTTCTGTGAGTCGAAACTGCAGCAAGGTTCTCCCCCTCTGTCGTCAGGAGTGCAGCCGGATGCCGAGTTCGGCCAACTGGGCGTCATCAACGGTGGAGGGCGCGTCGGTCATCAGACAGCCGGCGCGCGTGGTTTTGGGAAATGCGATGACGTCTCGAATGGAATCCAGCCCCGCCATTATTGATACCAGTCTGTCAAAACCGAACGCCAGTCCGCCGTGAGGAGGCGCACCGAACGACAACGCATCGAGCAGGAATCCGAATTTTTCGCGGGCCTCCTCGTCGGAAATACCCAGCGCCTGAAACACGACGGCCTGCACCTCCTGGTTGTGAATACGAATGGAGCCGCCGCCGATTTCCTGACCATTTAAAACGATATCGTACGCGCGTGTCTTGACATTCAACGGGTCGCTCAGCAGTTTATCGACATCTTCCGGACGGGGAGATGTGAAGGGGTGATGCATGGCAGCGAGTCTTCCGGTTTCTTCATCTTTTTCGAACATGGGAAATTCCGTGACCCAGGTGAATCCGTATTGATCGGCCGATACCAATCCCTGTTTTTTGGCCACATGGGTGCGGAGTCGTCCAGCAGCAGTGCGGGCGGTCGATTTGTCGACATCGGCTACAAACAAGGCGATATCACCGTCTTTCATTCCGGCGTTGTTCAGCAGCGCGGATTCGAGCGTGTCATCAATGAATTTGGCTACCGGACCGCTGAACGCACCGTCTGCGCGTTTGACCCAGGCCAGCCCTTTGGCACCATAGGTTTTCACAAAATCGGTGAGCGCATCCACATCTTTACGCGAGAACGATGCGCCGCCCTCCACCACAATACCGGTAACCAGCCCGCCGCCGGTCGCCGGATCGGAAAATACCTTGAACGCTGATTCGCGGCATGCATCGGTCACATCGAACAGTTCCATGCCGAAGCGGACATCGGGATTGTCGACACCGAAGCGGCGCATGGCTTCGTCGTAAGTGATTTGCGAAATGGGTGTCTGTATATCCACATCGAGAATCTGCTTGAACATCTTTTTGAGCATGTTGTCGCAGATTGCCATAATGTCTTCGGGCGCAATAAAGCTCATCTCTAGATCGATTTGTGTGAATTCCGGCTGGCGATCCGCGCGAAGGTCCTCGTCGCGGAAGCATTTGCAGATTTGCACATAGCGTTCAAAACCCGCCACCTGCAGCAGCTGTTTGAACAGCTGGGGCGACTGGGGCAGCGCAAAGAACTTCCCTTTATTGATGCGGGACGGAACCAGATAGTCGCGGGCACCCTCGGGCGTGGATTTGGTCAGAATGGGTGTTTCCACTTCTACGAATTGTTCAGCGGCAAAATGCTCTCTGGCGATAAGCGCAGCTTTGGACCGCATCAGCAACGCCCGTTGCAACGGTGCGCGCCGCAGGTCTAAAAAGCGATATTTCAAGCGGGTGTCTTCACCCGCGTCCACTTCGTCGGCAATCTGGAACGGCATCGGTTTGGAGCGATTGAGCAGCTTCAGGTCGGTGGCGAGCACTTCAATCTCGCCCGTGGCCAGATTGGGGTTCGCTTTGCCGGTGCGTTTGATCACATTGCCCTGAATGGCCACCACATACTCCTGGCGAAACGATTTGGCCACCTCGAGCTGATCACTGCTCAACTGTTCTTTACCGAGCACCACCTGACATTTACCGCTGCGATCGCGCAAATCGATAAACAGCGTTCCGCCCAAATCTCGCACCGTATCGACCCACCCCATCAGCACCACCTGCGTTCCCACATGAACGGCGCGCAGTTCTCCGGCCCCATGACTTTTTTTCAATTCCTCAATAAAACGCGTCACCCGTGTCTCCTTCGTTTCGCTTGTGAGCGGCATTATATGAAATGCACACTTCTGTTTGTTCAAGCAAATAGCAATTATCGGCTTCTTTGACAATCCGAGCAGTAAATATTGTGCATATTCAGTGTTTTCGTTTGCATCACAATTTTTTATTGTTACATAGCACGTGAAAAAAAGCCGTTTTGGCGTACTTTTCGCGCGATTTATAAAGAACGAGGTATTTTATGTGTGGAATCGTTTGTTATGTGGGTAGTCAGAACTGCAGCCGGATAGTGATCGACGGGCTTAGCCGACTTGAATATCGAGGCTACGATTCGGCGGGAATCGCCGTGCACAGCGGAACCGAAATTCATATCAGTCGTCAGGAAGGCAAGCTCGCGGGGCTGGAAGAAAAACTGCGACTGTCTCCTCTGTCCGGTTCCACAGGAATCGGTCATACCCGCTGGGCCACTCACGGCCGGCCCTCCGAGAATAATGCCCACCCCCATCGCGTGGGAAAAATCGCGGTGATTCACAACGGCATTTTTGAAAATCATCTTGAACTGCGCGCCTCACTTGAAAAGGAAGGCTGTGTATTTTCTTCAGAGACCGACACCGAGATTCTGGCGCACCTGGTTTCACAGGCGATTGTTTCCGCACCGTCGCTGAAGGAGGCGGTACGGCAATCATTGGGAAAGGTGCAGGGGTCCTATGCGGTTGCCGTGTTGAGTGAAGATAATCCCGACGAGTTGATTGTGGCGAAAAACGCGTCCCCGCTGGTAATAGGCATCGGCGAGGGTGAAATGTTCGCCGCGTCGGATGTTCCTGCCATTTTAAAATATACCCGCAAGGTGATGTTCATGGAAGACGGGGAGCTGGCCCGGCTGACCCGCGAAGGCGCAGAAATAGAGACCATGGCCGGAGAAGCGGTGACAAAACCGCAAAAAGAAATTACGTGGTCACACATCCAGGCCGAAAAAGAGGGCTACAAGCATTTCATGCTGAAAGAGATTTACCAGCAGCCCACGGTGATTGAAGATACCTTGCGCGGTCGGGTGTCCATCGAGGGGTCGGGGGTGGCAACCGAACTGATGGGTTTTGACGACGCAACCGCGCGGCGGATTCGTCGAATTGTTCTGCTGGCATGCGGCACATCGTATCATGCGTCTATGGTGGGCAAGTATTGGCTGGAAAAACTGGCCCAGGTACCCACCGAGGTGGAGTTGGCCAGCGAATACCGGGCGCGGGAACCGCTGGTGGATCCCAATGATTTGGTGATTCCGGTGTCCCAGTCGGGTGAAACCCTCGATACCATGGAGGCAATCAAAATCGCCAAAGCGGGCGCCGCGCGCATTCTGGCCATCAGTAATGTGGTGGACTCCGCAATTCCTCGTTCGAGCGACGGCACGTTATACACGCACGCCGGTCCGGAAATCGGTGTGGCCTCCACCAAATGTTTTACTGCGCAGCTTGCGGCGCTGTACATGTTGGCCGTCCATCTGGGTCGTCGTCGAAACACGTTGACCAAAGATCAGGCGCGCGAGCTGCTCGAAAACCTGATGCGGGTTCCGAAATTGATGAACGAAGTGCTGAAAAAGAACGATGAAATTAAAAAAATCGCTCACAGCATCGCGCACTTGAAAGATGCCTTATTTTTAGGCCGCAATCTCTCCTATCCCATCGCCCTGGAAGGCGCGTTGAAGCTGAAAGAAATTTCGTACGTACATGCGGAGGGATACGCCGCAGGCGAAATGAAACATGGACCCATAGCGTTAATCGATGAAAACATGCCGGTGGTGGTGGTAATGCCCAATGATGAATCGCTCAAACGCATTGTGGGCAACGTGCAGGAAGTGATGGCCCGCGGCGGGAAAGTGATTGGTGTGGTCAGCGAGAATGAACAGGAGAGCGCGGGTATCGAAATGGAGCGCATTGTGATTCCGGCGTGCCCCCCTGAAGTATCGCCGCTGTTGAGTGTTCTTCCGCTGCAGTTGCTGGCCTATCATGTGGCGGATTTCAAAGGAACCGATGTGGACCAACCCCGAAATCTGGCCAAAACCGTGACCGTAGAATAGACCTGACCAGTCTGGTCAAGTTGTCCGTATTGCCTCCGGCAAAAAAAAAAAAATAATTTTGGGTTTTGACCCTCCTTTTTATTTTTCTGGGCACTTACAGGTACAATTCTTTTGCAGTCTTCTGCTTTTTAGGAGCCCAAGAATTGTAACCGGGCGGGGAATGCTGGATCCCGCCCTTTTTTTTGGGTTCTATATGCCACGTATGCAATTTTTAAAACAAATAGGACGCTGACTCATATCTCATGGTTTTCGCAACGAGTGTCCGATTTCTCCATTCCCGCGAACGCACATCTAGTACTCCCGTTCCAAAATTCGTTCCTTAATTCATGACAAAAATTCCGCTATTCACGAAAAGCGTAGATGGACCGCGCTGCTGAGACGCTCGCACACGAGCTCCTCAGTAGCGCGGCTTACTGCGCAGTGTAATTACGGAACGAATTAAGGATTACCGGTACTGGTATTTGTTTTGTTCGGTAGCTTCTCGTACTTTTTGAACGTCATTCCGGTATTCCGAGGGCCATTCTCCGGTGGGGTATGTCAGCAGCAATGACGCGATTTCAGTGCGGCCGAGCGCAGTTTCTATTTTCGCCAGTTGAAGTCTCACAGCGGGGTGTGTGGGCGCGCCGCTGAAATTCTCGATGATGAGTTGTCGTGCGTCCCAGAGGGCGTGTGCGTGTATCAGCCAATTCGTGCGCTCGACGATATCTTCAGGATCGGACGGAAACTGGTTTATGGAAAAAATTTGACGCACCGCTTCCCGATTGCGTCTGGTTTTCAGTAAAAGTACAATCAGGTGTTTGCGAAGCGAATCGTCCTGGTGATGCTGCGCCAGTATCTGGAAATACAATGACACTGCGGCGCTGGTTTGTTGTGACCGTTCATATTCCTTAGCAATTTTTTGAACGGCGTCAAAATTTTCTCCGCGCAACGCCAGATACTGAATGTAATACTGCACGGATAATTCAGTGTATTGAAGTTCGTACGATACGGTCGCGGCGGCAAAAAAGATGTCTGCCTGCGTACGGCAGCGAATGAGCGCCAGCTGGTAATATTGAAGCGCGCGTTTTTTCTGTTCCGCTGTTTGCCGGCGGGAATAGTATTCGGCCAGCCAGACCAGGGATGAAATATCGGTGCGATCGGACTGGTATCCCATCGTCGCGGATTCGATGGCTTTTTCTGTGTCGTTTTGTTGCAAGTGATATTCCGCCGCCGCGCACCAGGCCTCGCCGTTGCCTGGTGACATCAGTATCGCTTCGGCGATATGCACCCGTGCGCGTTCGGGTTGCTTTTTCTGCAGGAGCACAGTTGCCAGTTGGATGTGAAGAGATGAATCGTCCGGCGAGCCCACAATGGCTTTTTCGTATTCGTCGACAGCGCCGTCCAAATCATTTCGAGCAAGCAGAATATCTCCTCTGATCTTATGTTCATAGGCGTATGCGTTTCCGAAAATCATTTGGGCTTGGGGAATGGCAGCGGCATCGCGGTGAGTATCGGGAGAGAGCATTTTTTGAGCGCCGCCGCAAGCGGACACCGTGAAGCTGAAGACAAGTGCGTAGAAGACGAATCTACTTGTTTGTTGTAATCCGCGTGTGTTCATTATTTCATCCGTTCGTCTTTGGTGGAGCGGGACGCCAGTAGCAGATAGGTTCGCGCAGCTTCCATACGAATTCGCTCGTCAGGGCTGTTCATCGCCGCTGCCGCCGCGGCGAGATCACCGGCAAGGGGCGTGGTCGCCTGAATGGCCAGTGCACGCACAGCGGATAGTTGAAGAGAGTCGGTGCTGTGAACGCAGGCTTTTCTCAACATTTCCATAGGCTGTCCTTCGACAGAACCCTCTATATACTGATGCAGTGTCGTTCCACTGAAGGAAAACGGGGCGTCCGATGCAGTGTTCGGTCGGCTTTGAACGCTTTTCGCGTTCAGCAGGCGCAGCAGCTGTTGACGATGTGCGGCTGCCCGCGGTACGGTGATTCCTTCCACGGTTTCAGCCAGTTCCATTCGCCTGGCTGACACAAATGCGATGGCAATCGCGAGCGGGCCGTTGTCATACGGTGCGGCACGGCCAATCAATGTATTCAATGGTATTTTGTCCGGCTCGTCGACTGTGGATGGCCCAAGTGCCAGTGCATTTTTCAGAACGGGGGGGTGTTTCTGCTGTTTTAGGTAGGCAACGGCGGCGAACAGTTGGGTGACCGGGTCATCGCCGGCTGTTTTCGCGGGAGGCAATGCGGTCGTCGGCGCAGCGGCCAACCAGCGCCAGCATAGTGTTTTAAGTAAAAGGTCGTTCGTCGCCGCGCCCCTGGTCAATTGGCGTTGCACCGTCTCGGCGTGGGCGTCAATCTGCAGATACTTGATGAATACCGCGGCCCAGGGCGCAATCGAATCGTTTTCAGATGCCAGCGCGGTTTCCAGGATCTGTTTGGCCTGTGCAGCGTCTCTGGCAACCAGTTCATCGAGGGCGTGGTCCGCAGTGTCCGGTTGTCCGTCAGACGCTGCGGACAGGTCGGATGTGTCTTCCTGTGAAGAGACAGTGGCGGTTGCCGCAGATGAAGATACTGTCCGGGATGGGGTTGAATGTCCGCAGCCGACGATGAGAATGACACCGAACCCAAACCGCAATGTGGCGACGAATCGTTGAATCATGGCGATAGCATAAAGGAATTTAACGCACCAGTCACTTCCAGGGTTTTATAAAGTGCAATCGATACACTGTTGGCCAGATTCAGCGAGCGAACCGATTTTGACAGGGTGGGGATACCGTACTGATCATCGGGGTATCGGCATACAATGTCGTCGGGAAGGCCCACACTTTCCGCGCCGAACACCAGTGTGCATCCCGATGTGTACGGCGCCTCCAGAAAACTTTTGTTTGCCTTCGATGAAAACAGAATCGGACGCTCGGTGCCGATATGGTGAAGGCAGTCGCTGAAGGTGGTATGGGTGCATACGGTCACCAGATGCCAGTAGTCCAGCCCCGCCCGCCGCACAGCTTTTTCATCCAGCGAGAAGCCGATGTTTCCCACCAGGTGCAGATGGGCGCCGGTGGCCGCGCACAACCGGGCGATGTTCCCGGTGTTCTGCGGGATTTCCGGATTGACCAACACAATGTGAACCGGTTCGGTCGGCGCCATGCGCAAACGGGATTTCCAGGTCGTATCGATTTTTTCTGTCATTTTTTACCGGATACAGGAAGTGCGCGGGCCATGGGAACAAACGCGCCGTTACGTCCGAGAAATCCGATGGCGGCGGTAAATACCGCGCCCGTTGCAGTACCGCTGATTTCCTGCTGGCCCACCGCGAGTTCAATCGCGATGTCCTGTATAGTGGTGCGGACGCCTCGTGGACCAGGTGCAGCGGTGAACAGGCGAATGATCGTGTGACCGGAATATCGAACCACGCGTTTTGCAAGTGCCAGGCCTTCGTCGGTGAGCTCCCATTCCATGCAGAGACTGCCTTCGGTGAAAAAGAGTTCTATCCGATCGATTCCCCTGGCAGCGGACGGATGTTGTTCGGGCATTCCAAGCCCCATTTTTTCGCTCATTCGTTTTCGCAGCGCTTTTACGCGTTCATCATCCGGGTGCTGCTGCTCCAATCGGGATATTACTTCCGATGCCTCTTTAATCAAATCCTGAACCATCAAAATTTCGGCCATCGCCACAGTGGTGAACGGCACACTGGGCGGCGTGCTGTCTTTCATGCAATTTTCTCCAATTCTGTTCTGATTTGACGAACATCGGTCTGAATTTGGGCGGTGAGCTGCTCCAGCGATTCGAATTTCATATCTTCACGTATTTTTGATACGAAATGAACGGTAACGGGCTTTCCATACATGTCGCGATCGAAATCGAGCAGATGGGCTTCAATGGAACGGCCGTGTTGTAATGTGGGACGGTTTCCGATGTACACCGCGGCGGGATAACGGGAGTTGTCTTCAATGGAGACAAACGCGCTGTATATGCCGTCGTTCGGGCTGATTACATTTTGGGGATCAATGTTAACAGTGGGAAACCCGATAGAACGGCCCACCTGCTGTCCCTGAACCACCACTCCCGGGAGTTCGTGGTAGCGATGGAGCAACACCGCGGCCTGAGTCACATTTCCTTCCGCGATCAGCGTGCGGACGCGCGTGGACGAAATGATGTCCTCAGAGGTGGAAAGCAGGTTTTCGGCGATTACGTCAAAACCGAACCTGCGTCCCTGTTCCTGCAAAAAACCGATGTCTCCGGCGCGTTTCTTACCGAACCGAAAGTTTTTGCCCACGACGATCATTTTTGCATTCATGGCTGAAATCAGTGCTTCAGAAACAAACGCATCCGGTGTCATTGATGCGAACGAACGATCAAAGGTTTGACACAGCAGAATGTCCGGTGATGTTCGCGATAGAAGCTGCTGTTTTCGCTGCGGGGTAGTGAGTCGAGGAGGGGCGTTGTCCGGCGCGAACAGTTCAGCCGGGTGAGGTTCAAATGTACATATAATAAATTGTCGGCCATTTTGCTCGGATTGGCGCTGACAGTGTTGAATGACCGTCTGATGACCACGATGAACACCATCGAAATTGCCGATGGTGACAACAGATCCGTGCGTCACTTCATCACGGGGAATATTTCTGTAGTCACTGTAGAGGTTCATCTCGCACAAGATACGTACCTAAGGTCCCATGGTCAACAGAAACCCTGCATCGAATTGGCGGCATCGCCGATGACGATGGTGGGAGGAAACAGAAAAATTGAACGATTGTGCGAATGAATCGGAGTTCTAACGGCGCAAAATGTTTTAGAAAATAAAAAATAGTCACCGGGAATTGCAGAAATGAAAACGCGATTTCAGTATTTGTGAATTCCAAAAAAAAAACGGATTTGATAATATAGGGTCTTGAACAAAGGAAATTACATGTTATGCTAGGCGCAATCTTGGAAAACTTCCGACATGGGGTTGGAAGTTCCGGTGAAATTTTTCGCTGGACAGTTTTTTGGATGAAGAGGGCATATTATGAATCAAAACAACGACAACACCAATAATGTGATTGAAACCGTTGAGGAAATGGCGCAGGAGCTGATGCGTCGATTGGACCTGCTTAGCGGCAGCAAAGTACAGGATGAAATATCGTATGGTCAATACAAAGTGATTTCTGTCATTCACAACCATGGACCGATTTCTGTGGGTAACCTGGGCCGTTTGGTGGGTTCTGCGCAGAGCACGACATCAGAAATGATCGCCAGATTAACGAAGGCCGGTTTGGTAACGAAAGTACGTGGTCCGTACGACGGACGTGTTGTGGTTGTTGAACTGACCGACCAGGGACGTCAGCTGATGCGTCGTCGTCGCACCAGAGTTCGTGAGGGCTACCAGGGTTTGTTCGGCCGTCTCTCTTCCGCAGAGCAGGAGAGTTTTGTGGCATCACTGAAAAATCTGGACGAGATTCTTTCTAAACTGACCAACTAGTTTTCGGGTAATTGGGCGAAAAATGTTTCGCCCCTATCGTTCTGTACAAATATTCGTCTGTACAGGCAACCCATTGCAGTTGCCACCGGAATTCCTACGGGGCGGGCGCGGTGACCTGTTCATGCGGTCTCGCCGGAAATAACCGAAAAAGTTCGTGCGTTTTGTTTTTTCGTATCGGGTTTTCTGATATGGATTACTAAACATCTGTTCTTGCAGGTGTGTGGAATGGTGGGGAATATTGTAATTTGATGACCAGGCGTTCGAACAAAGGTGTGAAAACAATGGCAGAAAAAATAAATCAACGAGATTGGACCCGAAGAGATTTCATGATTGCCGGTTCTGCGGCGGCGCTGGGTGCCGCGCTGCCCCTCGGATGCGGCGGCAGTGATTCTACCGAGGAAGGAAAGCACGTCGCGGCAGAAGATGCTGCGGCCAAAGGAACGTCCTGGGTGGGAACGCGGACTGTTTTTGATTTAACCGATTCCCTGCATCTGGCCGATTTGGACCATTTCGGGGAATTTGTGGATTTTGGAACGGCTTCTCGATTTAAATACACAAATGGCGGGTGGATGAGCGGTTGGCAGAATGACAGCTCCATGAATGGTGTGGCCTATACCTGGGCCACAAAGTCGCCCTCCCGTATGTATTTCAATCTTGCTGAGCAGACCGATGTGGATTTTGTGTTCCGCGTGAAAAAGGGGGGAACCGAATCATTTTCGGTCTATCTGAATGATCAGCCGCTTAGTCGCATATCGATGAAAGGGGATGATTTTTCCACTTATACGGTCAGTGCTACAGCGGAGCAGACGGTGGCCGGCGAGAACTATTTCAAGCTGATTTACGCCACTTCCGAGCAACTCATCGGTGGGGTGCCGTCCTCTTTCGCGGTGGATTACATGCGTATACTTCCGAAGGGAACCCCGACGCCCAAACAGTTCAACCCGCCTCATTTTCAGAAATTGATTCAGCAGTACAAAACCAAAGACAAAGAATACGTTTCACTGATGCTGCCGTGTCCGATTTCACTATCCTATTATATGGAAATACCGTCGGGGGCATTTCTTTGCATGGTTGGAACACCGATTCTCGATTCAAAGTCCAACGTATCGCCGGTGGCACTCAGCGTGGGGGTAACCCCGGTGGACGCTGCCGCGGCGGATTCGGTTTTTACGAAAGAGTTCACCGAGGACAAATGGCATGAAGTCATGGTGGATTTGTCAAAATACGCCGGAAAACTGGTTAAGGTCGACATTACGGCCAAGGGCGCCGAAAATGCGCGCATTGCGCTGGGCGTTCCGGCGGTGCGCGTGAAACCGACACCGGTGAAAGTCGGCGCGAAGAAGAAAAACGTCGTTGTGCTGCTGGTGGATACACTCCGTGCCGACAAGTTGAAATCCTACGGGAACAAGCGGGTGAAAACCAACGCAATCGATGCATTCGTGGGGGAATCCACGCTGTTTGAGCAGTGTCAGTCCAATTCCAACTGGACCAAGCCGTCCTGCGCGTCAGTGCTTACCGGGCTGCACCCGGATTCTCACAAGGCGCGTGGGCATTCTTCTCGACTGAACAACTCGGTGAAAATGGTTTCCGAGATGTTTCGCGAAAAGGGGTTCCAGACCGGCGCGTTTGTGGCCAACGGATATCTGGCCACTGAATTCGGGTTCAATCGCGGTTGGAGCAAGTATGTGAATTATATTCGCGAAACCAAAAACAGTGATGCTGAAAATGTTTTTAACGATACACTGAAGTTTATCGATGAAGCGGGAGACAAGCCGTTTTTCGCCTACGTGCAGACTATCGACCCCCATGTTCCGTACGATCCGCCCGCGGAGGATTTGAAGTTGTACGATGCCCGCCCGTACGAAGGGCCGGTCAGCCCCCGTTCCACCGGGAATCTGCTGGAGGAATACAAACGGAAACAGGTGGAGTTGAACAGTCGCGACAAACGATATCTCGAAGCCTTGTACGATGGGGAGGTGACGTATCACGATCGCCAGTTCGGAAAATTTGTGGCGACGCTCAAGAAAAAAGGCGTTTTGGACAACACCGTATTTGTGGTGTGTGCCGATCACGGTGAAGAATTTTTCGAACACGAATCGGTAGGGCACGGCCACACCCTTTTTCAGGAGTTGCTTCACGTGCCGCTGGTGATTCGTGCGCCCGGGTTGGTCCCCTCCAACAAAAGAGTGATGGTGAAAGCCAATTTATCGGACATTGTGCCGACGGTACTTGATGCGACGGGAAATGATATACAATCGGGTGTAGAAGGTAAATCGCTGCTTTCGGAAGCAAACGGCGAAGTCGGAAATCTGTTTGATGCGTCTTTTTCGAGTTTCTTTTCTGAAGCCGATGAACGAAATCTGCAGTGGGCGGTTCGTAAAGGAGATTGGAAGTTGAAGATGAAGGGGCCGGTGAATACATATGTATTCAACTTAAAGGATGACCCGGATGAGAAGGTCGATGTCGATGAACGGTATCCGCTCGCCCGCCGCGCGTTGCGCATCGCATTGGGTCAATTCATCGGTGCACCGAATAAAGCCGATTGGCGCAGCGGCCAGATTAAAGCCGATGTCGTGGTGAAGCCGGAATCCAAAGAAGACAAAAATGAGAACATTCCCGAAGATCTGAAACAGCAGCTGAGGCAGCTCGGATATATGCAGTAGAAAGAATCAGGCGGCGGACTTAATCAGCGGGCGGATTCTGGAAAGCGCCCGGTGGTGAATTTGGGAAATACGCGCTTCAGATACGCCGAGAAGGCGGCCGATTTCACGAATTTGCATCCCTTTGAAATAGTGCAAATGAAGAACAAGACGGTCCCGTTTGGGCATGGCTGAGAGCGCTTCCTGCAGATTTTCCAATGTACGTTTTGCGGTCAGCGCATCGAACGGGTTGGTGCGACGCTCTTTGTTTTCCGGATTGCTCTCCGGGCCGGCGGGTAAGTCATCGAAGCGAATAACAGCAACCGGTTTGGCCGGGCCGCTGGTCTGCTCTTCCTGATCTTTGGAACGGCTGCGTCTGGGCAGCCAATCATTGGCGCGAAGTTCATCGTATATTGCCCCGCGGATACGCATTCGCACGTAGCAGGCGAAGGATGCGCCGTCTCCGCCGCGGTTGCGAAGAACAGAGTCAACCAGTCCCAAGGACCCGGCGCTGAATAAATCGTCTGTCGCAATACTTGCCGGCGCTCTGGATGCCATGCGGCGCGCCATTTTCTGTACGAGCGGCATATGTTTACGGATCAAGTTTTCATCGATGGCGGGTTTGGTTTTACCCCTTTGAGTATTACTTGTTTCAGCTGCCATGTTGCGTGTCCTTTTTTGGAGTTTTGATGGGTGGGTGAGTAGCAAGGGATGTGCCTAAATGAAAAGCTTTGTAATATCAGCTGTTTAGATCTGTTCCAGTATAGATGGTGGGTACTATTAGACCCTGTGGTGGGGTGGAAGTGGTTCGGTGCTGTCATAACTAACACAGGTGATTTTAGATATTCTGCGGGAAAAACCACCCACCTCGAAAGGGGGGTCTATGGGTACCCCAGGGTCATATTATACCCTGTGGAACAGTGTATGGTTTTTCAAACTAGATTATGCAAAAAATTTGACCGTCGGAAAGATACAGGCGACAATGAGGAGGACACAAAATATGCAATTATTTTACTATAACTGAGTGTTAAATTATGTGTAAATTAAATGTAACTTTCTTGACAATTAAACGTTTGAAGTGAAGCTTTTATTTTTATTTACGGCTGCATCAGCCACGGTATCTGGTTGAAGAGAGATGCTCCTGTAAGGGAAAATCGATCAACAACATTTTGAACCCTTCAGTAGGTGGAGGATAGTGATGACAGATGAATCGGGGATAATCTCGAAAGTCGGCGCGGAAGCCGCCAAAGAGGAGTCCAAAGATGTCGACGGCAAAGTGACTGCCCCTTCTGAAAAGAAGATGCGCAATCATTTGCGGGAGCTTCGAATAGAGAACATGATGAGTAAGGCAGAGTTGGCGCGGAAAGCCGGGCTTTCGGTTCTAACCATCACTCGTATTGAAAACGGCTACGGCTGCAGGATGGATACAAAACGAAAAATCTTGAAGGCGTTGGGACTGAAAGTCGCCGATCGTCGTAAAGTATTCGAGGATGATTAAATGTTATTTGAAGGAAAGCATTTAATAGGCGTGGATATCGGAACCTCTTCAATCAAGGTTCTGCAAGTGCGCAAATCCGGCAAAGGTTACCATTTGCTGAAACATGGAATTGAAAAATTACCGCCTCAGTCCATTGTGGACGGCCACGTGATGAACCACGGCGCAGTGGTGGATAGTTTGAAAAAATTGTTTCGGGATTTGAAGATTGCCCAGAAAGAAGTCGCACTGTCGATTTCAGGTAATTCCGTCATTATTAAAAAATTAAATCTGCCTCAGATGAAACCGGACGAACTGGAAGAACAGATTCAGTGGGAAGCGGAGCAGCATATTCCGTTTGATATTTCTGAAGTGGAGTTGGACTACAACATTTTAGCGTCGAATCCGGAAGCCGGCCAGATGGATGTGCTTCTGGTAGCTGCCAAAAAGGATGAAATTCAGGATTTGGTTGAAGTGGTAACCGAAGCCAGATTGCGCCCGGCGGTGGTCGACATCGATGCGTTCGCCATTCAGAATGTCTACGAGCTGAATTACGGATATTCCCCCAACGAAACATTGGCGTTGCTGAATGTGGGGGCTGAAGTAACCACTATAAATATTGTTTGTGACGGCGTCTCTCAGTTTACCCGCGATATCTCAAACGGCGGGAATATGATTACCGAGGAGATTCAGAAGCAGTTGCAGGTGAGTTACGAAGAAGCGGAAGCGTATAAGTCAGGGGGAGATGAAGGAACCAACGAGGTGGTTCCCCGCGAGGTGGATGAAATTGTAGGCAGTGTGGTGGATTCTTTGGCCGGAGAAATCCAACGATCGCTTGATTTTTATATGGCGACATCCAGTCGTGGAGACGTGCAGAAAATTTTTGTTACGGGCGGCACCGCCAACATTCTGCAATTGCGTACGTCCATCGAACGGCGCTCCAGGGTTCCGGTGGAGCTTTTGGATCCGTTCCGGCGCGTGATGTATGACGAACGAAAATTTAATCCACAGGTGCTTAAGTCTCAAGCGCCGCAAGCATCAATCTGTTTGGGATTGGCGCTTCGAAAGCAAAAGGAGCGAATCTGAATGATCAGAATCAACCTTTTGCCGATCAAGCAAGACCGGCGTAAAGAAGCAGGGCGAAATCATCTGATTATCGGCGTACTCGTGATCGTGGTGGAGCTTGTTGTGGCTTCGGTCATGAGTTTTAATCTCGACAACGAAATCGCAGAGCAGAAGAACGTGAACAGCTCATTGCAGGCGCAGATCAATCGAATTCAGCAAAGCGTCGCGGGACATGACCAGATTCTGGCAGAGATTTCGGAGCATGAACAACGACAGAGTGCGATCGCAGAATTGCAGGCAGCTCGGACCGGCCCGGTTCAGGTGATGCTGGAGTTGTCACGGGTGTTGTCGAAAGACGGTAAGCCTACGATTCCCGATGCAGAGTATCAGGAGATCATTAAAAAGAATCCATCCCGGGGGTACGATGAAAACTGGGATTTCAGGCGGGTATGGCTGGAGAAATTTGAAGAGAAAGACAAGAACGTAACCATCCACGGGAAAGGTGTCAGTCATGAAGATGTGGCTGAATTTTTGCGTCGGATTAATTTGTCTTCCTTTTTTATTTCGAGTGAGTTGGTGTCTACAAAGTTGAGTAAGACGGGCAGCGGCGGCAGGGGGGCAGATAGCGTGAAAGCCATTGATGTGGTTTCATTCGAATTGGCCGGCAAGATAAGGTATCGATAAGGGAGATATAAAGCATGCTTGACCAGTTTTTAAAGATGCCGATTGCCAAGAAAATTCTTGTGCTGGGGGTTGTGGTGGTGTTGGTCGGACTCGTTTTCTGGCAGTTCTATTATTCTCCGAGTTTGGATGAGCTTCAGGGTGTAAAAAAAGCACACACCCAGATGCAGTCGAAGCTCGCAGAAGCCCAGGCGCGAAAAAAAACCTACGATGAAGATGTGCAGCGGATGGAAGATTTGAAAATCGCCTCTGTGAAGCAGCGTCAGATGTTGCCGGTGGAGAGCGAAATGGCCTCTTTCCTGAATAATTTGAATTCAGTGGCGGAACTGACCGGTTTGGAAATACTTTCGGTGACGCCGATGGCGGAGGCGCCGGAAAAATATTATGCGACCATTCCGGTAAAATTGGAGCTTGAGGGAAGCTTTCTGCAACTGTCAAAATTCTTCTACCAGGTTGGAAAGTTGGATCGAATCATAAACATCGTCAACATCAGTTTTGATAAGCCGAAGATCAGTGAGAATGGTGCGGTGATGAAAGCCAGTGTGAGAGCGGTCACCTTCCGTTCTCTGGACAAGGCAAAATGATAGAGGAAAACATGCAAAATGCAGTCATAAAAAGAGGAATGTTCATTCTTATACTCGCGCTTTGTATCGGTTTCCTGGCATGCGAAGAAGAACAGTCCAATCAGGATTTCAGAAGAGGAACAGGTACACCCATCGGCACACCGTCACCCGAGGCGAAACAGGCGCTTGAGGCAAACGGGGCGGGGGCGGTTTTGAATGAAAATGAAGCGAAATCCAATGCGTCGATTCGTTCGCCGAAAATTGCCGAAACAGATTTTATCGAGAGTATAAAGCGTAGAGATCCTTTTCGTCCATTTATCGAAGTGATCTTGCCCAAGCCCGAAGTTCATGAATCGATTCAGCGTGAGATCAAGCTCGAAGAATACGATATTGAGCAACTTCGGCTCATCGCCATTATCACAAACGTCGGTGATCCCCGCGCGATGGTGGTACCCCCCAATAACGAAGGCTTCATTCTTCGTCGCGGCGACTATGTTGGAAAAGCCGATTATATAGATCCGGGAAATGGCGCGGAACGAATTCAGATTAACTGGAAGGTTCATCGCATTCACGGTTCCGGTGCCAAAGAAGAGCGAGGCATATACCTGGTTCGCGATGATCCGCTAACCCCAACACCCGATGATGTAACCCGTTTTATGCCGCTGTATCCGCAAGATTAGACCCCCCGTAAAAAAAAATAAAAAAAATTGGGTGAAAAATTTGAAACCACCTTGTGGGATGGTGTAGGATAGAATCACATATAGGTGTACATGTGAGTTCATGTGCATGATTGATGCTCTCTGTGGGAAAAGGAGTGGACAATGAATAAGTCCCGAATCACACAAACCAGAATGTTAAAAGCGTTGTTTGTTGCGCTTGTGGTGGTCGTTTGCGCCGGCACCACAACTGCGGCAGCTCCCAAAAAGATGAATACGATCCACGCAGTGGACGTATCTCAACGGGGTGGCCAGACGGTGATCACGGTAAAAGGGTCAAGTCGACCTATGTATACCGCGTTCAAATTGTCGACGCCCAAGCGGCTGGTGCTGGATTTGGCGAACAGCTCGCTGAAGGGGGTACCTGCACTGCTTGAAAAATCGACGAACCTGGTTGGGGGGGTTGCGGTATCGGAATTCACGACCGGGAAAGTTCGAGTGAGTCGGGTAATGATTAATTTTAAGAAGGAAGCTTCTTATCGGGTGAAGGTGAAAGGAAACTCGCTTGTGGTCACTCTGAGCGGTGGCCCGGCTGCGAAAGAGGCGGCTCCCGAGGAGAATGCTCCCGGTGAACAGGTGATTTCTCTCGCCAATGCGGAAGAGCGCATTGATGCGGTGCAGAAATCTGCGGATGAGCGGGTGCAAAAAGCAGAAAAGGAAGCCCAAAAAGAAGTGGTTCAGGCGCGACTGGAAGCGGCTGCCGCGAAAAAAGAGGCGAACAACGCGAAAGCCGAAATTTCGAAGGCTCAAAAAGAGGTCGAACAAGCACAGGCCGGGGCTTCCGAAGCGGAAGTGAAGTGGCGAATGGCGCGCGCTGAAATCAATAAACTGAAAGCCAAGCAGGCGCATTACGATTCGAAATTGGAGCAGGCTCAAAAAGAGGCGGACGCCGCGCAAAAAGAGCTGGTTCGGTTGCAGAGAGCGCAACAGCAGAATTCGAAAGACAGTAATGACACTTTGTCGCGATTTGAAGCGGATGCCGCCAGACAGATTGCCACTCTTACGCGCAAAGTAAGAGACGCGCAAAAAGCGGCCGAGGCAGATCAGAAAGAAAGAAATCGCCTTGAAAAACGACTTTCGGCGCTGAAATCAGAGCTTGAACAATCGAAACGAGAAGCTGCTGCGGCAAATCGTGCGAAAGAAGCGGCGCAGGCTGATGTGAACGTAATGAAGTCAAGTGTTAGAGAGGCATTTCTTGAGAAAGAGGCAGCAAAAAAAGAAGCAAAATCTGCCAGGGATGCTCAACGGGAAGCCGAGGCTGCGTATCGGGCTGCCGGAGAGAAAGATCGAAATGCGCTGTATAGCAAGTTGCAGCAGCGCCAGCGCGAAACTGTAGAAGCCAAAAAACGGTACGCAAGTGCTGAAAAGCAGTTCGCTGAAATAGATGAAAAACTGGAACAGACGATGGCGGCGCTGCGCGTCGCAGAAAAACAAAGCAAACGCGCTCAGCAGGCGAAGGCTGATGCCGAAAAAAACGCGGCTAAGCAACAGGCTGCCTATGAAAAGCAATTGGCAACCCTTAGCAGTGAAGTGGCACGTGCGGAGTCGGAAGCGCGCCAGGCCAAGTTGGAAAAAGAGCGGGCCGTTGCATCGCTGGAAACGGAAAAAGCGCGCGTGGTGCGTGAATCGGAAAAACTGAAGAAAGAAGCGGCTGCAAAAATGAAAGCGGCCGAAGAACGAGTACAGCGCGCTGAAGTTGCTGAGAAGGAAGCCAAATCAAAAACCAAAGGGGTGATGGCGAAAATTCACGATGTGGAATCGCGTCTGCAGGACGCCAACCAGACGATTCTGTCGCAAAAAGAGTTGATTGCAACACTGCAGAAGAAGGCGGATGAAGCGGCAGAGCAGGCCAAGGCCGCGGAAGCGGAAAAAGAAAACGCGTTGCGACGTGCGAAAGATGCGGCCAAGCAGGCTGACGCCGAACGTGCGAGCGCGGAGAAACGTGCTGAAGACGCTCGCAAAGAGGCTGATGCCGCCATTCTGGCGCAGGAAAAAATGGCCAAACAGATGAGCGAAAAGAAGGGGGCTGCCCCGGAGGTTTCAAGTGAATCTGCAACTGCTCCGAAACGGGAGAAATTGACGCAGGAAGAACTTCGCATGCAGCGTTTGGCGCAGCTTCAGGAAAAGAAGAACGGTAAGGGTGCAGCAGTTGCCGCGAAAGTGGCGCCGCTCGCGGTAGAGAGTGAGCCGGCTGTATCTGAAAAAGGGAACGAAAACGCTGCCAACGCGATTCAAGATATCAAGTTCGTGAACAAGGGGGCAAGCCAGAAAGTGGTGATCAGCGGCAGCGGTGAGTTCAAATATTCGAAGTCGGAAGGAAACAACCGAACCGTTGTGATGGAGTTTTCGGATGCCCGATTGTTGCCCATGCTGGAACGCACCTTGGATGTGCGGGATTTCGGCGGCGTGATCAGTTCTATCAGTTCTTATCGCGAGAACGGCAAAGTGAAAGTCGAAGTGAAGTTGGGACGATTCGCGAAAAACAAAGTGTCTGTACGAGACGGTGTCATCGAATGGTCGTTCATTGATACCCAGACAGAAACCAAAGAGACCGTTCAGCCGCTCGGCTCGTCGACGCGGGTGGTTCATCGCGAAAATGATGAGTCCTACGGGTATCCGACGGAGCGTACCGCCGCGTATTCGGTGACGCTGGCGGATTTGTCACAGCGAAAAGAGAAGTATACGGGGCGCAGAATTGATTTGGATTTCAAGAGCGCTGACATTCACAATATTCTTCGTCTGCTGGCAGATGTGGGGCATGTGAATATCATCACTTCAAACGATGTGAGCGGGTCGGTGACGATTCGGATGCGTGATGTACCTTGGGATCAGGCACTGGATGTGATTCTGCAGACCAAAGGGCTTGGTAAAGTACGACAGGGAAATCTGATTCGCGTGGCGCCTCTTGCCGTGCTGGAAGCGGAATACGAAAAAGCCATTGAGCGGATCAAAATGAGTAAGGAGCTCAAACCGCTTGAAACACGGTTGATACCCGTATCGTATGCGACAGCTGGGGAGTTGATGCCCCGTGCGAATGATTTGCTGACCGACCGCGGAAAACTGTCGGTGGATAACCGCACGAATGTGATTATTGCTCGTGATGTTCCTGAGGTATTGGACCAGATTGAAGCGTTGATTCGAAATCTGGACACCCAGACCCCTCAGGTGCTGATTGAGGGACGAATTGTGGAAGCCACCAGTACCTACGCCCGTGAAATCGGTATTCAGTGGGGCGGTGATTTCTCGGCGAGCGCGGCAACCGGTAACCCGACAGGGCTGGCTTTCCCCAGTACCGTGGGTGTTGCCGGTGGTGCCACGGACAGCAATGCGCCGCTGGCCGGACTGACACCCGTTTCGGGGGGGCAACCCAATCCGAATTTCGCGGTGAATCTGCCGGCGGCAACCGGTACCGGATCCGGTGGTGCGCTAGGCATATCGTTGGGTTCCATTGCGAATAACGCCAATCTCAATCTGCGGCTGAGTGCCATGGAGGAAGAGGGAACCTTGCGGATTCTGAGTTCCCCCAAAATTTTGACACTCGACAACCGGGAAGCGCATATTGAGCAGGGTACCATGATCCCGTACAGCCGGGTTTCGGCCAGCGGTGTTCAGACATCGTTTAAAGAAGCCAAGCTGAATCTCACGGTGACTCCGCATGTGACCGCGGACGGGTCTATTTTGCTGGCCATCAACATGACGCGGGATGAACCGGACTTCAATAACAAAGGCGCCCGAGGCGATCCTACCATTCTGAAGCGCGAAGCCAAAACGGAGCTGCTCGTGAACGATGGTCATACAGCGGTAATCGGCGGTATCTTTACGAGAAACCACGGTCGCAGTTACAAGAAGGTTCCGTTCTTCGGTGATATTCCAATCCTGGGATGGCTGTTCAAGTCCCGTTCGGATTCGGATAGACGTTCGGAAATGCTGATTTTCATTACTCCGACCATCGTCAATCGCGCGGAGAGCATTGGCCAGTAGAACGAAGGTGAAACTATGTGCAGCATGAAGTATAATACAATACAGAACACAGCCTTTGGGCCGATTTCAAGGAGGCTTCCGATGAGGCGAATAACATTTTTACTGGTTGCGCTGTTTACGTTGGGAATTGTGGGATGTGTCGACAACGAACAGTCATTCTATATTGAGCATGCGAAAGCAACTCCCGAACCTCCAGATTGTTCAATTTCAGCAGGTGACGCAGTACAGTCCGATTTTACGTTGAACATGATGACGGTTAGTAGTCCGGGGATAACGTACTTGGCGACAAATGCGGTGATGTCACAGGAGGATTACGGAAGATTGCGCTCAGAGTCAAATGGGATAATTGTTGACGGGTATGAAGTCTATACCTTGATTCCCGGCGAAGGCGCTGTTGGGGGAACCGAATATTTTGAGTACAATCACTATATCGCACCCGAGTCAACAGACCTGCTCAGTGCGGTATTGATGACATCTGAAACCTCGAATTTAATTCGTCAGCAATATGGATGTCGGTATTTTTCTCCTGTGGAGATTGCCGATGCGATTTTTTATGCTTGGTATGCCGATGAATTGCGAACGAACAACGTGGCGGTGCCGGCGGATGTTGCAGCGTCTGAAGCAGCGGGAAATACCATTATTGCCCAATTGAATGCGATGGGAAACATGCCGAGCATGATGTACGGCGTCGTGCGATTTTTAGGTCACACACAAGGTGGAAAGGAAGTGGAAACACCGGAGTTCACTGTGACGCTGCATACCTATTGCGGTGTTGATGGCGGATGGTCTGCGTGTACCGGTGGTGCGATCGGAAACTTGTGCACTGCGTTTTGTACAAAAGATGCCACCGCCGCGAGCTCCTGCAGTGAAGGATTGGATGAATTCATGACTTGCGCTGACTATATCGCCGGCAACGTGAATTACAGCATTATTTCGCAAGAAGTTGATTCTGTAACTGGTGAGGTAACCTCAACAACAACGCCCATCTGCGAGTATCTGGGCTGCGAATAAAAAAGATACATCCTCTCGGAAACCGTTTATACATTTTCTTTCTTTTTATTTTCCATTACACTCTTCTGTCTATGCATTGGGTGCGAGATACCATTTTAGTATTGGTTGCCGTCGGTTTACTGGTTGCGGTGTTGTGGCCGGCTGCGGAAACAGCGCCATCTTTCGACGCGGTCGTCGATACCGATACCTCTTCGAGCGGCGGTCATATGACATCTTCGGCAGAATTGAATCCAACGGAACAGATTGCGCCGATGATGAATGTTCCCCATCGGCTGTTTCCGATGGTGGAGGGCGGACATTGGCGGTATCTGGTGTCCGGTACCCGTGAACTCATTCCGGAACCGCTATGGAATATTGTACTAATCAAGGCGCCGACCGCTTCTTCGGCGGGAGAAGTGCAGATGGGGTTCGGGGAAACGCTGGTGTCGAAAAAGATCTGGCTGACGGACGGCGCCGTGCAGATTGAGGATTTGCCGTTTTCGGCGCCGCGTCGCTTTTGGGGGGCGGAAATCGTTGACCGAGAGGGAACGTGGATTCCCGAATTGAAATACGTGATAGAAGATGCGGTCTGGCAGTACAAACAAACCCGAAATCTGACGTATCGCACCCGGGGAAAAAACAATCAGATTGTTGAGGAGCCCGCGGTGGGGGTGCAGACCGACAGAGCCCAGATAAAGGTGAAAGAAAAAGTGATCGTTCCCGCCGGTGTGTTTGATTCGTACCACGTTCAATGGACCAGTCGAATGGAAATCATCACGCGGAAGAAGCGACGGAAAGTGTTGGATGAGCTTTCCATCGAACCGTATAAAAAGGAGTCCACCTGGTTTGCGCCGGGAATTGGAATGGTGCGAAGGCGGGTAACTTATTCTTCCAATAACAAGGAAGATATCATTTTTGACTTGGTAAGTTTCACCAGACCGAATATGCAAAACAGGTAACGCTATTGTGTTGCAGCAATTGAACAACGATTTTGGGAGCACATATGAAAAAAGAGATTGCGAAAATACTATTGGAACTGAATGCTGTCGCCTTACAACTCGACCCACCGTTTACTTGGGCCTCCGGTCGGTTCTCGCCCATCTACTGTGACAATCGATTGATTATCTCGAACCCGGCACATCGCAAAACAGTGGCGTCGGCGTTTTCTGATTTGATTCGAAACAACGGCTGGATGCCCGATGTGATCGCCGGCACCGCGACTGCGGGAATTCCTCACGCTGCATGGGTGGCCGATTTATTCAATCTGCCGATGGTGTATGTTCGCGGCAGTGCCAAAGGTCACGGAAAGCAGAATCGAATAGAGGGGACATTGGTTGAAGGGCAGAAAGTGGTGTTGATAGAAGACTTGATTTCCACCGGAAAAAGTTCCATCGACGCGGCGCAGGGCGTGGCGGATGCGGGAGGCAAACTGCTGGGGGTCGCCGCTATTTTTACGTATGGATTGTCGGTGGCGGCAACCCAATTTGAAGAAGCGCATATGGCATTTGATACGCTCACTTCTTTCGATACGCTGATGGATGTGGCGGAAGAGCTCGGAACACTGAGCCCGGCGCAGAAACAGATTATTGCCGCCTGGCAGCAAGACCCGGCCAAATGGTCACAGGACCGCGGAGGCGCCGCCTAAGGCGGTGAATTCCTTTCTCACCAAGGAACAGCTGTGCACCCCATAGTACTTATCGCATTTATTTTATCTGGGTTTTCCAGTTTAACGCTTGAGACCATCTGGATTCGATATCTCGAACATGTATTCGGTGCGACGACTCTGGCGGTGTCTACCGTGCTGACCTGTTTCATGGGTGGGCTCGCACTCGGGTCATGGCTGTTCGGAAAGTATGCCGATCGCATCAAACAACCGGTTGTCGCCTATGCGGTAGCGGAGGGAGTGGTCGGTGTCTGTGCGTTTGTGATTCCGCTGATTATTCATCACATGTATCCGTCCATCAACAGTTGGATGTCTGCACACCTCGGAAACAATTTCATGTTGTTTTCGTTGGTTCGCTTTATTGCGGTGGCATTCGTGTTGATAGTGCCGGCAACATGTATGGGCGCCACCCTACCGCTTCTTTCGCGACATTTCATGCGCAATGCATCTCATATGAAGCGAATCGGTCAACGCATCGGACTACTGTACACGGTAAATACGATTGGGGCGGTGCTGGGTGTATTCGGCGCCACATTTATTTTGTTGAAAACCATCGGCCTTTGGGCAACCAACGTCACGGCAGGCGTCATCAACCTGTCTCTTTGCGCGGTGATTGTGTGGTACCGCAACCGGCTGATTCCAACCGATGATGCAGACGCTGAAGCCGAAATCGAACTTGACGATGCGGACGGCATCATCGACAAACCGGTGGAATCGTATCCCACGCCGCCGATTGCGAAATGGTTTGTCATGGCCGCGTTCTTTTTGTCCGGCCTGGCTTCGATGAACCTTCAGGTGGTGTGGAATCGCGCCATGGCGATGATTATCGGTTCTTCAGTGTATTCCTTTGCCATTGTACTCATCGCATTTCTGGTGGGGCTGGCGTTGGGTTCCGCAGTTTTTTCCAAATTGTCAAAACGTTTGAAAAATCCCGTGTTCATTTTGGGGTTGGTGGAATTGTTCATCGCAGCATTGGCGATGTTGAGTTATTTATACATCGACGATTTACCGAAGCTGTTTGCCAGAATGGTAACCGCGAATATCAACGATTATGAAGAACATGTGGGGCTGGTTCAGTTTATCATGTTTGTTGTGGCTTCGCTTCCAGTGGTGCCGGTAACATTCGGAATGGGAGCGACATTTCCCCTGACCATCAAGGCAATATCCAGTAGTATCGAGACTGTAGGCAAGGATGTGGGGAGTGTGTATGCGTTAAATACTTTGGGAGCGATTTGCGGGTCGTTTTTGTCTGCATTTGTGTTTGTTCCGCTGTTTTCAAGAACCTTCGGCGGTGCGGGAATGCAAACTTCCTATTTCCTTTCGTTGGGAATATACGTTGCCGTCGGATTGTCTTTGTTGCTGGTGATGCCGCGGTTCAAACTGCCAACGCGCGTTGCGATGGTCACCCCCGCTGCGGTTCTTGCGGTGTTGTTTTTGTTTTATGCGCCGGGATGGGATCCGGCGAAGCTGACCATTGGTGTGTTTCGCATTTCGCTGATGGAAGATGCACTCGATGAAGAGTCCTGGGGCGCTCCTGATATTAAGTATTATTTCGACGGCGTGACAACAACCGTTTCAATTGAAATGTGGGGACGTCATATCGCGCTGAAAAACAATGGTAAAGTGGATGCGTCCAATGGAGATGACATGCCCACGCAGGTGATGGTGTCCGCGTACCCGTTGCTGTTTCATCCAAAAGGGCCCAAGGATTTGGACGTGGCAATTGTCGGGTACGGATCTGGTGTAACAGTCGGCGCGGCATTGGAGTTTCCGGTGAAGCATGTGGACTGCGTGGAGTTGGAGAGCGCCGTGATTGAAGCTTCATCTGTGTTCGGCGGTGTTGAAGGCGCGCCGGCGCAACCCGAATTTGATGTGAATCATCTGGTCTATCGCAATCAGCGTTCAGCGAAATTCAACTGGATAGATCCGGATACTTTTGTAATCAATGATCGCTTGAAAATATTTGCCAATGATGGGCGAAATTTTTTGGCGAGTTCAAAGAAGAAGTATGACGTAATTATATCAGAACCGTCAAATCCATGGATTACGGGTGTATCGAATATGTTCACTCGCGACGCATTTGAATCTTCTTCACGGGCGCTGAAGGAAGACGGTGTGTTTGGGCAATGGGTACAGCTGTATGAAATGTCGCCTGAAAATATCAAAACGATATTCCGGACGTTCGCAGCGGTTTATCCACATGTCATGCTGTTCAGCGCCGAGGATTTGTCATCTGATACGGTATTGCTGGGCTCTTTCAAGCCGTTGGAATTCAATCTGAAAAAAATTGATTCGATATTAACTCAGGAGCGAGTGCGTAAAGAGATGAATCGCGCCTACATTTTCAGCGCGACCGATGTGTTTTCCCGCGTGTTGCTGGCCGACAGAGACGAAGTGCTGGCGTACACCAATGGCCCCGACAAAGAAATTTGGCATTCGCTGCCGATTAATACCGATGACAATGCGTACATTGAATTTGCTGCGCCCAAAGATTTAATTTCGTTTCGAAAATATGCGGGCTATCTGGCAACTATTTATACCAGCAGTTGGAAATTCGGAAAATTGAGCGGAAAACTACGAGGGGTTGGACAAGGGGATGAAAAGGCGGTGAACCTGTCGCAGATGGCGATTTCGCTGTTGATGAACGGACGAAAAAAGGAAGCCGCGGCGTTTGTGAAACAGGCGCGTCGGGTAAATCGCATGCATCCGGATGTTGAGCTCGCTTCGCGAATGCTGGCGTTGCTTCAGGGACGTGCGATTGCGGAAGCGCCGGTATTCGAAGATGTGGAACCTGCGGCAGGGATGACTCGGTCTGATATTCAGAAACTTAACAATGGGGTGAAGGCGATTTACGGGTCTTTGGAAAAGCGGGCGTATCAATTTGCACTCGGGCAATTTTTGAACATTCCCGAGAAAATGTGGCGCATGGGCGGCCCTGCGATGTTGCATCTGAAAGGATACTTGCATTTTCGAAATGCCAGTCCCAACGATTCAACGGAATGTGAGGACGCAATTGATTCGTTGACAGAGCTTGCCAGAGAGCACGAAGGGTATGTAACGCGTCATCCCGATATATTTTATTATCTCGGACTCTGCCATGACAACGCGTTGAACTTTGATAAAGCGGTGAAAAATACGCGTACGTATGTGGAGCTTCAGAAAAAGAAAGAAGCAAACGAACAAATTGCGCAGGCGCAGCAGAAAGCCAATCTAGATGCAATGCTCAGTGGAATGGAAGGAACCGCCTTGATCATGCTTCCCGCCGATGCATCAGACGCTCCCACCACAGACGCTCCTGGTGAATCTCCGAAATTCCGGTAGGCGCAGTTCGCGAACCGCCTTTACAGCATGTCGCCGTATAAAATGCCGAATCCGTTGGTGCCGAAATAAACTCGTCCGTAAATGCGCGGGTCACCGGTGATGACCTGAATGGTAGCAAAACGATGAGTGTCGTCGGTTACGCGATTCCAGGTGGCGGCCATGTCATCGGAACGCCATATTTCATGCAAGCCATCCACTACACCGGAAATAAAAATGGTAGGATAATCTCCATCAGGTGCGGCCATGCCGAAACCGACTGCTGCACAGATTTCAACCGATTCCGCTTTGGTGAAGCTGCTGCCGCTGTCGGTGGAATACCACAGCCCATCCAGTTCAGATTCACTGGAACCTCCGGTCACCTGCGCGCCCCCGGCCAACCACACGTGCCCTTCATACCCGGGTACTGCGTGGATCTCACCAGACGCGGGTAAATTCGCGGTCACGGTTGCGGTGAAGCCGGCGCCGTTATCAGTGCTCACATAGAACGTTCCTTCTGCAAACGCGTAAAAAGTTGAGGCATTCACTCTATCGGAGGCCACGGCCGCACCGTCGGGAACTCCGCCGGTAACTGCGGTGAACGAGCTGAATCCATTGTTCAACGCCACAGACACCGGGCCATTTCCGGGCGCCCAGACCGCTGAGTTGCCGGCTGCATTCACCGCCACTTGACCATAGGTGCCCGGCAGGGTAGCCCAGCTTTTGTTCCATGAGTATCCGCCGTCGTTTGACGTGCCGAACCCTTCACTGACACGAACCATAACGGAGGGGTCATTCTGAGCGAAATCAATGTCTGAGCAGGAACCGTCGTCGGGGACCGTATGGCGTAACGTGGGCGCCACATCTAAATCATCGTGAACCCAGCCGCCGATGTCACCCACCGCACTCACCAGATGCGCGGTTCCGGACGGCGGGCTCACCAGACCGAGCACAGATGTTTCTTCAATTCCGTAACCGGCAGATTCAATAGTAATGATGCCGTCCACGGTATCCCAGTTTGTGAGATTGTTTACCGCGTAGAGGGTGGCGCCGGTACCGTACATCATGCGATCGCTATTGAACGGATCAATGTTCAACCCTTCCATCATCCAGCCGATTTTCAATTCCTGATCCGGCGCGGCATGGTCGTTGTTGATGTTGAAGTCGGGATTGAGCAGCCAGGGAGCCTGCGAAATGTCGAACTCGTGATGTTTGATGATTTCCGGATATGCGCCCCATTCCCAGATAGGGGTCCAGGTGGTGCCGCCGTCTGTGGTGCGAAACATCACGCCATCGGGCCACCATGAGTTCACCCCGGCCACTACAAGTGTTCCAGGGGACAACATGTCCACGCCAAGTCCGCCGTATCCCCACCAGGTGTTGTCCGGATCGGTCGCGCCGTCGATGGGTGTGATTTTGGTCCATGTTTCGGTGTCGGGTTCGAACTTCCACACATCGCCTTTATTGCCGCGGTATGGGCCGGCCCAGTTGGAATAGGTTAAATATAACGTACCATTTGAATCTAATTTTCCCTGTTTAGGCATCAGGCCGGTTCCTGGGTTGGCCAGCGCACCGTCATCGCCGGTGGCCGTAATATCCCAAGAGACTCCGCCGGTCATGGTAACGATGTCGCCTTCGAGGGTGCTTGTGGGCTGACCGGGCAGCGCTTCCCATGTGGCGCCGCCGTCTGTGGTGCGCCAGATGTTCGGTTCGCCGGGTTCCACATGGGCACATCCCACATAAATAGTCTGGGTGGCGGTACCGGCACTTCCGGTGGCGGGATCAAAGGTGACCCAGGTGATGCCGGCGGTGTGACTGTCGTAATCCCAGGTGTCATCGGGATTGGTCATGAATGTTCCAGCGCCGGGAAAATCAGTGACTTCCGCCCAGGTAACACCGGCGTCAGTGCTTTTCCACAACCCATAGTCTTCCCTCGCGGCGAAGTATATGATGTTGCCGTCGTTGGGGTCTACCGCCAAACGCTCGCCCATGCCGCGACCGCCCATATTGCCGCCCATTTTAAACGGCATGTTGGTCTTCTCGAATGTGGCCCCGCGATCACTCGAGCGCCAGATGACGCCGTTGCTGTTTGCCCATCCGTTGGTATACGTGCCTCCGGCAATATACAGTTTATCCGGGTCGGAGGGGTCCATGGCCACGCTTTCGCCGCCGGTCCAGTTCCAGTCGTCGGCGCCGATGAAATACAGGAGCTGCTTCCAGGTTTCGGTTTCGGGAATCCAACGGTACACACCGCCCATATCGGTTTTCGCATAAATCAAGTCCGGTTCGGTCGGATGAAACAACACATTCACAATGAAACCACCGCCGGTTCCGGTGCGTACACTCTTGAACTGGTATGTCCCGTTCGGGTCCACATCCAGATTGTTGTACACTTCGGTGTCAATGTCCGAGTCGGTATCTGCGTCTGTGTCTGCGTCGGCGTCTGCGTCGGTATCGCCGTCGGTGTCGGAATCCGTGTCGGCGTCGGCGTCTGTGTCAGCATCGGAATCGCCGTCGGTGTCGGAATCCGTGTCGGCGTCTGTGTCTGTGTCAGTATCGGCGTCGGTGTCCGTGTCGGCGTCGGTGTCCGTGTCCGTGTCGGAATCCGTGTCGGCGTCGGCGTCGGCGTCGGCGTCTGTGTCTGTGTCCGTGTCGGCATCGGAATCCGTGTCTGTGTCGGAATCGCCGTCGGTGTCCGTGTCGGCGTCTGCGTCCGTATCTGAATCGGCATCTGAATCGGTATCTCCGTCCCCATCGGCATCGGCATCGCCGGTTGACACGATCGATGTCGGTGGTGATTCTTCACTACAAGCGAGAGAAAAAACGAGTATCAGCGAGAACATGCTGATGATGAAGATTGTTTTTGATGTGGTGAAAATATTCATTACTCACTCCTGAACAGTGCGTGTTTATCGGTTCGCCCAAATAATTGTGTTGACGACCGTTTAATGAAATAAAGTTCAAAATAATTGTATGGGAGGGCCAATAAAATGAAATGACCGATTGATTTCATAAACCGAATACATTTTATTTATTGCATACAAATGATGTATGACTGGATTTTTCCGGTCTGACCAAATTGAAGAGCAACCCTTCGGAGCGGATTTCCCGGAACGCAAAAATTTTGCCTGTTGGCTTTCCTGCATAGTACGCTGGGTTTGAACGTTCGGTATGGCGACTGAATTGCTACGATAGACGGAGATAATTTGTTTCGATTTGCCTTTTTGGGGATTGTTGTTTGGGGAATCGTGTACGGTTGCTGCCTTCCGGCATCTGCGGCACCGCCTACTCTGAAAACTGTTCCCGATGATGAAGTGATGTTGGGAAATGCCTATGTGGATGCGTGGCAGACCCTTCGTTTTGATTTTGATACCTTGCAGCATGGAGATGCGCACCCGGAATTGATTCACGAATGGCTGCATGCATCGCCGGACGAGTTGCTTCTGGATTTTATACACCATGGTCAGAATGCAACACTGGTATTGCTGGCGGCGCAGGAATTGTCCACTCGCACTTCGAAGAAGTGGACGAAAGAATTTTCGGCATTGCAGAAACAGTGGAAACAGAGTCCGTTGAAAATGCAGTTCGCGGCGTTGCGGGTACTGGGCGGAGATACCGTATTCACGCAGAAATTGAAGCAGCGGTTGACCGAATCGGGAGACTACATTCGAATCTCCGCAGCGGAAACGTTGGCCATTGCAAAAAATGTCGAGGGTATCAAAGCGCTGCATGAAGAACTCTCTAATTGCGGTTCTCAGGTGTATCGAGCAGCGTGGGCGCTCGCCCGTGTGGGAAAGGAAACCGAACGGAAATGGTTGGAGCACGGAATTGCAGCCGGCTGTGAAGCCGATGTACTCGAAGCGGCGGCTGGTGAAATATTATTTCGAAAATGGTTTCCGTTTCATTATGAATTGTTGAAGCGCCGCGATGCCAGCGAATCGCGCTACCGAGTAAACGGGGGAATGTACAGTGTATGGTTTCGTTTCGCCCGATATGCCGACACACAGGGAGTGCACACTGCTGCAGCATTTGCAGACGCGGCCATGCGCTTTAAAGATTTTGCATTGTTGTGGCCCAATCGCGATGCTCAGTTGGTTAAACGAAATCTGGATGCATTGGTAGATTTCTTTCGCAACGCATCCGATATCATTCAGCGGCATGGAACGACTCCGAGTTGGCCGGAATCCTTTAAGGAGGCGACTTACGCGTTGAAAGATATTACCGAAGAGGGTTTTGAACCGAGGGTTTCGGCGGCTGTATCACTACTGCGCACGCTAACGCCCAGATTGGAATTGGCGAGATTGCGCGAATCGTCGGAGGCGCATTCCCTCAGCCCTCGTGGAAGTCGGGCCATGGATGGAAACTGGCGTACCTCCTGGCAGGGGAAGAAAGGTGACTCGCTGATACTGGAATGGCAGAAGCCGGTTTATCTGGAACAGGTGGTACTTGCCACCGGCTGCGCGCAATCCCCTGGGGGAGAGGTGCAACAGGCGGCTGTGAAAGTAATGGCGAAATCCGGCGAACAAACCGTCATCGGAATATTTGACAAGGACGCGCGATTTTATCAGGCCGTTCCGATTTCTGCGGATGACGTACGTCGCATAGAAATTCAGGTCACACAGGTGTGGAACGGGGCGATTGCCTGCATTCCGGAACTTCGGGTGATTACACGATAAGCGCTTCTTTTCTGATGCATGGTTGATTGTTTTGAAACGGTGTGACATGGTCCGATGCATTGTTTGAAACACCTGAAAATGATACCATTCCGGACAGTGGGGATTGAACGCCTTGGTCGCCGGTGTTGCTGCGGCAGTGTGACGTTTCGTTCTGTGATTCTGAGCTGCTTATGGGGAGGGATGGTGTTGTCTGGAAGTGTAGCGCGTGCCGATGAGCAGATGCCGTCTGCGAATGAAACGAACGATATTGCATATTTGCTGATTTACGGTGGGCGGGAGACGTGTGCGGATATAGAAGTAATTGAGAGCGTGGTTGCAGAGACCGACGATTTACCGGTAACTTTCGATGTCTTATATCTGGGGCCGGAGGATGATGCGTTGTTCGAGGAACAGGTGAGGAGTGAAATGACAACACATTGTGCGGATACCGCGTTCTGGTTTTCATGTGAGGATGGAAAGGTGTACCCGGATTGAATCTGGAAGCCGCCAATGCGGTGATTCGAAGCCGGCTCGAAGCGAGCGACGTTTTGCGGTCTTTCTTTCTGTTGCCAAAATGGTGCCTGCGGAATTCCAAATGGACATTGTGAAATTATCGTTGCGAAAGCATCCGGTGGCTATTGGAGTGAAGTGGCTGCTGCCGCGAAAATGGGGCGTTTGGGATGTCGGCGGTGGGTTCGAAGTGGATATTTACCAGCGGAAAGTTTACCTGTACGATGAGTTCGATAATTAAAAAATCAGTGCTGTCCGCTTTTTTTATTCGTAATGGAATTTCGCTGCACCTGTTTTCGAGCGTTTGCCTGGCTATTTATCTGGGGACGCGACTGCTCGCGACGGTTCCGGCATATGAAATTCAGGTTTCCGGCCGACGGGTGATTCTGCATGACCCTTGGTTGATTCAACCCATCGGTGGCCTGGGAATTCGTATCGGATTATTTTAATTCATTTTTTTTTGTCCGTTTTCTCATCTTATCTGTACCGATAGGGTGATGATTGAAATTATGACGATTCAGCAGCAACAACCGAGATGGGAGAGCGAACAGGCCTTGGTACAGGCGGCGGTGGAAGGCGATCATGCGGCCCTCAGAAAACTGTTGCAGCAGGTATTGCCGCGATTAAAGCGAACCGCGACATTTTTAAGCGTTGACGAGTCCGAACGCGAGGAGATTATACAGAATGCACTGATTGAAATGGTGAAATCCATCGGTGCGTATCGGGGGGACTGCAGCCTCAACTATTGGGTCGACAGGGTGACGGTGTTTACCGCGACGAAACAAATCGACAAAACAGTGCGACGGCGTCGGATTCAGGAAAAAACATGGTTTCCACCGGTGGAGTTGCGTTCTGTTGAAGAGGAAGTAGACCTGGATAGAATGCGAAACCGCTTGTGTGATCATCTAGAAACATTGAAATCTCACGAACGAGTTCCCCTCGTTCTTCATTATTTGCACGGATACAAAGTGGAGGAGATTGCGGCGTTGACGAACGTGAAGCTCAATACAATTCGCGGACGGTTGCGCAGTGCGCTTAAAAAAATTAGAAAACGTGTTGTCGCCGACCCGGTATTGTCCTCCTGGGTGAAGGGAGGCACATTATGAAGGTTGACCAGATGGAATGCGGACGATTCAAGGAGCTGTACAATCAGCTGAATCGTCAGGTGCCGATTCCGCCCCCGGAGCGTGCGCTGATGGAAGCGCATATGCAGTTTTGTGATGCGTGTCGAGCAGATGCCCGGCTGTCAAAACTGATGAATGACAATGCCGGTTTTTTAGTCGATGAATTGGCAGATCGGCGTCGTATTGAGTGGGCGATTTCTTATGCGCAACAGCAAAACAGCACAACTCAGCGTGATGCATGGACGGATGCGCCGCAACGAATTCGGTATGGAATCGGACTAGCTGGTGCGGTGGCGGTGTTGCTTCTGGGGGTTGGTCTGGTTGCTTTGTGGTTGTGGCGTCCCACCACAGAGGTGGTGTTCAAGGCAGCCTGGAACGATGGGTATTCGGCGAATACAAGTTCGACAGTGTCCTCGAATGAGAGGAAGCGATTGACACCGGCGATAACGGCCGCACAGGCGTCCGCGCACCAAAGTAAAAATGCGTTACTCGATAACGGAATTCAAATCGGGAACGATTCCGAAAGAACGTTTGTGACGATGGGCCAGGGTATCGATGTGTCGCTGGAGGCCGGAAGTTCGGTCGCGATTGTTCATTCAACACCTTCTTTGTTGCGAATTCGTCTGGAGTCGGGGTTCCTGCTTGCGTCAGTGAACCCTGATATTCCTCATCCGCATTTCATTGTGGAAACTAAATTGGGGAACGTTGAAGTAAAGGGAACCATTTTTTCTGTGAGCGTGGCAGCGCAGGTGCGTGTGGAGGTATTACGGGGCACGGTTGCAGTGACTTATGACGACCAGGAAAACTACGTTACTATGGGGAGTGGATTCGAATTTTATACTAGAACCATGTATGCGGTATCTCCTGCGCAGAAACAGGTACTGGCGCAGCGTCTTCAGTTGCTGACACAGACGGTGTCGAGTCACAAAATTCAAATGCTGACGCCGTATACAATTCGAGACTCATTACCTGCACTGGCAGAGCGCGGGCGGCAGGGAAGCATATCGGTCGGTACCGACAGCGTGACAAAGAATGATGCGGATGATGGGCAACACAAAAACAGCATATCAACGGTATCCGCGGCAACAGACAAACGAGCCGTCGATAACAGCCTGGATAGTCTGTTGCAGGAGGCTCGCGAGAAAAAGGCGGCGAGAAATTGGGCCGGGGCATTGGCTGCCTATGAGACAATTGTTCGATTGTACCCGGGCAGCGCGGAAGGGAGTTCGTCGCTGGTTGCCGCTGGAAATTTGAGATTGAAATTTGGAGACGCCAAGGGTGCCCTTGCGCATTTCAATACGTATTTGCGAAATCAAACCGCTCCGCTTAAAGAAGAAGCGATGTTCGGGAAAATCAAATCCCTGCGAAAATTGAACAATGAAGCCGCTGAACTTTCGGCGATGCGCGATTTCGTGTCGTTATTTCCCGGTTCGCTGCATGCGCAGTCAATGCAACAGAGAATTGTGATTTTGGAACTGACAAAAACGGAGTAGCGAGTTGAAAACGCGTGTGGGGGGCACATTTAAAACATATGAACGGGTGCGACAAACCGCCGGTAATGCGCGGGTTGAAAATGCCGAATGTCCACTTTGCTCGGTGAAATGGACCGTGAATTGTATTTCGAATTTCCGATTGATACCTGCGCCGGAAAAAAAACGTATTGGAAAAAACACCGTTCTCAGATTTTGTAATGTTGGAGTTAATAGATATGAAATTGAACTGAGCTTAAAAAAAGTGATTGCCCTCACTTTTTGGGCGCGAAGTGGTGTTGCTTCGCGCCCGCCTTTATTTTAGGGTTTAAAAAAACTTCAGATAGGCAAAGTAGCCGCCGATTGCCAATGCCGCCAGTGCCGCAGCGATGAGAATCCATTTGGCAATAGATGAAGGCGACTTTTTGTTATTTTGGGGTGACATGGATTGGCGTTCTTCTTCTTCAAATTTTTGCGCCAGATTGTCGGCGATACTGGTCGAAATTGATGTGGAAAACCGATCGGTGGCTTGAGAAGAATCTTCCTTTGATTCTGGCTCCGGCTCTTCTTCATCTGAGAGCAATGACAGTGTGAACGCAGAAGGTTCGTTGTCTTTGTTTTCTTTCTGGGCATCATTTTCAGGAGTGGTGGGTGCATCGGCGAGAAGTGTTTCCGATAACTGTGCCGCCTGTGCTTCGCGCTTTTTGCGTTGTTCCGATAACAGATCGCCAAGGTTTTCCATCAGGAATTCTGAAAATCGAAGCTGGGAAACCACCTGACCGGTTGCGTGAAGGTAGTCTTCAATGGCGCGTATAAATTCTCTGCCGTTGGTAAAACGATCATCGACGTTTCTGGAAAGCGCTTTTTTTACAATAACCGACAGCATGTCGTATTCATCGTATCCGCGGTTAACGATGTCGGGAATAATCGCCTCTTTGGCTTTTTGGAAGGTTTCGTCCTGATTTTTGGATTTATATAAACGCCTTCCGTTGAGCAGCTCCCACAGAAGAATACCAACTGTAAACAGATCTGCCCGCTGGTCGATGTTGTCGCCGGCGATGTGTTCCGGCGCCATGTAGGCCATTTTCCCTTTCAGGTGATGTTCGTTAATGTGAGGCGCGGCCGCCTCGATTTCGTCCTGCGCAACTTTGGCAATACCGAAATCGCACAGCTTCACTTCGCCTTCATTCGAAATCAGTACATTCGTGGGAGATACATCCCGATGAATGATGTTGTACGGATTTCCACTCGCGTCAGCGGCTCGGTGAGCGTAGTCAAGTCCTTTAAGCGTTTCGATGATGATGTACAACGCGAATTGGAGCGGCAAACTGGACCCTGCCCGAGAGAGACTCCCCAGCAACTTGTTCAGATCCACCCCTTCCACATACTCCATGGCGATGTAGTACTGGCGGTCAATTTTACCGAGTTGCAGTGTTTTCACCACATTGGCGTGCGACAGGTTGGAGACTATCTTTGCTTCGTTGATGAGCATCTCACAAAAATCTTCGTCTTCATTGAGGTGGGGCAGAATGCGTTTTATGACGCAGAGTTTTTCGGTGCCTAGTTCGGTCAGCGTCTTGGCGAGAAAGATTTCGGCCATTCCGCCTTTGCCGATAAAATCAAACAAATAATATGGACCGAATTTAATCGGGAGCGTCATGCCTGTCTTGGATTCTGTCACAGATTACACCGCCGAACGTTCAGGTTGGGAACAATTGCAAAATGTCAGTGCATCGTTCTCAACGGTTATTTCTATCGTGTCGCCGCGGCGACTCTCGCCCAGAATCATTCGTGCCACCGGACCTTCCACCAGGCGGGAAATGGTCCGGCGCATGGGTCTGGCACCCAACTGTGCGTCAAAGCCGCCTTTCTCTACCAGATGTTGCACCACGTTGTCGTTGATGGCAAGACCAATAGCTTTTTCCTTCTGTATTTGCTTCGAGAGGTTATGCAGCATGAGCCTGGCGATTTGCGATACATCCTCGGGTGTCAGGGGGTTGAATACCAACGGTTCGTCAATTCGGTTCCACAGCTCCGGCGGGAGCGCGGCACGGGCAGTGGCAAAAATGCGGTCCTCCACAGACTCAGGTGTCTTTTCTTCATCGCTGCCGAAGCCGACTGTACGCCTGGCGCTTGTTTCAATTTGTCTCAAATCGGCACCCAGGTTGCTGGTCATGATAATGACGGTGTTTTTGAAATCGACGGTTTTTCCTTTTCCGTCGGTCATTCTACCGTCATCAAGTACCTGAAGCAGGGTTTGAATCACATCCCGGTGCGCCTTTTCAACTTCATCGAGCAATACCAGACTGTAGGGACGCTTGCGAACCGCGTCGGTCAGTTGTCCGCCATCTTCGTGTCCGATGTATCCGGGTGGCGCGCCCACCAGTTTTGCTACCGCGTGAGCTTCTGAGAATTCAGACATGTCGAGCCGAATCATGGCTTTTTCATCTGCAAATAAAAGCTTGGCCAGGGTTTTGGCAGTTTCGGTTTTTCCGACACCGGTGGGGCCGAGGAAGAGGAATGACCCGATGGGTCGACCGGTTCTGAACCCAGCTGCATTGCGACGAAGGGTTTCCCCCAGCGCTTCCAAGGCGTGACGGTGGCCTACGATATCTTTGGCCAGATCTGCTTCCAGGTGGAGCAGGCGTTTGCCGTCACTTACCGAAAGACGCTCCTCTGGAACACCCAATTTCACGGCGAGCACCGATGCGACATCTTCCTCGTTGACTTCGGTTCCCCCCCGGCGCTTGACCTGAGATGCGGCCAAATCAATAATGGAAACCGCTTTGTCCGGCAGGTAGCTGTCTGCAATGTAGCGGGTCGATAACAACACGGATGCTCGAATGGCGTCCACATCAATTTTCACGCCGTGGTGTTCCTCGTAATCCGGTGCCACACCGGCTACGATTTCAAGCGCTTCTTCTTCTTTGGGTTCCGCCACATCCACGGTGGTGATCAGCCGGGCAATAGCCGGGTCCACGTGTTTATTGAATTCGGAATCGGTGGTCGCCCAGATACAGGGTATTTCGCCTCGTCCCATGGCGGTTTTCAATTCTGTCACCGCTTCGACGGCGTCCGCTGAACCTAAAAGCGCGTGTACATCGTCAAAGAAAAGCACCACCCGGCCAGTGCATTTTTGGATTTCTCGGGTCGCTTCGGTAATTTTTTCACCAAGTTCGCCCCGAAGGGAGGTACCGCCGAGCAACTGAGCCGTACTTACTTCGATGATCGCGTCAAATTCAAAACCTGCGATTGATTCGTACAGCATATCGCAGGCCAGTCCCTCCACAATCGCGGTTTTGCCCACGCCGGGCGGCCCTACCAGACACGGGCAATTCGCGCGTTTTTTGCCAAGAATATCGGCAATCTGTTCTATTTCGGTCACGCGACCCACGATGGGTTTGAGCAAGCCGTCGGCGGCTTCCTGTGTCAGATTCCGACCGAGGGATGCGAGTACTGGAAACTCTTTTGCATTTATATTCAGTCCGGTACTGAAGGCTGTGGCTTGTTCACCGGTTTTTTTTCTATCGCGTTCCGCCGGTTGTTTCAGTGAGGGGGTGCGCACCTGGCGCATTTTTTTTTGTGCCTGCTCCAGCTGTCTGCCCATATCTTTGGTTTGGGGCATGACCACCTTTTTTTTGGGTGTCTGCAGCGGCGGTTCCATTCGGGCCGCGGCAGGTTCATTTTTGGGGCGGGTGTTTTTTTGTACCGTTGACAAACGGAGTTGTTTGTTTTCGCGTCCGAACCCTTGTTCGCGGGTGAAGCCACTGGTCATGTTGCGAAGCGACTGCACTCGAATGGTATCGACATTCAGATTGCATTCTTGAAGAATCTGATGACCGCGGCATTCCTTCACGGTGGCAATGGCGGCAAGCACATGAATGGCGCGTACGCTGCCGGTGCGGACCGAACGGGCAATCTGGACAGCGCTCTTGATTACTTTTTCTAAAATTTCCTCGGGCTCGTCGCTGTCTTCACGCAGTTTTGCACGCAGTTTGGTCTCTGTGAGTCCTCGAAGCGTGAGGGTGTTGGCGGCAACGCCGCTGCCGGTGAGCACGGATAGAAGTAGATGTCCGGTGTGCAGAGGAGTTCCGGCGTTTTCGGCAAAAGAGGAAGCTCGTTGGGTGATTTCTTCGATAGTTTCCGGTGTATTCATTTATTCTCAATGATTTCGTTGGGTTACAAGTTTGCACCGTAAATATGCCATATTCGGCGCCTACTGAGCAAATTTTCGGTGTTTTCGGGGATGTGATTCCATGCGGGATGTACAATATGGTGAATAATAGGGTTCTAAGAACAATGCAACCGCTTGCCATAGATGCAGCTGAGTTTTGCCCGGTTACTTTTTTGACTTTTTTTGCAACACTTTCATGGAATACCCGAATAGGATGCATGACTGGTAAATCGGAAATCACCCGAACAGGTTACAGCTCTATAGACAAAAATTTTTCAGTCTATTTTAAGAATATTTTCCACAGAGGCGATTATTTAGTTTCCTTTTGCTCAACCCTGTGTGGGTTTCTAAGTAACCGGGTTCGGGATAGGCATTTCAGGATAGAAGGTGGTAGTCATTCCGTGCACGATATCAATTCAGTCGCAATTCGGCAGAGATGATCATTGGCGCAGTAGAGTGCACCGGGCGCGGGGCAGTCGGCGTCTGAAATACAGGGGGTCAGGCAGCGTTCATTCTCGGCGGAACCAGTATCCGCGTCGCTGATGGTTTCAGCTGCACACACCAACCCTTCGCCGCAGTTGTTATTGTCTTCCGGATTTGAAGAGCATTCGTCGTGAAGACTGGTTCCAAGCTCGCTTCCACCCCCATATCGGCAAGCCATTCCGGTGGATGTCGAGCCGAGTGGGAGTATTGCGATGCTGCTGCAATTGACAACATCATTCGCGCAGGAATAGCTTTGCAGGGTAATCTCTACATCGGCATCTACACTCATGTCAGTCACCGAAAATTCAAGATCAAAGGGGCAACTGCACCTGGCCAACTCGTCGCAGTCCGGCGGACGAAGCAGAATTTCTATATCGTTTTTAGAAACACTTGTGATGTCGCCTGCCACTCCGGAACAATTGCCGGTATAGTTGATAATGTTGAATGCGATAGCTCCGTCGGGTGTGGATTGGTATGCAATACATTGAAGTCCGGGGTATTGGTCGGCGACAACCCAGGGGAGTAGAGACATGCTATCCAGATGAGATTTGCATTCACTCGAACTGAAATCCGCTTTTTTATCTTCTTTGCAGCCAGGGAGTACTATTAATACGCGCATTGCTACCACGGGGATGAAATATTGGGAGAGTCGAAACATAAGAATACCTACTTTCTTTCAAGATACACAATCATACCACAACCTCGATAAATATAGCGGCAAATGTTTCAATTGTGATGAGTGAAAAATCGGACTGACGTCGTGGCCGCGTTTGTTTGTGTGCTCAGTGTGATGCTTCGGCGGATTGGATATGCTGTGATTGCAGTTGTGCGATGGCGCTGCAGCGAACGAATGTTTTCTGTAAAAAATCCCCTCATCTTCGTGTGCGCAAAACACAGATTCTGTACGTTTCAATTTATTGTAGGAGGACAAAATGAAGTGGTGGATGATGGCATTATTGTGCGGCGGCGCGCTCAGTTTGGGCGTGGCAGCGCCGGGGTGTAGCGAAGATGGTAGTGTTTCATCTGATGGTGACACCGATGCCGATACCGACGGCGACAGTGATACCGACGGCGACAGTGATAGCGACGGAGACGGTGACAGTGACGGGGATGGGGACAGCGATACGGAGTATCAGGTGGAAAGCCCGACGGTGGAGTGTCCGCCTTGTGCCGATACGTATTATGTGGATCCGGAAACCGGCGATGACGGCAATGACGGAACGTCAGATGGAAATGCCTGGGCGTCGGCGGTGAATTTCAGCGGGTACATGGGCGGTGCGGCGGGGTCCGGCGACTGCATTTTGATCAAGCGGGGAACAACCATGGTCGTATCGGACTTCACGGTGCCCAACGGGGTAATCATTTCGACTTACGGCGACGGGGAGCGACCGTTGATTGATGTGCAGACGGGTGATTCCGGTGGCTGGGGTGCAGCGATGAGCCTGTTCGGCGGGAATGCCTGTGTGGAAGGACTGGCGTTGCGTGGAGACACCAGCACGGCGGTGGGGGTGATGAGCGACAACAACACGGTGATTGATTGCGAAGTGGACGGCAGCGACGGCATTTTTGAACTCGGCTTCAGTGTAATGGGCGAAAATAATCTGATTGTGGGCAACTACGTGCACGACTTGTCGGGAATGACCGGCGACAGCGGCGATATGAACACATCGGGCGGCGCCGAAGCGTACATGATAATGGCATCCAATAACGAGATTGCATACAATAGTGCGATCAATTGCGCGGGTGAGAACACCACACTGGGTGGGGAAGAAGGGGGGTGTCTGGAGATTGTGAATCAGAACGCTGGCGCCGTTATTGAGAATGTGCACTTTCATCACAACTACTGCGAATTGAGTGTGGGGCTGTTTGAGGGGTGCTCCGGCGATTTTTCAGGTGGAGATTCAATCCAGGAGAATCACGGCATCATTCGCAACAGCTCGGTGTCGTACAATCTGTCGGTGGATGCAAAATGGATGTACCTGCTGCAGCCGGTGAACACGGATTTTGACGGTATGGTGTTTTCGAATAATACGATTGTGCATACCGAACGCAATCACACCCATTGGACCGAGAACAGTGGGCACGACATGATTGGTGTGGTGGTGAACAGCGACCAGGGGTGGGAAGTGAGTATTGACTTTGATAATGCAGATGTGACGGTGCAGAACAATCTGTTCATCGACACATATGACTGGGAGAGTGCCGGCGGCTGGCGTCCGGCGGCGTTCATGGGGGACGTGTCGGTGCGGGGCGCCAACATGTTTGTTCCCTCGAATTGGAGCTCCGGCTGGAGTGATGAGAGCGGTGAGTTTTTTGTCGACGATGCCGGCTTGAATGACGACTATAGTGTCGAGGGTGAAGCCAGTGCCGTGGTCGACAAGGGAACCGACGCCAGCTACGACGCAGACCTTTTTAACAACCCGGTCCCCTGTGGCGATGCTCCGGATATCGGTTGCGCCGAATACTGTATGTAGCGGGCAAACATTTTCGTCTTACTGTATGCGGATAGCGGCGTAGGTCCAGGCGCCTTTGCGGTAGATGCGGAGGAGCATGTCATCACCTATTTGGGTCTTGCTGACAGCGGCTTTAAAACTTTCAAGTGTATTTATGGGCATGTTGTTCACTTCGGTGATGATGTCTCCGCGCTGAATCGATTCGGCCGCATGGCTGTCCGGATTTACCTCGGTGACAACCACACCCCCTGACAGGGACTCCGCGTTCAGCTGGCTGCGGCTCATCGCGTCAAGCGGTGCTATCGAGAAACCGAGTTTTTTATTTGTGTCCGTTTTCTCCTGTGTACTGTTGGGTGAACCGATATCATCAGGCATGGTACCGATTTTGATATTCAGTGTTTTCTCCTTACCGTCGCGAATAACCGTGAACGGATAGGTTTGTTCCGGGCGCAGACCGGCAACCATAGACGGCAGGTCGCGGGCGGAATTGAGACGCTTGTTATTGACCGCCACAATGACGTCTTTCGCTTGAAGGCCTCCAGTGTCACCGGGGGAACCTTCATTCACCTGAGTGACCAGAGCGCCTTTGGTGTCTTTAAGCTTCAGCACGTTTTTAAGCGGTTCGTCCAGCGGCTGAAAGACGATACCCAGCCATCCTCGCACCACTTTTCCCTTTTCTCTGATGGAGTCGATGAGTCCTTTGGCCAGGTCCGAGGGAATGGCAAATCCGATGCCTTGTCCGGTACGGGCAATAGCGGTGTTAATGCCGATAACCTCTCCGGATAGGTTAAACAGTGGACCACCGGAATTGCCGGGGTTAATCGATGCATCGGTTTGGATGAATTCGTCGTACGGTCCGGCGCCGATAACACGTTCTTTGGCGGAAACAATACCGGAAGTGACGGTATGATCCAGACCGAACGGATTGCCGATGGCCACCACGTGATCGCCCACTTTCAGCGCGGAGGAATCGCCGAACTGCACGGTGGGAAGCTTGCCGGCTTCTTTCAGTTTCAGTAGTGCAACATCGGTTCGTTCATCGGAGCCGACCACTTCCGCCTGAAAAACGCGCTCATCGGAAAGGGTCACCTCAATCTCGTCGGCACCGTCGACCACGTGGTGGTTGGTGACCACATATCCGGCCGCATCAATGATAAAACCGGATCCCATGGCCTTCTGAGCATAATCGGGAAGGCCGTCCGGGCGGCCGAAGCCTCTTTCCCGTGGGCCGAAAAAGAAATCGAACAGACTCGACGGCCCGCCGAAGCCGGTCGCTTTCACCTTTTTCGATATTTTGATATTCACCACAGCAGGGCTCACTTTTTCAACCAGCGGGGCGAACGACAGATTGGGATCGTAGCTGAGAGGCGCGAGAGGGGCCTGTTTGGCGGATTTCGTTGCAGGGTTCTTTTTCCCGCCCGACGCGCCGCAGGCCACGGCCGCGATGATTCCAACGATGAGCAGTGCGATAACGGTACTTGAGAATTTCGGTTTATTGCTGTTTCTGATGATCATGGGTTTCCTCCGTAAACGTTTTTCCCCAAGAGTTCGTTTCGCCCGGCACAACAATTTTGCGTCGTCGTTTATTTCCACAAAAATGATTCTGTTGCTATTATTCCGTCATGATCAGAAATGTAAATCTGTTTATTCTTGGATTGCTGCTGGTGACTGTAGGGGCGATATTGCGACACCAGGACGCCATCGGATTGCCGCGCCTGCTGGCCCATCTCCCGACGCTTCCGGGCGTGATGCTGAACCCGAAAAGTTGGGTAATTGCGGGCGGTGTTTGTATTTTGATCAGCATGGTGGCGGGTGTGAAACTGTCGGGTCGGCGCAAGCGTAAACGCGACCAGTTTGAGCCGGTGTCCATTGAGCGAATCGGCGGTCAGATTACCGAATGGAGTCTGGAAGCGGAGCCTGATATTCCGTTGATCGTCGACTATATCGTTTATCAGGCCATCAAACAGCGGGCGTCGGATATTCATTTTGATCCGGGGCAGTCGGGGATGGCGGTGAAATATCGATTGCAGGGAATGATGAAATCGGTGGCGGTGGTGGACAAACGCGTATGCAGCGCAATCGTCAATCGGCTCAAGGTGTTGTCCAATCTGGTGATATACAAAGATCATGTTCCCCAGGACGGGCGGTTTGATCGTAACTCCGGTGAGGCGGTTCAGGCGGCGCAGCTGCAGAGATCCGGGCTTTCAAAAACCGATTTTCGTATTGCATTCATGCCCACGCTGCACGGGGAGCGAATCGTGATTCGCATTCTGGGCGCACGGGACGAGGATTCGAATCTGGCATCGCTGGGGATGGATTCTCACGAGCTGACAATGATTCGCAGACTGGTGGCGCAGCCCCAGGGGATGATTATTCTTACCGGACCCACCGGTTCGGGGAAAACGACAACCATTTTTGCCGCATTGAATGAGATTCTGGAGCAATCACACCGGAAGCGATCGATTGCCACGCTGGAAGATCCGATTGAGTTTGACGCGCCTGATATTAATCAGTCCCAGGTGGATGAAACACGGAATTTTACATTCGAGAAAGGCTTGCGCGCGATTTTGCGTCAGGATCCCGACGTAATTATGGTGGGCGAAATCCGAGATGGAGAGACGGCGAAAATCGCGATTCAGGCCGGAATGACCGGACATTTGCTCATTACCACCGTGCACGCCAATACCAGCGCTGCGGCGTTTTCGCGACTGGCGGAAATGGGAATTCCGGCATATTCACTGAATTCAGCGGTGACCGCGGTAATCGCGCAGCGACTGGTGCGTAACATCTGTCCCCACTGCAAAACGACGCGCGAGTTTACGGATGGGGATTTGCATATGCTGGGGGTGGATATACCGCCGGTGGGGCTGCAACTGCATACCGGAAGCGGTTGCCCAGAGTGCGAACACAGCGGATACAAAGGACGGACAGCGATTTTTGAAATTCTGGAAGTGAATGAATCGATTCGCAAATTGATTTCGCAGCAGGCCGGGAGCGAAGAAATATATCAGTTTGCTCGCAAACAGGGGCTTCGAACGCTATGGGAAACCGGTATTGACGCGGTCCAGCAGGGGATAACCACCCTTGAAGAAGTGGACAGGACAATCGCTTCGACCATGCGGTAGCGGAAAGGGTCAAGTATTCGGTAAACATAGTTCGCTTATTGATGAAATTTCCAACATTCATCCATTCCACTCTACTTGAATTTGTGCAAATAAATGTCATGTACATTAACGTTTGTCGAAAAGGCTCATATGGAACAATATCCTAACAATTCGCAGCATTGTTTTCCACGTCAGCGAGGTATGCACTGGGTGCGCTGGTGGTTTGCGGCGGCGGTGCTGTTCTGGTCTGCTTCTGCGGCATCGCAGAATTATGAAGGAAAATGGAATCGCACATTTTTACAGTTTTCTGTGACGGTTCAGAGCTGGGGCGATGACTGCGGTGTGATGCCCCGTTCATACAGCAGCCGGAAAATCAAGACCACGGAAATTCTGCAGAATAACGGACATCTGTTTTTTTCCACCGGGGGGTTGCGAACCGATCGATGCAATTCTCCCAATCCGGCGCTGGTAACGCTCGCCACGTCCCGATCGGCGAACATGTGGACCCGCACCTGCGAAACGCCTCAAAGTGCTTCGAAATTCGAGCGAATTGACTATACATTTGACGGCAACCGAGATGTGCTGACCTATGAAGCGACATCATCTTTTGACTGGACGCTGAACTCGGATCGTTGCAAGGTCAGCTGGGTTGAAAAGAGGACGTACCAACGGGTTTCCGAGGGTTCTGACGCGGCAGCCGTCGCGGATGGCGGTGCATCCCCGATACTGAAAGTACATGAAGACGCGTCGTTTGCAGAGGGAAGCGCGGACGGCAGCCGGGAAGCCGGTTGTGAACCAACGGGTAAGTTGAAGCGGCTGATTATCGTGCCGCAGGATGTGACCATCAGCCCCTCGGAACGACTCTGCTTTCAGGTTCGCGGCGTTGATTCTTCCGGGTGCCGATTTGCGGTCAGCCCCGTGTGGTCGGTGTCTCAGAATGGGGTTGCCCGGAACGACTTGATTGATAATCGCGGCTGCTTTACTGCAGGGGACAATGCCGCCGAAACCGATGGCGTGTATCAAATTGATGCGCGTTTCAAAGGTGAGAATGTCACCACCACATTGGAAATTTCTTATCCGGATGTGGGAGATTTGGCCCGGGCGCGTTTGGATCTGGATGGCGAAATCGGCGATGAATTGGTGGATTCCGAGGTGGCCGTATTGGGTTCTCCTGTTTCTCCGCCCGCTCTGGGGTCTGCTTCGTCGGTAGGTATGGACGGATCGAGGAAAAAAGACGCAACGGACCCGTTGTTGATCACCTTGTTGATAGTTGCGGTCGTGGTGCTGATTGTGCTATTGATTTCAATGGCTTGGCTTCTGAAGAAACAGCGGAATGAAGACCGGGAGCCCTCGGGAGTCGTTCGAGGTTCAAGTCCCGATTTGTTGTCTCATTCGACTTCGGGAAGCTTGCGCGCGCCCGAGAAAATGTGTCCCACCTGTAAGGCAAGATTCCCGCTGGATGCCAAATATTGTCCTGCTGACGCCTCTGAGTTGCAGGTGGTGGGGGCGAATTTGCGTTCATCGATTCCACCGCCCAAAGGTATGATATGTCCAACATGTAAGCGGGGATATGACATAGGTTCAAAATTTTGCCCCCATGATTCGACTGCGCTGGTGGAATATGAGAAGTGGCGACGGATGTGAATGGCCTTCGAAAAACGGGAAACAGATCCTTCGACCGTGAGTAACGTCTGAACAAATGAGGAGACTGAAAAACCGCGACCGAAGTCGAAGAACGGATTAATTGTATATTAATTGTAAATAAATAGATTTGACGGCTTGATTTGAGAGCATCCTTTAATTAAGATGTGGTTCTGAATTTTGGGGATATCAGGATTCTACGTCAATTAAAACACGCAACGAAACGAAGTTCGCTTGCTATTGAGTTAACAACCTGAGGATAAAATATGAAGATCATTTGTGACAATTGTGGCGCCAAGTATTCGATCGCTGATGAAAAGGTAAGAGGGAAAGTTTTCAAAATCCGGTGCAAGAAATGCCAGGAGTCGATTGTTGTCCGTGGTGATGCACAGGAACAGCCTGAAGCGGCGGAGGCAGCGCAGCCGGTTGATACAGGCGCAGGTGAAGGCGGCGATGTCGAGACACGGGTATTTGATTACTCCGGCTACAAGGGAAATGATCCGGTTTGGTACGTGGCGGTCGATGGCGGCGAACAGCAAGGCCCATACACAACGGAGCAAATGAAAGAATATCTCCAGGCAGGAAACATTGCACTTGAAAGCTATGTTTGGCGCGAAGGGTTGGATGATTGGAAGACGGTTAGTGATGTTTCTGAAATATCGGGCGTTCAGGCACATGGCGCGGCGCCGGCGGCAACAGCGGCAGGGGCAGCGGTGGCGGTTGCCGCGACCACGGCTGACGCTGGGGAAAGTGGCGGTGGGTTGTTTGATTCAGCACCAGCAGCGGGCGATGGCGGCGGGTTGTTTGATTCGGCTCCGATCGCGGGTGAAAGCAGCGGCGGTGGATTATTTGATTCGGCACCGACTTCAGATGACGGTGGTGGGTTGTTCGGCGGCGGCGGTGACAGTGCTTCCCCCGGTGATGTTTTTTCTTCGGCTCCGGCCGATACTTCTACCGGCGGTTTGTTCAGCGCAGACCAGAATGCGGCGGCTGCGACCAAGGACGGAGGCGGACTATTTGACGGTCCGGATGCGGCGGGAACAGGCGGTGATCTGTTTGCGAGCACGGATTCGGGCGACGACGGCGGTGGCATATTTGCCTCCACTGAAGCGCAAAGCGACAGTCCACGCGTATCTGCAGCGGCGGCCATGACCGGACAGCGGAACGAGAACTCCGTGTTGTTTTCTTTGTCTAATCTTCAGGCATTGGCTTCTGACAGAGCGGATGCGGGCGGCAGCGCAGCGGATTCGGGTGGCGGCGTTTCGGGTGGTGCGTTCGGTTTGCCCGCCGGCGGCAGTGAAGCCTCTGGATTAATTGATATTCGCGCGATGGCAAGCTCTCTCGCCGACGAAGCGGAAAAAGCAGACGATGTAGATGACATGCTGTCATTGGGCGGCGGAGGGTTTGCCTCTACACTGGGTGCACCTGTTTTGACAGCTGCCAAACCCACCGGCATGAGCATGGGAGCGAAAATCGGTATCGGCGCGGGCGCGCTGGTCGCCGCAGTGATCGCGGTGGTTCTAATCGTGATGTTGGCGCAGAAAGATAAAGATACTGCGGCGCAAGATGAAAAAATTAAATTGTTGATGCAAAAAATAGAAGAGATGCAGCGTGGCGGTGCAAATGTTGAAGACATTAAAAAGGTTCAAGCCGAGCTGCAAAAAACGAAGAATCAGAAAAAAGCCATTGAGTCCGGTGACGTTGTCGCAATGAATGGTCAGAATGCTCAGGAAGGCGACGCGCAGAACGAAGCAGCGGATAAAGCTGACAACACAGGTGGAACTAAAAAGAAAGCCACCGGCGGTTCCGCTGCTCCGGCAGCGAAAAAGTCATCAAGCTCTGACTTGCTTGATGACAAAACCGAGGAGAGTGCCGCCCCGCCTCCCAAGAAGAAGACCAACACATCTGCGTTGGACAGCTTGCTGGGACCCACAAAAACAACCGCACCGAAACCGAAAGCTGCGTCATCGGAGAAGTTGACGCGACAACAGGTGATTTCAGGAATGAATGCTGTCCGCAGCGCGGTGAATCGCTGCGGCGCGGGAAAATCAGGTACATTTAAAATCAGAGCCAAGATTGATCCAAGCGGTCGTGTTTCAAGTGCACAAGCTGTGGGGGATTTTGCCGGCACGCCGGCGGGAACCTGTGCCGCCAATGCAGTTAGTCGTGCACGCTTCCCCTCCAGTTCCGCGGCGACAAACGTTACATACCCCTTCAAAATCTGATTTCTGTTTAACTTTTTTCCTAACCACGTGTTGTTATTTTTCGAGATACTCGAGTGCGGTCAGCACCATGAAACCGGTACCCCCTTTGGGGCACGCAAATGAAGAGGTGGTGGCTCGTGCGGGACCGGCGATATCAAAATGCACCCAGTTGGCAGAAGACGTGAATTTTTGCAGAAAAAGGGCCGCAGAAATTGTTCCACCAAATCTTCCGCCGCTGTTTTTCAGATCAGCGACATCACTTCTCAGTTCAGATTCCAACTCTGTGGCGAGGGGCAACGGCCAGATGTATTCTCCATTTTTTTCTGCGATATCCATCCATTTGCCGAGAAGGGGTTTGTTTGAACTGAATACGGCGCCTCTCTTTCGACCCAATGCAATGGATGATGCCCCGGTCAGTGTGGCGAAATCGATGATTTCGTTGAAGTTTCGGTTTTCTGTGTAAGCCAGTGTGTCAGCCAGCAGAAGTCTGCCTTCCGCATCGGTGTTGGTAATTTCAACCGTACGTCCGCTATAGCTTGTAAATATATCACCCGGGCGCATGGCATTTTTACCAATGGCATTTTCCGCGAGCGGAATATATGCAGTGACATGGTGAGGTGAGTTCAGGTCAGCAAGTGCGGCTACTACAGATAATACCACCGCTGCACCGGCCATGTCGGTTTTCATATTGGTCATGTATTCCGCAGGTTTCAGGTCGAGTCCGCCCGAGTCAAATACTACTCCTTTGCCGATGAGAGCGATGGTACGCGAACCGTGCGGTTTAATTTTTGAAGGTACATATTTCAGTTCCAACAGTGCCGGTGACTGGTTCGATCCCTGACCCACGGCATTGATCAGTCCGAAACCTTTCTGGGTAAGTGTGGTGCCTGATATAACTTTGCATTGAAGCGACGAGGCTTTCGCCGTTTTTTGGGTGAGAGAAATAAATTCGGTCACGCCCAATCGGTTGGCAGGTTCATTCACCAGATCCCTGCAGCGACAAACGGCATCCGCGCGTATAGTGGCTCGTCTAACCATTTTGGTTCCAACGGCATGAGATGCGGCGCGAGCAATAACACCCACCTTTACCTGGGAGACACAAATGGGAACAGGGTTGGTTTTGTATTTGTGGAATCGATATACGCCGAACGTGACGCCTTCCACACAGTATGAGATATGCGATTCCATCAATGTATCGAGAAATATGCTTACCGTTTTTATTTTTTTATTAATAGCGATGGTGATGCTTTTTGCAATCGCGTCCCGCCAAGTATTGGCCGACGGACGCTTTCCAAGGCCGGCAACGATAAGGGTCTGCTCAGGTTTGGGGAGGACCGTAAGTATTTCGCCGATCTTGCCTGTGAACTGATGATGCGCGGCGGTTTGCGACAGCAGTTGCTCAAATTGGCTATTAAAAGCTGTAAACGCGATGTTTTTCGCATTTTCGATAAAAGGAAGAATGATAAGTTGAGATTTGCATTCTGTATGATTTTGTTTTGTGTAGAGTCGTTTCATATCTGCTCCGTTGTCTGCGTGAAAGAGATAGCGTTCGTTGTTACACAATAACATCGAATTGATTTCTTCCAAGTTTCTGTGTCCCATTGCATCGGCCGAAAACGGCCTGTCATCGATGATTATTTCTATTCTTTGTTTGACTTTAGCCGTTTTGAGCCAGGCACGAATCAACCGTATTTCAACCTTTCTTCAATAAAAACGGAGCGTTGAACAAAACGTGACTTTTGGCATGTGGTTCGCACAATGTGCCGGGTAGTGGGCACACAGGATTTTCGCAGAAAGGAATACATTTTGGATTCAGTAAAGCAATCAGAAATCGCCCCGTCACACAGATCGAAAATATATAAAATATTTTCTATCGTTGAGCTGCCGGGAAAAGAAAAAAATTTGTGGATTGATATTGGTGTAGGACGTCTGAACCGCGATGAATCGATTACGTGCAGGCTGAACTGCCTGCCGCTAAACGGCGTGATTCAGATTCGTCCCAGGCAGTAGCGGTCAATTCAACCAAAACATTCGATAACAAGCCGAAGAAACGGCGAAGGAGGAAAGTGAAATGAAAGATGTTAGAAAAGTATGGTTTCAATTGCTAATTGCAGTGACGGTATTCAGCGCTTCGGCTCTGGCCTATGCCGCAGACACCACCAACACCCATTCGGATTCCCCGATGGTGAACGTGAATAGTGCCAGCGAAGCGGAGCTCGCGTTTTTGCCGGGTGTGGGACCGTCGACAGCAAAGCGAATTGTTGCTTATCGGGCAAAGCAGCCGTTCCAACAGGAGCAACACCTGATGCGCGTGAAAGGTATCGGAAGAAAAACATTTCTAAAACTGAAACCGTTTATCTGCGTAAAAGGGGCGACCACCGCGACGAAAAAGATAAAAATATCAAAATAAACGTCAGACCATTTTGGCCGGAACCCGTGAATGTATTTGGAATCCGTTGTTATAGTTTCGCGTTTGGTCGGAACAGTTGAAGTAGTGCGGTCAATTCTTCGGTAAGCTCTTCCATTTTGTTCAATTCAATATATGCGGGAGTGTAGGTGGGATCGAGTTCAATAGTATCGTTGAAGTATCGAACAGCACCTCGCTCATTTCCCTGTCTTTGAGACTCTACACCGTAGCTGAATGTGACTTCTGCGTCTTCCACTTTGCTTTTATATAGATCAACGGTGTAGGCAACCGCTTTAAACAGGAAGTTCCCTCCGCGGCGAAGGTTGATACGTATGATTGCTTTTTGCACTTCCCACGATTCAGACATGCCTCCAGCGCGTCCGGCGGATTTGATCATTGCTGTTAGATAGCGATCTGCGTCTCCTCGTTCTCCCAGTGCACTCATCGCTACGGCTTTAATTTCTGCCATTTCAGCGGTCCATATTCCGGCCTGGCCTATTGCACTGTCGACGCTTTCAATGATTTCAATCGCATTTCCGGTGTCTTTTTTCTGGTCAAGGATCAGCATTTTTATTGCCGGGTGGTCTTGAGTACCGTCATCTTCACCGTATTTTTGCAGTAACGCGGAAGCTTGTTTTTTCTGATTCAATGCAATTAGTCCATGATATTGGAGCGCAACGGCTTCTGGATAATTGCTGTTTTGGGTGAGATCGATGACTTTCTGATATTGTTCCATTCGAAGATATGCTTCAGCAATGGCGGTTATCAATGGACCGGTTTCGTAATTATTGGCGGCGATCTCATTTAATTCCTTGAGTGCCGCAGCGTATCCCTTGGTTTTCCATGTGACCAGTGTTTTGTCTACTTGTGTTTGAATGAGTCCCGGACCTTTGGGCAGGCGGCGTACAAGTTCAGTCAGTGTTTCCGGAGAATAATTATCTTTCATCAGCCGCAGACTTAACGGTATGACGCAGGAATCGGTGCTGTTACCGAACAGATGAAACAATTTGTGCAGCCGGTTGTTGTGCCAGTGGCCGATGGCATCGGCACAATCGGTTAGCCCTCCCGCCGTCATTGCCGATGTAATCGCGTCGATACCGTCTTTATCACCCGTGCGACGAATGAGATCATACATTTCCAGCGCAGGTGTCTGCAATCGTTTGCTGAGTGTTTTAGGAACGGTTTTTTTCGCTTCTTCCGAATCGCCTTTACGTACAGCGAGCAGCCATTTCAACTCGCTCAAGTCGTAGTCCACCTGGCCGGTGAGTGCAGAAATGGCTTTTTCGGCTTCGGCAACATTGTACAAGGAGAGATAGGCTCGCGCCCGAAGATCATGAATTTCAAAAGGGGGGGTTTCACCGGCAGAGGCCAATGCATCCAGCGCAGCCCGCGGACCGCGTTCCTCCATAATAGCCTTGCCGTACCAAGCCAATATATTGAGATGTTCACTATCATCAAGCATGGGTTTGAATATCTCAATGGCTTGTTTATAATTTCCCAGTTCAGACTGAATTCGACCTTCCATGAAGCTGGAGTAGATCTGTAATTTTTTCGGAGCGGTTTTCACTTGTTCGCGTAAATCCTTTTGCACCGAAACCAGCTCCTGTAACTCCGCCGCAGAAAGGGGGTCCTTATTCCATCCGGGTAGACGTACCAGCAGCGAAGTGAGCGCCCCGAAAAGATTTCCGGTAGATGCGGTCAGCAGCTCTGCGCTGTATGTGGCAATGGATAAGTTGTCATTTCGCGAGATTCCAACTTCAATCAATGTGTACAGGGGAGGGAGATATTCGGGGAACCGTTCCCGAAGTTCCGTCAGTTTTTTCACTCCTGAATCGGTGTTGTGCTGGGCCAATTTCAGCCAGGCGTCTGCCAGATGAATGCGGGGTTCGGTGTCGTGTGCCGTAAGTCCGTCGTTGATTGCAGATTGCGCTGTTTTTAGGTCACCGGCGAAAATCAGCCTGACCGCATTGGCGGCCATGCCGATACTGCTTGTGTCATCTTCAATGGCATCGAATGCATCATCGGCTTGCTTGATAAGAGTTTTATCTTCTCCGAAGAGACGCGCGACAAGCATGGTATTCCAGGCGAATGCAGCCTGAACATTCAGGCGGTCACTGTATTTCTCAGACATGGTGCGGAGGACTCGATTACTCTCCAGCAACACCTGAACATGTGCGGATTCTTCGCCTATAAAAGAGTCTTTTACGCGTTGTTCCACGTTTTTGCTGACCAGAATATCGTTCGTGAAAAATCCGACAACCGCCAGAACAATGACTGCGGTGATGACCGCGAGCGGCCAGCGAATTTTGTTCCAGATTCGTATGGATGTAGGAACCGCCAGAACCGGAATACTGGTTCTGCCGGGCTGAAGCATTGACGAACGCGAGTCAACGTTGCGTATGAAGGAAGGGGTGTCGTCTCTATCGCGTTTCCCTTTCCATTTTTGGTCGTTACCGGTGTCCTTTACCATATTACCCTGATTTCTTCCCGTTGGAGCGTGGTGCTATTGCGATTCAGTGCTTTGAGCGATTCGGTCTTTCACAATCTGATATTTCTGTTTCTGCGCTTCCCAGTTCTCCATCGCAATGATTCGTGCGTCAGCGATGGCAACAAAAGCGCTCTGGCTGGGAAGAGAATTCGCGTAGGATTTGTAATCTGACCAAGCATACTTGGCTTTGTCGATGTTGCCGGCTGTCTCCCATGTCAATGCGATTACATATAAGGCTTTGGCGTGAATGACTGAATTATCCACACCGGCCACAGTGACTGCAGAGGCAAGCATCGAAGTAGCTTCCTGGTAGCGTTTTTCGGCTTTCAACGTACAACCGATGAAATAATATGCATCTGCTCTACCCGGATCGGCGCTTTTGGCTTTTTGATATTCCGTCAATGCCCCGGCAAAGTCCTTTGCCACATATTTTGCGTGACCCATGGCAAGAAGCCCTTCGTAGGTGTAGTTACCGGTGGTCTGCCCGGAACCGGATGTGTTGGATTGGGCAAACGCGCCAAATGCAATGAAAAATATCAGTGCGAATACAAATAAAGAACGAGTCATGGCTCCTCCACAATTGAATAAGTTTGGTTTACGCCGATGCCTTATTAGCAAGTGAAATATTACAAGCCATCTTATACGATAATATACTACATATAAACCTGAAATCGGTCATTGCGTCATTATTTCAAAAATAATGTAATATTTTAATATATATTGTTTTAAATTTCTGCTCATTAAGTGGATTGAGGCCTGACTATTCCTGAAAAATAGTGTAAAGCGATAGCCGACGACCTCCATATCGTTGCCATATGCACCAACTGCCGCCACGGCAAGGAGTATTGAAAATGTCAATAATAAAGCCTTTTTATGGTATTCGACCGATTAAAGAAAAAGTCGCGGAAATCGCAAGCCCCCCGTATGATGTGCTGAACTCCAAAGAAGCGGCCCAGATGGCGCAGAATAACCCGAACAGCTTTTTGCGCGTCGTGAAACCCGAAATCGATTTGCCGGACGACACCGATCCATATAGTGATGCGGTGTATGCACAGGGCAAAGCCAATTTACATCGGTTGATAGATAACGGGCTCATGGTGCAGGATTCTGAGGCGTGTTTGTATCTGTATCGTCAAATAATGGAAATTCAAGGGAAAAGTCATTCCCAGGTTGGAATCGTCGCAGGCGTGAGTGTCGAGGAATACGAGCAAGGATTAATAAAGCGGCACGAGTTTACTCGTGTTGCGAAAGAAGCGGATCGAACCCGACATGTTGAAGAATTGAACGCGCAGACCGGGCCTGTTTTTCTGACATATCAGGCGAACTTGGTTATCAACGAAGTGGTGGCGAAACGAATCAGTAATGAGCCCACGTACGACTTTACGGCCAGTGATGGAATTCGTCATACGTTCTGGGTGGTGAATGACGCCGCTGAAATAGATGTGCTTGTACGAGCCTTTGCGGAAGTACCCTGTTTATATATTGCCGATGGACATCATCGGTCCGCATCGGCATGCACAGTGGGAAAAAAACGACGAGAGGCGAATGCCCATCACACCGGAGAAGAACCGTATAATCATTTTCTGGCAGTCATTTTCCCGCACGACCAGATGATGATTCTTGATTACAATCGGTTGGTATTTGATTTGAATGGGCTGGATGAAGAGGCATTTTTGAATGCAGTTTCCGAGAAATTTAACGTGTCAGAGGCGAATCAGCCCAAACCGAGCAAAGCGCGCGAGTTCGGCATGTATTTGAATGAGAAATGGTATCGACTTTCGGCCAAAGCAGGTACGTTTAATGAATCGGATCCGGTTGAAAGTTTGGATGTGGCGATTCTTCAGAATAATTTGCTGTCGCCAATTCTGGGTATCGGTGATCCGAGAACAGATGAGCGAATTGATTTTATCGGTGGCATTCGCGGTACAAAGGAGTTGGAAAAGCGAGTGAAAGAAGAAGGAGCGGTTGCGTTCGCTATGTATCCGACATCGATTGAGCAATTGATGTCGATTGCCGATGCCGGAGAAGTCATGCCGCCGAAATCGACCTGGTTCGAGCCGAAACTTCGTTCCGGGTTGGTGGTCAAACCTCTGTAATAGCAATAAATAATATTCCGCTATAAATCTTGCGGATTGGGCACCAGGTGGGTTAAGGCCTGGGTATTCGTGTCCATTTTGCTGCCCGTCGATGCACTGGATTGACTGCAGGTAGTACATGTGCTACACTGCATGCTCGTTTTTACGTAGCCTGTTCGGAAAAAGGGGGAGCGGGTTACGACAGTGGATTGGCCAGAACATTTTTTGCACAGGAAAGTCAATTTCATGGCTGAAGCAAAGCAATTTAAAGTCGGTGATAAAGCGGTGTATCCAGCTCACGGCGTAGGCGAAATTACCGATATTATGATTCGCAAGCTGGGCGGTCAGGAGCGCCAGTTTTATACCTTGAAAGTTTTGGAAAACGGTATGAAAATTATGGTGCCGGTGGCCACAGCGGCGGCAGCGGGATTACGCCCCATCGTTTCGTCGAAAGAGGCGAAAGAGGTTTTCAATGTATTGAAATCCGATGATGTCGCGGTAAAAACGCAGCCGTGGAATAGACGATATCGCGAGTACATGGATATGTTGAAAAGCGGGTCTCCTTTTGAGGTTGCAAAAGTATTGCGGGATTTATATCGACTCAAGTTTGAAAAAGAGTTGTCTTTCGGTGAACGACGTTTGCTGGATACCGCAAATACCTTGCTGATTGTCGAGCTTTCATTGGCATTGAAGACCAAAGAAGAAGACATTAAAAAGCAGGTCGAGGAGATTTTTGTTTCCTAGATTATTTCTGGTAATTAAGAAGTATTTTTTTGCGAATCAGGGCGCCATCTCATAAGGGAGGCGCCCTTTTTGTAATCTGACGCGGCGCATGAAAAACTACTGCTTGGTAATTCGTTCCTTACCACCCATGTATGGACGCAAAACTTCGGGGATGATGACAGTACCGTCTGCCTGCTGATATTGTTCTATAATGGAGATGACCACTCTGGGAAGCGCGAGTCCGGAACCGTTCAGCGTGTGTACGTATCTATTTTTGCCGTCGTTATCTTTAAACCGGATTTTCGCACGTCTGGCCTGGAAATCCTGAAACAAACTGCAACTTGACACCTCAAGCCATTCGTTCGTTCCCGCAGCCCAGGTCTCCAAATCGTATTTGAAACAGGCAACAAAGGATAGATCGCCTGCTCCGATGGTGAGAATTCGATGGCGCAAACCCAGCAGTGAAAGTAGTTTTCTGGCGTCTTCGGTCAGTTGTTCGAGGGCGGCGCGGCTCGCATCGGGGTGTTCAAAGCGGACCAACTCCACTTTGTCGAATTGGTGGCCGCGTTTGATGCCGCGCGTGTCTTTGCCATGGCTCATTTTCTCCCGGCGGAAGCAAGGCGTGTAGGCCACATGCTTGATGGGAAGAGAGTGAACCGACAGGATTTCATTTCGATAAAAGTTGGTCACCGGAACTTCAGCGGTGGGTACAAACCAATGGTCTCCCTCAATGTCGCGGTAAAGATTTTCGCCAAATTTCGGAAGATTCCCGGTGCCGAACAGGCATTCTTCGCGAACCATCACCGGCGGATACAGTTCCTGGTATCCGTGTTGTTCCGTGTGTACGTCGAGCATCCACGAAATGAGTGCCCGCTGAAGCTTCGCACCCTGCCCGCGAAGAACGTAAAAACGTGAACCGGAAATCTTCTGTCCACGTTCGAAATCGATGATTCCCAAATTTTCCATGAGCTCCCAGTGGGGCTTCGGCGTGAAATCGAACTCAGGGAGATCGCCGAATACTTCTTTTTCTGTGTTGCCGCTTTCGCCGTCTCCGACCGGGACTTCCGCGAGCGGAATATTTGGGACAGTGAGCATGAGTCGTTCGAGTTCCTGTTCCACTTCCGGAACCTCGTTGCCCAGCGCCTTCAGGTCTCCTTTCAGGGACGATACCGCCGCAATGAGCTCCTGACGTTTATTTGGGTCGTTCTCACGGCCGATGTTTTTCGAGGATACGTTCAATTGCGCGCGCATGTCGTCGCCTTTTTGCTGAAGGGTACGACGCTTCAGGTCGAGCTCCAGAATTTGGTCGACAATAGCGCTATTGGTGCCGGCGAGTTCAAGGCCCTTTTTGACGGCATCCGTTTCCTGACGGATTCGTTGAATATCTAGCATAATATTTTTCCGGGGGTTGAAAGAAACAGGTTATTCGTTGAGCAGTTCATTTAACTTTTCGCGGATGATGGCTTCTGCCAGATCCGGGACCACTTCCCAGACCACTTTTTCGACCACATCCTCGGTCAGCGCCATAATTGCCTGAGCTTGTTCACTTGTCAAGCCCTCAACGCCACCGGCAACTGCTGCCGCTGCACGACTTGCCGCTTCAGCGATTGGAGAAGCAGAAGCCGGAGCGGGCGCCTGTGATGTACGGGAAATGGGCGGTATTTCATCGGTATGCGCAGCCCCTTCGAGTTCAATGGCATCATCCCGTACTTCTTGAGGAATATGGCCGCCCTGTTCGTTCATTTGCGCCAGTTCAGCAAGTGTACCCACTTGAATCTCGCTGCTGTTGTCTTCATCGGCCAGTTCGATGGGTTCGGGCTCGACAGCGGCGGGAGGGACCTCAATTTGCGGTTGTGTTTCCGGGAACTTGGGTGTGGATGGATCTGCCACTGCGATAGGTTGAACAGCAGGAGCGGGCGCATCGGAGAGACCGGGGCGCGGAAATGCGTGAAGCGTCGAATTGGTGGACGGCGCTTCGCTGAGTGCATCTTTCCTTGGAACCGGCGGCATATGCAGGTTCGGACGTGCAGGCGCAACGCCCAGGCCGCTAGACACTCCAGTCACGCTGGGACGCTCGGCTTCTTCTGCACATAGTTCCTTCACGCGTGTGATCAGCTTGGTGGTGTCGAACGGTTTTTTAATGTGCTCGGTTGCGTCCACCGTTTTACCGCGGGATTCATCGTACGGATTGGAGATCCCGCTCATGATGACAACCGGTGTAGCCGAAAGAGAACCATTGTTTCGAATGGCTTCGCAAACATCGTACCCGCTGACTCCGGTCATGCCGGCGTCGGCGATAATGATGGCCGGAGCGAGTTCCGCAGCTTTCTCAATTGCAGCCTGTCCGGATGGAACAGTCACCACTGTGAAGTCTTCACCCTGGAACGTCTTTTCCATAATCAAGCGCATTGTGGCGCTGTCATCTGCAAATAGTAGAGTTTTACTAGACAAGAAACCCTCCTTGGCGCCCGTAGCACCCTCATTGATAAAAACGACTTATAAATCCTAAACGCTATTTATAGGTAGCGTCAAGAAAACAGCGTAAATATTAAAAAAAGGGTCACATTTTTCGCTTTATCTTCCTCACTTGCTACCATATATAACCATACTCAGGAGAGCGTACATGTCAGATAATTTATTCACAAAATATGGTGTTTCGCTGAAAGCAAACGACGTTTTATTCAAGGCGGGTGATGTTGGAGAAGAAATGTATGTCATTCGCAGCGGCTCCGTGCGTGTGGTCATTCGCACACCGGGGGGCATTGAAAAAACGTTGGCGGTACTCGGTCCCGGCGAATTTGTCGGTGAAATGTCGGTGTTGACCAATCAGGCCCGTTCCGCGACCGCCGTGATTGAAGAGGATGCGGAGCTGCTGGTGGTCGGTGTGAAGGTGCTCGAGGAGATGATTGTGCACAATACCGAAATCGCGCTTCGACTGGTGCGTAAACTGGCATCGCGTCTCGTGGCGGCCGATTCGTTGATACAGGTTCTTTTGCACCGGGATGCCAAGGCGCGCATTATCGAAAATTTGAAGCGATTGGCCAGACTGCATGCGAGGGAGGGGCAGACGGGCGCCAGGTTCCGAGCGGATTTCGATGGAATGGCGGAGCAGGTGGGCATCTCTCGCGAAGAAGCGGAAGACATCATTATGAAGCTAGTGGCCGCAGGATTTATCACACAGGACGGCGGCGACTGGGTGATTGCCAATATTGACGATATAGATGACTTCCTGAATTTCCTTCGGCTGAAAGAGCAATATCGCTAGATTTTCTTCATGGCAGCCGATTCCACACTACTTGATCAGCTGTATGCCATCAGTCCCAAGGGGATCTCGCTGGGGTTGGAGCGAATGAATTTCGCCTGTGCGCGGTTTGACCATCCGCAGCGATCGTTCTCGGTTATTCAGGTCGCCGGAACCAACGGCAAAGGGTCGGTATCCACGATGTTGGAACGGAGTCTGCGGGCGACGGGGTTGAAAACCGGACTCTTCACTTCGCCGCACATTCATCGGTTTACCGAGCGGTTTCAAATTAACGGAGAAGAAATTTCGTTCGCCCAGATGGCGCCGCCGCTCTCCCGGGTGCTTGAACTGACCCGTGGCCGCGATGCGATTTCGTTGACATTCTTTGAAGTGGCTACTTTGGCGGCGTTTCTTATCTTTCAGGAAGCGCGGGTGGATGTGGCTGTTCTGGAAGTGGGGCTGGGCGGGCGATTGGATGCCACGTCGGTGGCTGTGCCGAAGGTGGGGGTAATTACCTCAATTGCGTTGGACCATCAGGACTATCTCGGAAACACAATCGATGCAATTGCGAGGGAGAAGGCGGCAATTGCCAAGCCCGGTATGCCGCTTATTTGCGGCCGTTTGTGTGCAGAAGCGCTGCAGGCGGTGTCAGAAATTGCGGCCGAGCGGGAGGCGCCGTTGCGAGTGATAGACGACGAACTGCCGGATGATTTGCAGCAGCAGTTTTCGGCACCGTTTTTCATTCAACCGCATCAACGATACAATGCACTGCTCGCCCTGACGGCATATACTCGCTACTGTGAACTGTCGCGGGCGCCGGGTAGCAGAGCCGTATTTTTTTCGTCACTTCAATCGTTCGGGGTGTCCGCTCGGTTTGAATGGATTCACAAGGATCATTCATATCTTCTGGACGGCGCGCACAATCTTGAGGCCATGCAGGCACTGGTGACCAGTCTGGCGTCGGCACAGGTACGGGTGGGGCAAATTGTGTTCGGGGCGTTGACGGGGAAGCCGGTGGACGACATGTTGGCGCTGCTTCAGTCTGTGACGCCCCGTATTCTGCTGGTGGAAGCGCCGGTGGCTCGAACAATGAATGTGAAAGAGGTGTCGAAAAAGTGGGGCTTTCCGCGATATACACTGGATGAGGCGTTGGTTCCCGATGCCTCTGAAACTGGTGTGACCCTGGTGACCGGATCATTTTTTGTGGCCGCCGCCGCCAGGCAGCGGTTGCTGGACGAGCTGTCCAATACACCGGTGGCACTATGATAAAATCAATAATTTCTATGTATTGCCGATTGTGGTCCCTGATTTGAAGTGGTACAATAATTTCCATTGAAAATGGTTTGAAACGGTATTCTTTGGTGAAAAGAAATATCGAGAGGAGGCAAGGATGAAGGCATTTTTTTCATTTGCGGTTTCTGTGTTGTTGGTTTTCCTGGCGATGTTTGGTGCAATCGGTTGTGAACCGGCGGCAACGGATGACGAATTGAAGCAGATGTGTGTGAATTTGTCGGTGGTACGCGGCGAGGAACAGGTTCCGAAGTCTGCGGAATTGACTGCGAAAGTGGAAGCGGATTTCACAACAAAAGAAAAGAATCTGTTGGCGTGGAAAGCCAAGGATATGCGGGGATGGGATGAAGAGCTGGCGGCGAAATTGGCAAAATTGGATGGCGGAGAGGAAATGACCGGCGACGACGGCGCTCCCGCGACAAAGGAAAGCCTGAAAAAATTGTATGCCAAGAAAAAAGATATCGGTGCGAAGCAGTTTGATGATGATTTGGCAAAGCTGGCTGACGCGAAGAAGAACGCGTTGTCTGAAGTGGACGGCATCGTGAAAGAAGCGCAGGCGGCACAGGATGTGAAAGTGAAAGAATGTATGGATGCCGCCCGAAAAGAAGCGGTATCTCAGTCGCTGGCGCAATGCCGCATTGCCGCAACAGATAAAGACACCTTTTGGAATAAGTGCAAATAGTCGTTGGCCGGGCAGGCTCTTAGAACGTGGCGCTGAACATGGCGCCGCTCATTTCTTTTGAGAGTACGGGAGAGATGTTCAGTTGGTGTGCCGCGGTGCCGCTCTTGCGCGATTTTACATACTTGGCGGCAAACACACCGGAGATGATCAGAGACGGAATGGCCAGCCCGCCGAACACACCGGCCATGATGCCGTTAAGCCGGATGGTGTCGTTGATGATGGTCAGATTTTCAGAGTGAACATCAAGGATGCGTACGACTTCGGCATAGTTGGAATAACTAATATTGGAGTCCGGGTATACTTGAGAATAAACCAAATCAAATTGTTGTTCGGTCATTCCGCCGCTTTGTCCGACATTCTCATAGTCAAATAACAAAGTATCGCGCTTGAACTTTTCATCTTCCCATTTTCCTTGTTCCTTATACGCTTTTACCCCAAAAATGATTCCCGCGGTGGTGAAACCGACGCCGATGGTGCCCATTATGATAGATGTAATCAGATATACTTTGGGGTTGGTGGGCGCGGACGGCTGTGCAATATCGGTGTTGCTGTATGAGTATTCGGGAGCGCCCTGGTCGGTATTTTGCGTTTCCGCCGGAGGAGTTACCGGAGTGGAGGGCGAGGTCTGCAGCGGGGATTCATTCTGGTTTGGACGCGCGTAGTTTACCGGAATATTCTGCTGTTCAATCTGGAGTGCTCTGCGGTCACTGTCCTCAATGGGAAGAAACTGAGCGCTCAGAACAAACATCACCGCGCCCTGGAGTTCCTGCTCCGCCCCCTGCAGTGTATCTGAGAAAAAACGTTTTACGGTGAGCAGAACGTTTTCCTGGGTATCGAGCAATTTCACCACACCCAGAATTTGGGCGCCGTGTTGATGCATCTCAACCACCAGTGCCACTCTCGCGTTCATTTGGGTGGCGGCTTTTAATGCGCAGTCTTCGTCGCAGGTACCGCGATTTTTCTTTACGGCGCCCTTGATTTTCTGTTCGTGAATCAGCGCGATGTAGGAGCCGGCACTGGCCGATGCCGCTTCGCGAATGACGTCGTACAGATAATCGCTCTGGTGTTTTTTCAGGTCCATGGTGTCATTTACCGGAAAAACCGCCAGTTTGATTTTTTCTGCATGCACAATTTGAGAATGGAATGTAATCGCCAGCAGAAGGGCAACGTTCAAAAGCAGACCCCGTTTTCGACATCGGACAAAGAATCGGCTGAGTCGCGCTTTTGGTTCGGCATCAAATATCATTATTCATCTCCTTGGTACTTCGATAGCAGGCTTTAATAAACAACTAAATTCGCGGAATTGTAAACAGTTTGCCGTTGTTTTTCAATGCGGTTCTTTCCATTCCTTTGGCAAATACCAACAAACGAGTGTTCTTAACACATAGCGATGGGCCACCGGACGGGTGAAAAACCCGGAAATGGTAAAATTTTTGTGCAGAAAGATGCCCTGTCGTTGCAATTTTTCATGTAGGCAGGAAAAAGCCGTCCGGCAACATAGATATTTTTTTTAAAAATGTGATGCATCTGCTTTGCGATATTTGACGAAAAAAAATTGCGAAACAGAAACCGTTCACCACTTCGACTTCAATTCAACATCAATCTCCGTGATGCCACTGCACGTCGAATCCCGCATCGCTGATCATCTTCAGGTCGTTTTCGACCGCCCTGCCGCGGGTGGTGAGGTATCCGCCTACCATCAGTCCGTCCGCCCCGCAGATGAGCGTCCAAGACTGAAGATCTCCCAGGTTGAATTCCCGGCCGCCGCAGACGCGGATTTCTTTGGTCGGCAACATCAGTCTGGCCACGGCAACAATCTTCAGACATTCCAGCGCACTGAGCGGCGTATCAATATTCACGCGCGTTCCTTCCACCGGATAAAAGAAATTCAACGGAACCGAATCCACATCGAGGTCGCGAATCTGCGAAAGCAGTTCCACCCTTTGTTCAACAGATTCTCCCAGTCCGAACAGACCGCCGCAGCAAACGGCCAATCCAACGGATTTGGCTGCCTCAATGGTATGAACGGCGTCTTCCCATGGGCGGGTGGTGCCGCTTTCGGGATAGTAACTTCGCGCGGTTTCCAGGTTGCAGTGGTACCGGGTGAGACCGGCGGCTTTCAGGCGTATTAGTGTGTCTCTGGAAACATTGCCCAGTGATGCGCAGGGTTTCACCGCCAGCTGATTCTGAATGGACGAAACGGATTTTTCAAGACTTTGAATTTCCTCTTCGGTATCGACCGCCAACCCGGAGGTAACGATACCGAATCGCACCGCATGATTTTGCTCAGATACTTTTGCTTTTTCAACGATGGTTTCTGCATTCATCAGTTGATAGCACGATACATTCTTTACGTCGTTGTGAGCGGATTGGGCGCAGAATTTACAATCTTCAGTGCACATGCCGCTTTTGGCATTGACAATACCGCATAGATTGACCGTATTGCCTCTGTGTTTCAACCGGGTCTCATTGGCGTGATGAAAAAGTTGGTACATACTTGTGCCGTCTGCGTTCAGCAAGGCAACGGCTTCTTCTGGTGTAATGGGCTGTGTCATGTTCATTCCTGCATCACCCTTGTTTGCGGGCGTTGATTTTGGTTTCTGAAGACAGAGTTTCGTTCATTGAGCCGGTACGGTAACCTTCCAAATCCAGGCACACAAACTGATACCCCGCATTTTTCAATTGCTGAACAACGTTTTTCCGCATGGGTGGCTCAACCATCTTCGGGATGTCGCTCGGCGGTACTTCCACCCTGCATAAATCGTTGTAATCGCGAACACGGATACCCACAAATCCCAGGTCGCGCAGCGCGTTTTCCGCCCGTTCGATTTTACCAAGCTTCAATGTGGTGATCTGCTGCCCGTATGGAATGCGGGACGACAAGCAGGCAAATGCTGGTTTATTCCACGTGGGAAGCCCCATCTCTTTGGAGAGGGTTCGGATTTCGGCTTTGGTGAAAGCCAGTTCAACCAGCGGCGCTTTTACATTCAGCTTGTGAGCGGCATCCATTCCCGGTCGGAAGTCTCCCAAATCGTCGGCGTTGCTTCCTTCGAGCACGTATTTGCAGCCGAGTTCTGTCGCGGCAGTCCAGACGCCGGTAAACAGCGTGGACTTGCAGGCGAAACAGCGGGTCGGAGGGTTGGTGTAAAATGCTTCATCGTGAATTTCGTCGGTATCGATAAAATGGATTCGCGCACCCATTTTTTCTGCCAGCGCCACCGCATCATCCTGTTCCCGTTTCGGGTATGTGGGCGATCGCCCGATAATTCCGAGCGCGTTTGCTCCGAGTGCCTCGGTGGCCGCCGCCAACAGGAACGTGCTGTCCACCCCCCCGGAATACGCCACTGCGACCGATTCGAGTTCTCGCAAATAGGTTAGTAATAAATTGTATTTATTTTTCATGAATTTTTTTTCCCTGTTGTACCGTTTGCTTTGTCTGTACAGTGTCAACCACCCCCCATCAGCTGAATGATTTCGATTCGGTCTCCGTCATTGACGATATGGGTATGCCATTCGTCCTTTGCTATCACCGTTCGATTGATTTCAACAATGGTCATCGGATGAACAATATTGAATTGGTTAAGAAGCGTCACAATGCTGGTATTGTGTTCCACTTCTGTCGGCTTATCATTTACAATTACATTCATATCCTGTTCCTAACTGATAAATCCCCGGTCCCAATCCTTGAAGACGGGATCATAGCCGAGTTTGGACAAGTCCTGTTCCACCGTTTTGGGACTTCGGTGATCGTCAATTTCAAACTGGGCGCCGCCGGCGGACGAGGTATCTTCCTGGACGCTGTATCCACCGGGTTCGGTTTTCGACCCCGCAGAAAACTGGGTGGCGCCGATGGCCAGCAGATTGTCGCGGAACTCCGGGCGCTCACGGGTGGAGACAACAATTCCCGCATCGTGTAGAAAGAGGCGCATGGCCATAACGATATGGGCGAAATCCCGATTGCAAACCGGGTGCGGAATAGTGAAGTCGCCAGGAACCTTGTGCAATCGGGGCATGCCGATGAGCACCTGGCTCCGCCAGCAGGTTTTTTCGAGAAATCGCGCATGGAGTGCCAGTTTAAGTGCATCCCCGCGCCAGTCGGACAAGCCCCAGAGAACGCCCACATTCAACTTTCGGATGCCGGCGGCACCGGCTCGGGACAATGCATCGAGCCGATACATGTAGTTATCTTTCGGGCTTCCTTTATGAAGAAAGTCATACACTTCTTTATTATACGTTTCCTGGTACAGGGTCACTCCGTCCACACCGGCCTCAATCAGCTGCGCGTATTCGCTTTGTTCCAAAGGAGGAATCTCCACGGTGACACTCGGAAACGTTTTTTTCAGCTGTCGTGCGGCGTCACACAGAAAATCAACGCCGTTACCGGGGCAATCGCCGGTGACCAGCAGAACGTGCTGTATACCGCTTCGGCTCAGTGCGTCGCCCTCGGAAATCACTTCTTCCAGCGACAATGTTTTTCGTTTGATTTTTTCGGTGCGTTTAAAACCGCAATAGGGGCAGGTGCCGCTGCATTTGTTCGAGATATACAACGGCGCATATAAACTGACCGCGTTGCCGAAACGTGCCTGGGTAATCCCATTGGCCCGTTGTGCCATTTCTTCGAGAAGCTCATCAGAACCGGGAGAAAGCAGAAGCGCCAAATCGTCAATCTGTAATCGCGTTTTGCCGATAACGGCCGACACTGCAGCGGGGCTGGTATTCTGCAACAATGACGAGGTCGATGCGGATTCGAGCATTTGAAGTTGTTCGAACAATGGGGTCATCGAATGAATCCCGTAAGCGGCGATGACGCGTTGGCGCCCTTGCTCGAACCGGCGGGTCCGGCCAGGTATCCCATGCGCCCGGCGATGGTGGCCAGTTTGAAGGCTTCAGATATTTGACGGGGATTCTGAGCGATGGCCAGGGCGGTATTGGCCAACACCGCGTCCGCACCCATTTCCATGGCTTCCGCGGCGTGACTGGGCAGCCCGAGTCCCGCATCTACCACCACCGGAACGGTTGCGTTATCAATGATAATTTCGATGGCATCGCGGGTGCGAATTCCCATTCCACTGCCAATCATGGCACCCAGCGGCATCAAAGTTGCGCATCCGACTTCTTCCAGATGCTTGGCCAGGATGGGATCTGCCGGCATGTATGGCAAAACGGTAAATCCATCTTTCACCAACTCCTCCGCAGCTTTGAGCGTTTCGATGGGATCGGGTAACAGGGTTCGCGGATCGGGGGTGACTTCAATTTTCACCCATGGCGGCAGGCCTCCGTCTCGGGCGATTTTGGCCAGTCGAACCGCTTCTTTGGCGTCGCGGGCACCGGAGGTATTGGCCAGGATAAGATATTTATCCATGTCGAGAGCAGCCAGCATGTTGTCGCTGGGCGCATCCAGGTCGACCCTCCGAAGGGCCACGGTGACGATTTCCGCGCCGCTGGCTTCCACGGCTTCCTTCATGACCTGAGCGCTTGAAAACTTTCCGGTTCCCACCAGCAGCCGCGATGAAAACGATCTGCCGGCAATGACAAGTTGGTCAGTCATATTATCCCCTCTATGGATTCACGCCGATGGGGCCGTCGCCCAACATGGCCAGTACCGCGGCGTTCGCTTGCGATGCGATATCGTCGGGAACCGTGATTCTCGGTTCGAGCTCTTCAAGCGACCACAAGATCTTTTCGAGCGTAATTTTTTTCATGTTCATACAAATTGCCTGTTCCAAAAGAGGAACGAAAGTTTTTTCGGGATTTTCCTTGCGCAAGCGGTGCAGCAGCCCGACTTCGGTACCGACAATAATCGTCTGCGCGTCGCTGTTTTTTGCGTATGCACACATTTGACCCGTACTCAGTGCCGCATCCGCTGCCAGGCAGACATCTTTGCGGCTTTCCGGATGTACAATCACCGGGGCGCCCGGATATAGATTTCTGGCTGCTTCTATGTGGCTAACCAGTTGTTTCGCATGGGTGGGGCAGTACCCGTCAAATAATATAATATCGCGTCCGGTCATGCGGCTGACGTGCCCACCCAGATATTTGTCGGGAACAAAGATGATGTCTTTATTTTCGGGAATACGGTTGACGATGTCGACCGCATTGGCCGAGGTGCAACATACATCGCTGACTGCTTTCACGTCAGCAGTGCTGTTTACATAACATACGACGACTGCATTCGGATGCTTCTGCTTCAACGCACGCACATCGTCTCCGGTCGCCATGTCAGCCATGGGGCAACCCGCGTGCGCATCGGGCAACAGGACAATTTTTTGCGGCGAGAGCATGGCGGCGGTTTCCGCCATAAAATGAACACCGCAGAACACCACCACGTCTTCTTTGAGGTTGGCTGCTTTTCGCGCAAGCTCTAAGGAGTCGCCGGTGAAATCCGCAATATCCTGTACTTCTGCCAATTGATAATTGTGCGCAAGAATGACCGCGTTTCGATTTTTTTTCAGCTGCTGGATCTGTTCTACGATGTCAGTCACAAGTAATTCCTTCATTTTACGAATCCGGTACCAATCCGATGATGCACATTTCAAGCGATGTGGGTGTCGTCTGAAAACGGCTTGAAAATTAATCACGATTTCACGGGTTGGTCAACGGCCCAGGGCAGCGAAGTGAAAATAAACGCTTCGCAAATAAATCAAATGTCACGGTCGCATGATTGGTTCTCGGGCAAAAATGATACGAAAAGTATTCAGATGTGATGGAAACCGGTTGAATTTATTGACGTAATGTCTTTTCGACGGGCGGCGTCGCATGCGAGTAGTCGCCGAATTTCAGACAGAACAATTGCTCAGCGATGGATGGACAACTCCAATGTTGCGTGCGCGCCGGATGGAGTGCGGACACCGGTACGCGCATCCACGATATCGCCACGGTCGTGTTCATGTTTGAACTGGAGTATGGTTTTGAGAGTGCTGTGCCAGCGGACATTGCCGGTACGATTTTCCGTCAGCAGGGAGTCTTCAACACGCACCCATCTGTCCGCACGGGAAGATTGATGATCTGCACTGATGAATGCGGTTCCGGATATGGAGAATCGGGTTGAATCCAGTCGGTGCATGGAAAGCTGCATCATGTGAACATCGTCGGCATTCAATGAGTATTTTCCGGGGCCGGCGGATTGAACCGTGCAGCGCATGGTCGCATCAATCTGCTTTTTTTTGATATCCCGGATACGACAGAAGTACTCCCCTTCTATAGCGGTATTGGCGGATGCCTCAACCGATACAGGGTGATCGGAGGAGGATTCTGTATGAGAACCGGTTTTATCTGAGGGAGTGCCGCAACCGATGAGCGCGCTGACTATCAGCAGCATATATGGACCGGCAGGGCTATTTTTCATACAATAATTTTCGGGTGTTCGGTCGGGTGCCCAAGTACGTCATCTGAGAGAGTACCCAGCGCGTTTTTTTTTGGGTGTGGGCCTGCGGGTGCGTGGGGGAGTATTTTTTCGGATTGGGCAAGCACGATGCGATGAGCGCACTTTCCCTTCTGTTCAGATCGCTCGCGGATTTGTCGAAATAGTGCCGGGCGGCGGCTTGTGCCCCGAAAATCCCAGGCCCCATCTCTGCTTCGTTCAGGTACAGCTCCAAAATACGTTTTTTTCCATAGAGTTTTTCCATCACAAATGTGTAGTACACTTCGAGGCCCTTTCTCAGCCAGCTTCTGCCTTGCCACAAAAAAATATTTTTTGCGGTTTGCTGACTGATGGTGGATGCACCTCGAACGGACCCGCCTTTCTGATTGTGATGAATCGCCTTTGTGATGCTGTCCAGGTCAAAACCGTTGTGCTGGGCGAACAGCTGATCTTCGGCAGAAATGACCGCCAGTTGCAAATGGGGTGAAATTTCATTTAGAGAGACGTGCTCCCGCTCAAACGAGAACCCTTCCAGAACCGCATGCCACTGGGTGAGGGTGATGGGCGGGGCGACCCATTTATACAGCGCAATTTGGCCGATGTGAAGTATCAGCACGATCACTGCGCCTTTCAGTACGGTTCGTTTTATTTTGGGCAGTGTGTTTTTTTTAAATTCCGCAAATCGTTTTTTACCCGCCATCGCGAATACCTCCGGAACTACCCTAGCCAGTCGAATGGCGAATAGCAAAAAAGAGGCGATTGGGTGGATTGCGCCGATACAGAATTCCGGAGATTGCTCCGCCAAATGGATAATACTCTACAATAATTCGATTTCTTCTTCAGACAGGCCGGTAAACGCTGCTATTTTAGAGAGAGACTCGTTGTTTTTTTTCATGGCGCGGGCAATTTCCACTTTTGCTGCCCGTATTCCTTTTTCGAGGCCGTGCTCTTCACCCTCCTTTCGACCCTCCTTTCGACCCTCTTTAATACCGGCGGCGATTCCAGCAGTCCAACCCTCTTTTTCGGCCTTTTTGTACCAATTTTGCACAGTTTCTCTAAGCATTGTATTGACCTCCGTCAGGTCTTCAAACATCGGAACGTCATCAACATTTTTTGTCGGTCGCAATACCCGATTGAACCAGCCGGCTAATGCCCGTGAAAGAGATTGCTGTTTAGGCAACTGTAGCCAGTTCACCATTTCGGCGACAATTGCAAGTATAGCATGTTTTTCGACGGCATTTTCAAGTGCAAACAACGACGCGACAAGATTTTGCGCATCTTTCATTTCAGGCGATGTTAATAGGTCACTTTGAATGGCGCCTTCGTCGATAAGGAGATACGACAAGTGGGGGCGGAAAAAGTCGCATTCTTCCGATACGTAATCAATTAAGTCAGAAATTTGCGTTGATTCTCGCCAACGTGGTGTGCCGTTGTATAAAACAATTGGGATGACGGGAGGCAGCTTTCCTGTTTTCAATATTTCGTTATTCCTCACCAGTGTTTCATATAGCAAACCAAGGTATGTCATGATTCGGAGAGACATCCATTTATCGGGCGTGCTTTGGAATTCCAGTAATATACAGATATACATCCAGGAATTGTGAAACTTCACTTTCCACACCGTATCATTAAAACGTTTGTCAAAATTGTCACTGATATGTTCGGAGGTGATTTGTTCGAGAGTTGTGAAATCCAATTCGTTCACCCACTGCTGTTTTACGAATCCGGTGAGAAGATCTTGCACCATTCTAGGTTCTGAAAAGATTCGTTTATAGCTTCCGTCGTGGTCCATTGGGAGTTCCTCCGGCACCTTTCTCGGCCATTTAACAAAAGCGTTGCAAAAAAAAGCGAATGTATTTTCCGGAAAAATAGATATTGGTGACGCAGGTCGGTGCTATAGCGTCAGTACCGCCCGCGCCAAGTCGACACGGGAGATGGTGCCCACGAGCTTACCGTTGTCCACCACCGGTAGAATTCGAATCTGACGACTAATCATTGTAGCCGTAGCCTTGAGCAGAACCTCTTTCAAGAGGCGTTGACAAGGTTAAGGAAGCGTTAATTA
>JAFGXQ010000115.1 GCA_016936575.1 Deltaproteobacteria bacterium
TATGTAGCTCTGCGCTACGTTGTTTCCAAACTACAAGTGTAACCTACGAACTTGCGTTTGGAGTCGGTCGCTACATTCTGACTAGTTGGTCAAATAGCAACCCATCTTCCCCAATCGGGTGATTTATTTTGTCGATCAGGGAACAGTGACAGTAGCGGTGATTAAAATCGGTCACCGGAAAGAAGTGTCCGTCGAGCGATGATTAAATGACCAGACTGGTCAGATTATTCAACCCACACGCCCAGTTCGGCAAGAATAGCCATACTTTTCGTGATGCGGGTATGCAATGTGTCTTTAAATACCCCCGGCATGTTGAAGGCGAACAGGTATTGATTGTCGGGGGTTTCGATGAAGCCCACGTACCAGCCGATGTTTTCGCCGCCGCCGGTCTTGGCGTACAACACTCGGTTGTCCACGCGTTTCACTTCGAATACCTGACGGGCGTCTATCACGGTTTTCTTTTTCAGTCCCAGGTCATTTCGCAAGAAGCGGTGCAGAAAATCGACCTGCGCGTTGGCCGAAATCTTCAGGCTGCCCCCCAGCCAAAACGAATCGATACCACTGGAGATATCACGGTTTCCGTAATTAAATTTAATTAGATACGATTTCATGCGATCGGCGCCGATTTTTTTCGCGGTTTCTTTGTAGTACCAAACGCAGGAGTTGGCGAATGCGGTGGCGAGGGAGTGATCCCGGTCCCAGTGCAGTCCGTTTTGGGCGAGCATGGAGTCCCACCAGGGTTCTTCAGGATATTTCTGTTTGTCCCAGGCGATGGGCTGCCCGGGGCCCGAGGCAACTCCGGTGTCGAGCGCAATCAGCGAATGGGGGATTTTAAATGTGGAACAGGGAGAAAACGGCGTATTTGCACGCGCTTCATTGTGTACCAGCCGCATATCGCGTTGCATGTCGTAAAAAACAAATGTGCCGTTCGTGCCTTCCATCAGCCCGGCCAAATCCACGTTGCTGTATGGATTGTCGCTCGGGACTGTTTTGGGTGCGGTGTCTTTCTGCATATACCCGGCGGCGGCTAACTGCTGCTGAAGTTCAATGGGAATCTCGATGCGCTCCTCCATTCCCAGCCGTTCTACCGGCGGCGTTGGTGCCGGGTTCGTCTGCGCGTTTTCAGGCATCGCGGAGGGGGCAGGTTCCGACGGTGGTTCTTTACATGCCATGGTGCAGATAAAACACAGTAGCACGATGTGAAACCATTTTGATTTTTGCATGGTGTCTCCTTGTACGAGTGGGTGGTATCGGTACGCACAAATGAACCCAACTATTCCCAATATCACGAAATCAATCTCGTTCTCAATGTCGTTCCCGGGTTACTTTTTTGAGACGAAGTGCATATGGCCAGACTGGTCAGGTGTACTTGTATTGTTATGATATTATTTGTTATTTTACTTAGTTAGCCAATCCAATGCTTCTTCGCGGGAATCAAAAACGCGGCTATTGAGGTTGGAGAATTTATTGACACCTTTGAGCAGCAATTTCTGGATACCGTCGAGGCCGATGACCGCGCTTTTATCGATGTACTTGCCGGCGATTTTTGTTTTTTCCTTGAAGCAGGAAATCACCTCGCGGCAGCCCATGGCACCTTCCACATCGGTCAATACGAGAATACCGGGCCCTTCTGAATTCGCCCCCTCGGATTGAATGAATTCCATTTGGTGTGCATGGTGGCGATGAATACATTCCACAAATTCTTCCCCGTGCAGTTGGGTATAATCAGAAAAGAAGATGCGTTTTCCGTTATGAGTAATAATTGATGACTGGTTGCGATTCACGTACGTCCTCCGTGGACAGAGATCATGGTGCGTCATTATGCCTAAAGCGCGACAGAAGATTCAAGCACGAAATGATTTCAACTTTTGGAGAGGCTGTGGCAAGGGAACATTTTTTAACGCGTCCTTTCGCGAATCACATCTCAATATCGCAATAGATGGGAAAGTGATCGGATGCCAGTTTGGCGGTGTCGGTTTTTTCGCTGATTGCGCCGGAGTCTTTCACCAGGCGAATGGGCGAAGTGTCGCGCAGCATGGCGGGCGATACGAAGATATGATCGAGCCATGCCCGATGCATACTGAAATTGGCGACGATGCGGTCGGGGTATTCTGTCGTCCAAAGTTCTTTTTCGCGTCCACTCTCTTTGTAGTGCCAAAGGGTGTTGTGCAGTATCTTCTGCGGATAGTAAATGTTGCCGGTAATGGTTTCTACCGCACTGGCGCCGAGAATTTTTTCAAAGTGATCGAGCCCGGGTTCATCGTTTAAATCGCCCATCACGATGAACGGTAAATCCGGAGACGCGTCGAGCAGACAGTCGATTCGCTCGCGTACCTTTTTGGCCTGTCCATACAGTTTTTTTCGATTGGCCAGCGCCAGATATTCGTATTGGTGAATGTCGGTGGTCAGAAAAACCCCTTTTGATTTGAACGACGCCACGATGATCAGCAACTCTTTGCCGGTCTGGGTATTGCGAAATATCACTTCGAGCGGACGGCGCTCGTAATGGAGCTGTTCCTTAATGGAGTCGTTGTCGATGTCTTCGAGCCAATCGTTGTAGAAAGAAACGTTGTCGTCCATCGAAACCACTTCAAACGGGTGGCGGTAGTACATCACCAAATCCTGTTTCCCCCGCTTGTGATTGCTTTTGGCTACCTGAAACGAAAATGGAGACAGCGGTGTGTTGTCGAGAAAATACTGGTGGTCCCCCAGCCGATCACTCGCTTCAACGATGCCCGCAATGTGCGGCGCTGAGTCGGCCAATGTGGCGGCAGCGGCTTCGGCTTTGGCAAGACTTTCATCGGTGAATCGATTTTTTTTGAACAGCTGTCGCATGTTCTCAATGTTGTAGGAGGCTATTCGGTACGTCATATGGTTTCATCCAAAACAAGGGGTTGTAATACCATGACTGTAGCAACGCATAAAAATGCTGTGAAGAAAAAACAACCTGCGCCGCTTCGCTGACAGCCGTATTGAATGGTTCTGGTTTTCATGTTATTTCGATGAAAGTGAAATTTTTCCATAAAAGAAGATGAGAACATAAACCATCGGTGGTATAGTTTTCTTATTCGGAACCAACTGAACCTTAGCCATTGTTGAACCACCTGAATTGATTGGCAGAAATCGAATGCGAAATCGACTTGGTGTCAAAGTACGAAACTTTTTTATCGGGCATCACCTGCAACGCGCCGAAGACAGTTTTGAAGAAGCGAAAGTCCGATTGATTTTCAGTTTTTTTGTGGCGTTTCTGATGGTGACGCTCGCGTTTTTTCCCTTCTTTTTCAAATATGAAAATCGCACTTTCACCTATATCAACATCGCATTCTATTCATTATATATCCTTCCGTTTTTTATTCTGAAATATACCCGATCCTACGAAACGGCGTCGTTTCTGTTCGGTGTCGCAGTGGTGTTGGCCGCCTCGGCCAATTCGATATTCAACAATGGATTGCTCACCCCCAATATATCGGTATGGTACTTCATCGCTGTGGCGTTCGGCGCCTATACCCTTCGGCCCCGCTACATTATTTCACTGGTGGTCATCATGTATATCTGCCTGTCGATTATCGATTGGCTGAAGTACAACGATTATCTGCATCTCAGTCCGAATTTTTCCGAGAAGGAAAACCTCGATGCCACGCCGTTTATCATGGTGCTCACCTTTCCGTTGATTTTGAAACTGCTGGTTGAATACGTGCGCAGCAAGCAGGGCGCCATCTCCAATCTGAAATCGAGCGTTTCGGAACGCGATCGCATTCTCGGCGTGGTGGCCCACGATTTGCGAAATCCCATCGGCGCGGCCATTAATTGTCTTGAAATGGGCAGGCGTCATCTGGCCGGTGGCAACCAGGAGCGCCTGGCACGCTATCTGACATTGGCAGATGAATCGTGCCGTCGCGCATTGGCGCAGATAGAGGAACTACTTGAATTATCGAAGCTGCGGGGGGACGAGCGGCGGTTGCAAAGGCAGCCCGAAAACACGGTTCCGTTTGTGCGACAAGTGGTCGATGCGTATCGGGCGCGCGCCGATCAAAAACATCTGGCGCTGAGGTTTGCCGACGATATGCCGGAGGTATGGATTTGTGTAAATAAACTGCAGTTTTCACGTGTGCTCGACAACGTGATTTCCAACGCGATTAAATTTACAGACGAAGGTGGAACAGTGGATGTCCGCGTGGATGCGGCTTCGGAAACGGTAACCATTTCGGTGAAGGACACCGGCATCGGCATTCCCGATGCGTTGCGGGAAAAACTGTTCGCCGAATATACCCCGTCATCTAGAGAGGGAACCGATCACGAGTTTTCGGTGGGGTTGGGCATGGCCATTTCTCAAAAGATTGTCACCCTCCATAGCGGTCGCATCTGGTTTGAAAGCAGCGAAGGCAACGGATCTACCTTCTATATCGAAATACCCCGCTGCGCGGCGCCCGCATTGCCGGAGTAAACGACCCGGTCGTATATCTTGTAAATCGGAGTGATTGACAGCAAGCGTTGCTTGCGGCTATACAGAGGCGAGAAACCGGGGGTTTCCCCATCGAATTCAAAGGAAAAACATGGTTAACTCAAGCAATTTAAAACGCGGAATCATTTTAGAAATAGACGGCGCACCCTGGCTTGTAATTGAGGTGGCGTTTCAGGCGCCGTCCGCGCGGGGAGCAAGCACGATTACCAAAGCCAAGGTCAAAAATCTGATTACCGGTGCGGTGCTGAAAAAATCGTATCGAGGCGGCGAAATGCTGCAAGAAGCGGATTGCGAAAAGCGCGATGTGCAATTTCTGTACAGAGACGGCAGTGAATTTCATTTCATGGATGAAGAAACCTACGATCAGTTTTCGCTCGAAGAAGAAGCGATTGCCGATTCTGTCGGATACATGCTCGACGGAATGAGACTGCGCTCAATGTTGTACAACGGTGATGTGGTCAGTATTGAATTGCCCAACACCGTTGAACTCGAAGTGGTGGAGACCACACCCAATCTGAAGGGCGCCACGGCGCAGGCGCAATTGAAACCCGCCACGCTGGAAACCGGTCTGGTGGTACAGGTGCCGCCGTATCTGGAATCCGGGGTGAAAATCAAGGTGGACACCCGGGATGGACGCTTTATCGAGCGCGTAAAATAACGGCGGTTCTTTTTTATTTGTCTTCGCTTTGCATCGCGCTGGGCGGATACACACTGACCACAAGGCTGTTCAGAGACTCATTCTGATAGGGTATCGACACAATGAAAGTGCTTCCCTGACCGGCAGTGGATTCGACCGATAACTCACCGAAATGTTCCTGGTGAATAATGTAATAACAGCTCGCCAACCCCAGGCCGGTGCCCAGGTTACCGCTTTTGGTGGTGAAGTACGGCTCAAATACCTTCGAGCGAATGTCGTCGGTCATACCGATGCCGTTGTCTGAAAAATAAATTCTCACAAAGCGGTCTTCTTTTTTTGCGGTGATGGTGAGTTTGCCGCCGGTGGACATGCCGAATCTTTTTTGAACGGCTTCGGCTGCATTTTTAATAATGGCAAAAAACGCCTGCTGCATTTTCCAGGCCTGGCACACGATGTGGGGAACATCTTCGCTGACGGCAATACGCACCTGTATGCGGTCGAAACCCAGGGGCGTGTGTTGAAAGTAGTCCCGGCGTGCCAGCAGAAACGCCTGTTCCAGCAATTCTCCGACCTGCTGCGGATGATACTGATGACTGCGCTCGTTTGGCGCAAAAGTCAGCATTTCATGCACAATTCTACTGGCGCGGATATTTTGCTCCAGTACGGTTTCGAACATTTCGGTGATACCGCGTTTGGTGAGATATTTTTCGATGGCAGATAAACTGGTGCCGCATTGCCCGGCGACGTCATTGTTTTTCGCGGTGGTCATCAGCAATCGATGCCAGATGAGCTGAAGATTCTGCCCGATGGCCGCCAATGGATTATTGATTTCGTGCGCCAGTCCCTCGGAAAGGCGACCCAGCGACGCCATTTTCTCTGTTTCGCATAAAATTTCGGCGTTGTAGCGAAAGGTTGACACGACGTTGATATACAACAGCGACCACTCATCGCGACGACTGATAAACATTTCGCATTGAAGCAGTTCTCCGCGAATGGAACGACATTCCAGCTGCAGCGGTTTTTCCCGAACGGAACTGTCTGCAAAGCGGTCTTTGCGAATTCGCTCCAGAAAGGATTCCCGCATATGGGTATTGGGAATCACCTTGACGACAAGTTCTTCTGAGGTGATTGCGCCTTCTTCAAAATTACCGAATAAATCCCTGGCGCGGGCACTGGCCCACATCAGGCGGTTTTCACAAAACAATGCGGCGGCCATAGGGGAACGGTCGAGAAGGGAGACAAGCGTTTCTTTTGAAATAGAGTCGTTGGTTTCAAACATCAGTCCAAATAACGCATTTAACGATAATTACTTAATGCCCCGGCAGTTTACATGCTACAGTGCGCCCATGAAAACTGCATTGATATGGACGATTGTATTGCTTGCGGCAGCCTGTTCAAAAGCGCCCCCGTGCCCGACGGTGGCGCCGTTTCAGAGTCTGTTAAACGGGAATCGGGTGCACAACGGTGTAGACCCGGACATCGCGCGCATTTTTTCTGGGCATGCCACTGAAAAGCCGCCCGCCGGTTTTAAATGGGCGCCGGACAGCCGGACCATCGCCTATCTGGAAACGTCGCCCGGGAATGACGATGATACGCGGTTGTGGGTGATTGATGCGGTGAAACGCCGCAAGCGGCCGCTGTTTATCGGGGAGAGCGAAACTGTTGCACACTTTGTGTGGCTTGATGCCGGAACCCTGCTGGTGCAGACGAAAGACAAGGTGTTCACCCTCACGCTCGACGGTGAAATTCGCGAGGTGTTGTCGCCCGCAACCGATATAGAAGCGCTCCAAGCGTCACCGGACGGCCGATACCTGTCTTATCGAAAGCAGGCGAATCTGTTTGTGTACAAGATTGAAGATGAAGCAGAAATGCAGCTGACGCACATAGAGGAGTCGTTTATGTGTGCCGGCTGTGTGTCGTGGTTGTACGAGGAGGAGTTCGAAACTGAACAAGGATACGGCTGGTCGAAAGACAGCACCCGATTGTGGTTTCGCGAGGTGGACGAGCGGCATGTTCAAAAACGAACGGTGGACCTGGAAACAATCGGCGAAACCAAACATATTCCGTATTCGAAAGCGGGGGAATCCAATCCGCTGGTGAAAATCGGCGTGGTCGATGTAACAGACGGCAGCCATACCATACACTATGCGGATGCGGTCGCCGATGACGACGCCTATTTGCCGGATGCCATGTGGCACCCGGTTCGGAACACGTTGATCATCACTCGGCTGGATCGGCTTCAGACGCGGTTTGACCTGCTGCAATGTGATGAGGCGTTGGTTTGCACGCCGGTGTTTTCGCACACGGATCCCCGATGGGTCAATTATCCCGGGCTGCCCCGTTTCTCTTTGGACGGCTCGGGGTATGCATTGAACATGGAGCTGGGGGAGTACGCGCATATCCACTGGTTTGACAGCGGGACGCATGAGCATCGGCCCCTCACCAAAGGGTCGTTTCAGGTGCGGCAAATCGAGGCGGTAACCAATGATGCGGTATACTTTGCGGCCAATCCGAATGATCCGCTTTCTTTGGGGTTGTACAAAGTGTCAATTTCGGATGGAACCATGACGGCAGTAAATAAAACGCCGGGGCATCACGAGGCGGTGTACGCACCGGATGCATCGCTCCATCTGGATACCTACTCAAATATAGACGCCTCTCCCAGCGTGCATCTTTACGACAACAGCGGTCATTCGCTGCTGCGCATTGATGAAACCGAAGGACGCGACTATCGGCCTCCCAAAGAGATTGTCAACGAGTTTTCAACCATTGAAAGCGAACATGGAGACACCTTATATATTCAGGTGACGCGTCCCGACACAACCGTGAAAAATAAAACATACCCCGTGCTGGTGTATGTGTACGGCGGTCCTCGCTATCAGGCGGTGATGAATCGCTATAACACAACGTTCACGGCTTGGCGCAACCTGATGGCACAGCGCGGATTTGTTGTTTTTTCGCTGGACAATCGCGGGTCCGCAGGACGCGGGCGAACGTTTGAAACCGCTGCGCACCGCAATTTAACCGCCACTGCGCTGGAAGATCAACTGACCGGCATCAAATGGTTGAAGCGGCAGTCGTATGTGGCCAAAGATCGCATCGGAATTTTGGGATGGTCGTTCGGCGGCACCATGACCCTCACCGCGCTATTGCACACCGAAAACCTGTTTCGGCTGGGCGTGGCCATCGCACCGGTCACGGATTGGCGGCGTTATGACACAGCGTACACCGAGCGATACATGCAGCGCCCGATTGACAACAGCGAGAACTATCTCGCCACCGACCTCACTCGCCGTGCGCGCGAGCTGACCGAACACCTGATGATTGTTCACGGCACCGGAGATGACAACGTATTGCCCGAAAACAGCATGGCGATGATTGATGCCATTGCCAGAGAGGGCAGGCAGGTGGACATCCGGTTGTATCCGGGTCAACCCCACAGCATTTCCGACCGCGCCTCCCGGGTTCACCTCTTCAGCGAAATCACCCGATTCATTGAACAGTATCTGTAAAGAGCGAATAGACAAACCGCTGATGCTCGCGCAAGGAGGACGTTGGAAAGTCTTGAAACCGTAAGGGTACGGGGCTCGACACGTTGCCGTAAAACCGAACAATAAATTTATTGGTAATATTTTGTTGCAGAATCGACGGTCTGGGCTATGAGGGTGGCGATGGTCGATAGAGACAGCGAAGACAGCGGGGTCAAGACAGCTTTGGGCAATAGCCCGTCAAGGCCCCTTTTCTGGGTCTGGGTTGTGTGAAACTTTCCCAATTTCCACTTTATTAAAAATGGACTATGATGGCGGTCATGAAAAAACAAACAATACAAACGGGAATATTGCTTTGCCTGATGGCGGCGCTTGGGAGTTGTTCGTCGCCTAGTAAAGTGGAGGTCCGTCCGAGTCCGCTGGTGCTGGAAGGCAAAGGGACTAAAGGAGAATTAAAGGCGCATATTTTTGCCGAAAATGGCAAAGAGCTCACCGGTGACTACGCGGTCACCTGGATGTGCCTGGACGACAAAACGATTAAAATACGGCAAGACGGTTCTGTTGAGGCCGTATCGTCGGGCAAAGCCCTGGTTGATGCCGAGATTGTAGGGACAGAAACGCCGGGCCTCCCGGGCACCGGTATTCATGGAACTGCGGAAGTAATTGTCCATATTCCCGGATACATCGACGTTTCCCATGATGAAATCGAAGTAGCTCTCGGCGGAGAGGCCCCAGTGGTGTGGGCTGAAGTCAGAAACGACAATGGGCATGTCATGAGCGATCGTTTACCGAGCTGGAAGATTGATAACCCCAGTTTGCTGGACGTACAAGTAGCTACCAATCCAGCTCGTTCTCGGGTAATGATAAAACTCACCGGCAAGAAAATCGGCGAGACGTTTCTCACGGTGGTCTACAAAGATTTTGCCCAGGAAGTACTTATCCGTATTGTCGACCCCGAAGTCGATACATCTACCTCAACTGAAGAATCCTAATTGCTGAGATGGTGAAATACTGAGTTGGAAATAGTAACGCTATTCATGAGGAGCACGTTTGAAAGTTTTGAAACCGTAAGGGTACGGGGCTCGACACGTTGCCGTGAAACCGAACAAAAGATTTATTGGTAGTACTTTGTTGCGGAATCGACGGTCTGGGCGATGAGGGTGGCGATGGTCATGGGGCCGACGCCGCCCGGAACCGGGGTGTAGGCGCTGCTTTTTTCGGCCGCCGCCGCCAGGTCCACATCGCCGCAGTTTTCTGCAGGGTGGTACCCGGCATCGATAATCACGGCGCCGTCCTTAATCCATTCGGCTTTGATGAAGTTGGGAATGCCCACGGCGCCCACCACCACATCTGCAGCCTTCACTTTATCGGCGAGATTTTCCGTGCGCGAATGGCAGATGGTCACGGTGGCGTGTTTGTTCAGCATCATCATAGCGAGAGGTTTTCCCAGAATGGGACTTCGTCCCACCACCACCACATCCTTGCCTTTCAGGTCAATCTTATAGTGGTCTATCAACGTCATGATGCCCTGAGGTGTGGCACTGCCGTACACGTTCTCCCCCATGGCCATCATGCCGAACCCCAGACAGGTCACGCCGTCCACATCTTTTTCGAGCGCGATAGCGTCAAAGCAGACCCGTTCGTCAATCTGTTTCGGAACCGGGTGCTGCAACAGAATCCCGCGAACGTTTTCGTCAGCGTTCAATTCCTGAATTTTGGCGAGCAGCTCCGCAGTGGTGGTTTGCTTCGGCATCTCCACCTTCAACGATTCCATGCCCACTTTTTTGCATGAGGTCTGTTTCATTTTCACGTAGGTGGCGCTGGCGGGGTCATCTCCCACCAAAATGGTCGCCAGCACCGGCTTGGCATTCGGATGTTTTTCCTGGAGCGCCTGAATTTGTTGTTTCAATGCTTTGCGGGTTTCTTTGGCAAGGGTTTTGCCATCTAAAATCATCGGTTCTGACATCGCACCACATTCCTTCGGTTGAGACGGTTGTCGGTTTTTCGTACGCGGAAACTATCATAGCCCATCTCTTTTTTCCACCTTCAACGGAATAGAATTTTTCGCTTTTCGACACGGTTTGTTTTCCCCAGTGAAGTGTTCCTGAAAAATGCGCTAACCTACTGAAAAATAACGTATTTGAAAAAAGTCACAAACTTGACCGATCTGATGAATACTGTTACTCAATTTCCATCGGCAAAGGGCGTTGAATAACGTAGTCAATCATGTTACATGCCGGCCGGAGAACGTAGGCAAGCGCGTATCTCAACACTATATCTGAAAGATACGCCGAAAATCATCGACAAGGAGACACCATGCGAAAACTGTCGGCCATAGTGCTGTTGCTCGGCGGACTATCGGTATTTATTTCCTGTGGTCCCGCACAGATTTCGGAAGAGTCCATTCGAAAATCCAATCAGTTTTACGATGCCGCCTACGTCTCCTGGCGAGATCAGAACGACACCCTCACTGCCATTCGCCATCTCACCCGAGCGGTGGACGCGAACCCCGAAAACGATGATGCGCAGTATCTGCTCGGCACCATTCGCCTCAGCCGTGGAGAATATGAGGAAGCCGAAATCCATTTGCTGGCGGCGGTGAAATATCGTCAGAACAACGCGTCGAAAAAGGTGGAGGCGCAAAACAGTCTGGCAGTCCTGTACATTCATACAAAGCGATACCAGGAAGCGGTTGTTCTGCTTGAAGAGGCATCAAAAGAGGTATTGAATCGCGCGCCTTGGCTGGCCTACGGAAATCTGGGCTGGGCCTATACGGAGCTGGGGGAATACGACAAAGCCATTGCAGCGGTGAAGCGTGCACTGTTTGATCAACCTCAGTTTTGCGTGGGATTGTACCGACTGGGAAATGCTTATTATCAGAAGGGCGAGTTCGACGCGGCGCGCGAGGCGCTGAACGAAGCCGTATCGATAGAGGCCGGCGGCTGCGACCGCATGCAGGAAGCGTTTCATCTGCTGGGGATGGTGTACTTGCGGCTCGATAGCGCTGACGATGCAATGAACGCGTTCAACACCTGCGTCGAAATCAATCCCAAAACGGAACTGGGCATCAGCTGTTCCAACGTAACCGAAGAAGACTAACCGCACTCGACATTGAGGAGCCCGCCGTGCAGACCACTCAGCAACAAAAAAATTATCGCTATTTCGGTACGCTGCGGCGTCTGCTGCGCCGTAACGCCGGTCCCAATATTCGTAAAATTGTTAATAAGACGCACCCCGCGGATTTAGCGCAGATTCTCTCGTACTTTCCGGTGGACGACCAACTCACCATTCTCACGTACGCTGAAGACAACCGGCGCAGAGCTGAAGTGCTGCGCAATATGCCCATGGACAACGCCGCTGAGCTGGTTGTGAAGCTGGACATCAAAAAGGCGGTCGATGTGATCTGTGAAATGTCCGCGGATGATCAGGCGGACCTTCTGGGTGAACTGGATGAAGCCGTGGCCACCGAAATCATCAACGCCATGCCGCAGGAGGATTCCGACGACGTTCAGGATCTGTTGCGCTACGATGAGCGGTCCGCCGGCGGTATTATGAACCCCGATGTGATGGCCATTCACATGGATGCCACCATTGCGGAAGCGATCAAAATGGTCCAGGGCGCCGAAGACGTGGACATGATTTTTTATATGTATGTTGTGGACGACCACAATTCTCTTTGCGGCGTGTTGTCGCTGCGCCGTCTGGTGACCGCCAAGCCCGCAACGGTCATCAAAAATATCATGAACCCCAATGTGGTATCGGTGCGTACGGAAGAAGATCAGGAGGATGTAGCCCGGTTGGTGACCCGGTACGATTTTTTGGCCATTCCGGTGGTGGATGACACTAACAATCTGGTGGGCGCGGTCACCGTTGATGACGTTATCGATGTTATTGCCGAAGAAGCCACCGAAGACTTTTTGAAAATGGCCGGCGCGGGTGACGAGCATCAGCAAAGCGCGTCGCCGTTCAAACACGTGCTGAGCCGTGCACCGTGGCTGTTTGCCGCGCTTGTCGGGGGTATTCTGGCATCGTTTGTGATCAGCTCTTTTGAGGAAACACTATCCAGGTATCTGGTGTTGGCCGCATTCATTCCGGTCATCATCGGGATGGCCGGCAACGTGGGCACGCAATCGTTGGCGGTGGTCGTGCGCGGCCTGGCCACCCGTCAGATTAAAATTAAACAGGCGTGGAACAGCATTTCCAATGAAATAGTGGTGGGCATTATTCTGGGTTGTCTGTACGGCGCGGTGCTCGGCGCGGTGGGGCTGTGGAAGTTTTCGGGCGTGACACCCGATGCGATGAATCTCGCGTTGGCTGTCGGCGCCGCCACCGCTACCGCGATGTGTCTTGCCGCATTCGTGGCATCATCGATTCCCATTATGTTCGCCAAACTCAATATCGACCCCGCGGTGGCCACCGGACCGTTTGTCACCACCGCCATCGATATTCTCGGGGTAACGATTTACTTCACTGTGGTGAATGTGCTGGTGTAGAAAGCGAAGCGTTTGAGTACTGAACCCGCCTTCATTCTCCGTTCCGTCAATTATAAAGAGTCCGACAAAATTTTAACGTTGTTCACCCGGGGAATGGGAAAGATCAGCGCGTTGGCGCGCGGCGCCCGCAAGAGCAGCAAGCGTTTCGGCGGGGCGCTGGAGCCGTTTGCGGTCTTTGAAGCCACGTTTGCCAGAAGCCGTCACGGGGTTGGGTCCATGTTCACTATCAGCGAAGCGTCGGTGCTGGAGAGCAATGATTCGCTTGGCAGCAATCTCGAAAAACTCGGTGTGGCGGGATTCTTGCTGGAATTGCTGCGCGAGGTCGCACCTGAACACGATTCGAGCGAAGCCCTGTTCGATTTGGGACGTGGCGCACTCCACCTGCTGAGCACAGATGCAACCGCCAATCCGCGCAACGTGCTGTTTTCGGCGGGGCTGCGTATTCTGGCGCAATCGGGCCTGGCCATGGGGGTGACCCGCTGCACCGCCTGCGGCACAGCGGTTCCTCCAAATAAGAGTGTCTTTTTTGATGCCCTGCGCGGCGGGGTGGTCTGCACGCCTTGCGGTGGCGGCCCCATTTTGCTCAGTGCGGAGGCCGCCGGGGCACTGCGTTTCTTTCAACAGCATACTGTGCTGGAAAGCGCGTCGCGTGACATTGACGCGTCAGTGCGCACCGAAATGCAGTCGGTGTTTGAAACCTTCATTAATGTGCATCTGGAAAAATATTTAAAAACACCGCTGTTCATGGAACAGGTCACCAGGTAGAGAGTAAACATTTTTTCCGTGCGCATTGAATAACGCAAATATAGAAATCTTATCATTTTTTGTGCTATATTTTATGAATGGGCGGTAGATTCAATCGAATATTTACAAGGTTTATTTGGATTTTTTTCGTAACGGTTCTGGGTTGCGGGCGAATCGGGTTTGAGATGACGCCGTCCGACACAGAAATTGAAGCCTGCATGGGTGAGGCATGCCTCGATTCGGCGGATACGGACGCAGACACAGATATGGATACCGATACGGACACGGACACGGACACGGA
>JAFGXQ010000116.1 GCA_016936575.1 Deltaproteobacteria bacterium
TAGACTCTGAATGACGTTTGCTGCTAAACCCCAGAGACAGCAGGATAACGCCACCGTTTAGTCCCCGCTGCGGTCCCTCTTGAATTTAAGCTCCGTGGGTTCTCCAATCCCCCGTAAACGGCGTATACAAATATCCGCCGCGCAGTCCAATTGTAACATACTTTGTCCTGGTGGCGGTTTCATGAATTTTAAGTCGGTAATCTACCCCCAACATCGCACTGAGAAGCAGGCCGGTTTGAGACATTTGAGATTCTATTTGCTCAACAAGACCACGTCCCGCAATTGCTCCGCACCTTCGGCCGCCATCCAGCGCTGCTCGAATTCGGGGTGACGCACAACATGAGCAATGCGCATCAGTGCGCGTAAGTGATAGTTTCGTTCGTCCATGGATCCAATAAGGGCAAAGATAGTATTCGCCGGCGGCTGGAGCTCAGAAAAGCGCACGCCCTCACGGCACCTGACAAGTAAAATGTCGAACCGATTCTCGCCGTCAACGATTATATGTGGGATCGCAAGCCCCGGTTGGATGACGGTGCTCGATTCCTTCTCTCTGGCCACAAATCCTTCGTACAGGACTTCTTCATCGATATTCAGCCGTGGCGCCAACGCACCGGCCATCTGCCGGAACAACCCCAACGCATCCATTTCTTTGTCGAGGTCGAGAATGATGCATCCCTGAATAAGCCGATCAAATCGATCGAGTTCAGTTCCGCTTCTCTCCAGAGAGATTTGACGAAGCTCGTCCTCAAGGTTCGTGCGCGAGAGGGCCCGGGCGGTAATGCGTTTGACAAGATAGACGAAGGCGGATTCTCGCCTGATTCGTCGCCACACATAAAACGTAAACCAGACGCTAGCGATAAGACCAAATCCGCCTGTTAAAAGGAGGGGAACCGTCCCCATCTCCACGATAAGGAAGGAATACAGCACAATTGCAAGAAGGGGCAAAAAAGGATAAAGGGGAGTCCTGAACACCGGCCGATAACTCTGCATGCCGCTCTGACGCATGATAATCACCGCGACGTTCACCAAAATGAACATTAAGATCATCATGGTGGAAGCGGTTTTCACAAGGTCCTCAATCGAGAGTGTCGCAATCACCACTATCATGAAGATTGACGTGATGATCACGGCCACATGAGGGGTGCCGAATCGCTGGTTGGTTCTAGATAGAAATTCGGGCAAAAGGCCGTCCCTGCTCATTGCCATTGGGGACCGCGATGCCGACAGTATTCCCGCGTTGGCGGTAGTGACAAAAGCGAACAGGGCCGCCAGGTCCACGATAAACATTCCCGCTTGTCCCAGGGATACCCGCGCGCTTTCCGCAATGGGGACAAGGGACCCGGACAGTATCTCCGCCGGAACCGTACCGGTGGTGATGAAAATAACAATGATATACAATGTGCTCACGATACCGAACGCGAGGAACATGCCTTTCGGAATATTTTTATCCGGACGAGACACCTCTTCGCCCACGCTGGCCACCTTGGTCAAGCCGCCGAAGGAAACAAACACCATACCGGCGACGGCAAAGATACTGTTGAGATCCGAACGGAGAAAGGGGGTGTAAGCCCCCATGTCTGTATGGGGAAGCCCGGCGCCGATAACAAGTGCGAGGATGATCAGCAACCCAAACACCATAAAAATCTGCACCCGCCCAACGCTCTTGACGCTGACCAGGTTGAGTACGGTAAACACCACGCATCCTGAAATGGCAATGAGCTTGATTGTCATCGATGTTGCCCCGGGAACGAACTGGGCCCCGACAGCGCCGATTCCGATGAGGGCAAAAGCCGATTTAAGGGCGATGGAAATCCAGTTCAACAATCCGGCCCATGATCCCGCCAGGGGACCGAGGCTTCTTTCAATAAAGAAGTAGCTGCCCCCCGCTTTGGGCATTGCGGTCACCAGCTCCGCCTGAGCCAACATGGCCGGAATCACGAAAACACTGGCCATGGCGTAGGAAACGACCATTGCCGGCCCGACCATGGCGTACGCTATCCCGGGCAAAACAAAGAGTCCCGAACTGATCATCGCACCCGCAGCGAGGCAGAAAACATCCAGCATTTTCAAATCTTTTTTTAGCACAGGCACTCCTTTTTCTTCGAAATCGTATTTCTGACAATGCATAAACCATTCAAATATACACAGCAAACACTCTCGGCACAGAAGAGCCTATTTTTAAAGCCGGCTTCTCAGCCTTCCTCGCTTTCGGCCCCCCCTCGGACAAATGAATCAAGAGCGCAACCGAGGTGCGTGACTCCGCGAAAATCGACTGTAACATAATACATGAAAATTAATTCATGTAAAATAATTCTTGAATGTTGACTCTAGAATAAATTCATGTATATTTCTCCACAAACAGGAGCGAACCGATGAATGAATCGACAAAAAACATTTCCCATTGGACCTTTCTAACCAATCATGCGCACGTACTGCTGTGTATTGCCAAAAATCCGGAGTTTCGATTGCGTGATATAGCCGATGTGGTCGGTATTACTGAACGGGCGGTTCACCGGATTGTGACGGATTTGGCTGAAGCGGGGTTCATCGACACCACTCGGGACGGACGTTGCAATGTATATGTAATGCATCCGGAAAAAAGACTTCGCCACCCCATCGAAGCACATCGCCAAGTAGCGGATCTAATTCGACTGATCGAAGGCGGCGGAGACAATGATTGACGAGAAATCAACACACCGCGCTGCGGCGATTTTTTTGGACCGAGATGGAACACTAATCGAAGATGTCGGCACCCTTGCGAATGCGGACGATCTTCGACTTTTTCCGGATACGATTCCAGCGCTGCTGAAGCTGCAGGAGAAATACACTCTATTCGTTATCACGAATCAAGCGGCCGTAGCCAAAGGCGAGCTCACGGCTACACAAGTGGCGGAGGTAAATCAGGGGCTGGATGCTCTTCTCGCAAAGGCGGGGGTGGTTATTCGGGAGTGGTATGTTTGCCCACATCAGCGGAAGGATGGCTGCTCTTGTATTAAACCCAATCCGGAATTTGTTCTGAGAGCGGAGCAGAAATACAACCTGGATCTGAACCGTTCATTTGTTATCGGCGATCATCCGCATGATGTCTATACGGCCGATGAGCAGGGCGTTTTCGGTCTGTATCTTTTAACCGGTCATGGCGGGAAACATCTGTCTGAATTGGCGCAGGACAAATTGGTTTTTCATCGAATTTCGGATGCGGCCGAATGGATATCGGCACACGCCGATCATAAAAACAACATAGCCCAAAGAATAGACCAGGGGGCGCGCGCGATTCAAAACGGCGGGGTTGCGGCATTTCCAACCGAAACGGTATATGGCCTTGGAGCAGATGTCTTTCAGCCTGACGCGGTAGCGCAGATTTTCAAAATAAAAGGACGCCCAGAGTGGAATCCCCTGATTGCCCATATCGCCGACACAACGCAAATGGACTTACTTGCCGAATCGGTGCCGGACAATGCGCGCCGCCTGATGGATGCATTTTGGCCCGGACCCCTTACGCTTGTTTTGCCGAAGCGTGATGCGGTGCCCGAAATTGTGACCGGCGGATTGCCGACCGTTGCCATACGAATGCCGGCACAGCCTATCGCACTGGAATTCATTCGGCGCTGCGGTACACCGGTGGCAGCGCCCAGTGCAAACCGCTTCTCCTGCACGAGCCCAACCACCGCTCAACATGTGATTACACAACTTGGGGCTCAGTGCCCCATCGTAATTGATGGCGGCGCCTGTCGGGTGGGCGTGGAGTCTACAGTGATCTCGTTTGCCGCAGAGGCGCCGGTCATGCTGCGTCCCGGCGGAATTTTCATCGAAGAAATTGAAAAAAAAATCGGCGATGTTGAAACACTCGCCGCCCCTGTTGAAAAATCCGACTCGCCCGCTAGTCCGGGTATGTTGCGAAATCACTACGCACCCGCCACCAAACTGAGTGCCTACGATAAAATTCCGGCGGAGTATGCAAACCGAAGCGATGTCGGTGTATTGCTGTTTTCTCCATCTGAAAAAAGCTATTCGGGGCCGGTTGAAACGCTCAGCGGCTCCGGTGACCCCAAAGAGGCCGCTGTTAATTTTTTTGCCGCGCTTCAGCGTCTTGATTTGCGGAACCTGAGCGAAATAGTGGCGGAGTATGCCCCTGACCAGGGACTCGGACGCGCTATCAACAACCGACTTTCAAAAGCGGCAAACGGAAGGATTGACCACCATGAATAATCAACAGGAAAAAATAATGAATAATACCCCTGTAGTAGCCATCGTCATGGGCAGCGCGTCCGACAAAGACGTTATGGCCGAAGCCGGTAAAGCGTTGAGCGAACTGGGCATCCCTTTTGAAGCGCATGTGATGTCTGCGCACCGCACACCGGGCAGAGTTCACGAATATGTAAGTGCTGCCTATAAAAACGGCATTCGCGTATTTATCGCCGGAGCCGGAAAGTCTGCGCACCTGGCAGGGGTGGTGGCCTCGCTCACCTGCTTGCCGGTAATCGGCGTCCCGATGCAGACTTCCGATCTCGGCGGACTGGATTCACTGCTTTCCACCGTCCAGATGCCTCCCGGTATCCCGGTCGGAACCACTGCTATTGGAAAGGCCGGCGCACGCAATGCGGGACTGCTGGCGGTCTCCATATTGGCCGCAGGAAACGAAGAACTCTATAAAAAGTTGTTACAATTCCGAGCCGAAATGGCCGAAAAAATCAATGAGGATGACAAAAAACTGCAGCAGGAAAACTGGATTGTCGCTCAATAGCTTTGTATCGACATTTTAAAGGATTAACCAGAGCGAAGACACGGTTGAAATATACACCGTGTCTTACTCCCCTTCAAAATAGGAGCAAAAAATGAGTCTAACGAAAAGTAAAAAACTGAACGACTGGATAGAAGAAATTCAGGCCATGTGTCAACCTGACAAAGTAGTTATATGCGACGGAAGCACAGAAGAGTATGATCGGCTGATGCGCGAGATGGTGGCCAGCGGCATGGCTGTCAAGCTGAACGAGGAAAATCGTCCGAACAGCTATGCGTTCAACTCTGACCCGTCCGATGTGGCGCGTGTTGAAAACCGTACCTTCATCGCTTCGGTCAAAGAAGAGGATGCCGGGCCTACAAACAACTGGATTGACCCGGTTGAGCTGAAAAAAACGATGAGCAGTCTTTATAACGGGTGCATGAAAGGTCGTACAATGTACGTGATTCCGTTCTCGATGGGGCCGATTGGTTCTCCGATTGCCAAAAACGCGGTTGAGGTGACCGATTCTCCCTACGTTGTTGTCAATATGCACATCATGGCTCGCGTAAGCACCGAAGTACTGCATCTCATCGAAACAAGCGACGAATTCATCCCATGCTTGCATTCGGTTGGAAAACCTCTGGCCGAAGGTGAAAAAGACAGCCGTTGGCCTTGCGCCCCGCTGGAAGACAAATACATCGCGCACTTCCCTGAAGAAAATCTGATCTGGTCTTACGGATCCGGTTACGGCGGGAACGCGCTGCTTGGAAAAAAATGTCTGGCCCTTCGTATCGCCTCCAACATGGCACGCAAAGAAGGTTGGATGGCAGAACATATGCTCATTCTCCGATTCACCAGCCCGGAAGGAAAGCAATACCATATCGCCGCAGCCTTTCCTTCTGCCTGCGGAAAAACAAACCTCGCCATGCTTCAGTCCACTGTACCAGGCTGGAAAGTTGAGACCATCGGGGACGATATTGCATGGATGAAACCAGGCAAAGATGGACGCCTCTATGCCATCAATCCGGAATCCGGATTCTTCGGCGTTGCTCCGGGAACATCTGACAACTCCAACCCGATGGCACTCGCATCCATCAAAGAAAACGCAATATTCACCAACGTCGTGGTGACCGAGGATGGCGATGTCTGGTGGGAAGACATGGGCTACGACTGTCCGGGCGGCGGCGGCACCGACTGGAAAAATAATCCGTGGCGACAAGACTCCGGTGAAAAAGGGGCACACCCGAACAGTCGCTTCACCGCACGTGCTTCACAATGTCCGGTAATCTGTGAGGATTGGGAAAATCCGACCGGTGTAGCCATCGACATCTTCGTGTTCGGCGGCAAACGCACCACCACAATGCCGCTTGTACACGAAGCCGCCAGTTTCGAGCATGGGGTATACATGGGCGCAACCGCGTCTTCAGAAGCAACCGCTGCATCTCTCGACCAGGCCGCTTTGCGTTTCGACCCGTTTGCGATGACCCCGTTTATCGGATACCACGCGGGTGATTACATACAGCATTGGTTCGACATGGGCGAAAAACTGGGCGATAAAGCCCCCCGCTGTTTCTATGTCAACTGGTTTCGCAAAACAGACGACGGCAAATGGCTATGGCCCGGTTTCGGGGAAAACTCGCGCGTTTTGAAATGGATGTGCGACCGAGTCGAAGGAAGTGTCGGAGCGATTGAGACGCCAATCGGTCTGATGCCGAAAAAAGAAGACTTCTACTTCGAAGGTCTCGATTTGTCGGAAGACGCATGGAAAGAGCTGACAAAAGTGGATACCGAAGCGTTCAAAGCGACGGTTGAAAGTGCCAGGGAATACCTCGCCAAATTCGGCAACAAGCTTCCGTCAAAAATGACGGATCAACTTGAAGCGTTGAAATCCCGTTTGGGCTAGTCAGAATGTAGCGACCGACTCCAAACGCAAGTTCGTAGGTTACACTTGTAGTTTGGAAACAACGTAGCGCAGAGCTACATA
>JAFGXQ010000117.1 GCA_016936575.1 Deltaproteobacteria bacterium
AACGTTCTTTCTGACGCAAACCAGCAGTCTTTGGTCCGATATCGCCGCGAACGGACACGAGCTGGGGTCCCACACATACAATCACCCCTGTTCCATTGTGGGAAATGAATCTTGGATGAGCGAAGCCAATTCCAGTGAGAGCTACGACCTCGACCGCATGGCCGCGGAGCTCGACGAACAGCTTACCGCATTGAGTGAACTGGGACAAAACGCACCCTACTCCTTTGCCTATCCCTGCGGCACCACCTGGGTGGGCGACCACACCAGCTACATGTCAGTGGTGGATGAACGCTTTATCGGCGCTCGCGGAGTATCCGGGTCGGTTGTCACATCCATGACCACCCCCCTGAATGTGTCCGCCTACTTCATCACCGATGAAACCGCGGCGTACACCGAGGTCGTAGACAACGCTATTGCGGCCGGCGGCCTGGCTGTTTTCGGATTTCACGACATCGGCGCCGGCGGCACGATGCCGGTATCGGTGGAGGCCCACGACGGTCTGCTCGCATACCTCGACGCCAACCGCGACAGCGTCACCGTCCTGACCTTCGGCCAGGCGGTCCAATGCATGCTGGAAAGATAGCCCCCACACCAAATCGCCTTTTTCGCCGGAATTTATGCCCCATACGGTGCGTTTGATGCATTATGATTGCGTTTTTTTATCGTTCGAGCAGTGGCTCGCATTCAGGCTGGAGAAATCATGTATTACCGATCACTTCCGATATTCTTGGCATACAGCGTGCTGCTGTTTGTCGCGGCGTGTGGACCGTCCGGTCAGAAAAACACACTTTTCGTTTCACCTGTGGACCCACGTTCACTCGACACAGAAAGCACCCCGGATTCTGAAGCATCAGACGAATCCTCTGCGGTTCACACAGCCCAACGCTTCTGGAATGCATTGGCAGAGCGAAACTACCCCGATGCGGTCGGCATGGCGTCGTTCCCGTTTGACATGGACGGCGTGGCGGAATGTATATACGATGCAAAAGAAATGACCGCGTTTTTTGCCGATAATGCATTGCCGCCTGACAAACGGATTGTCGTGCGAGGCGCAGAACTGCTTGATGCCGACAACTGGCAGCAACTGGACGAACGATGGCACGAAAAAATCAAACACTTTACCGAGCCCGATGCCCGCTGTCTGACAGCAGAATCCGATGAATATCAAACCATGCATACTGTGTTTGTGGATTTCACGGTGAACAATGAAACCGTCGGGGCACTCACCCGAGTGCGATGCACGCCCCATGACTGCACAGTGGCGGGAATTGACAATTGAATGGAGTCAGCGGTTACTGGCAGTCGCTCCAGGTGCCCACACCTGCTCCGCATGCAGTCGTTGGGTCTACTTCAACATAATATACCGTTCGCTGTCCGGAAACGGTCATATCGCAGACGCCGAAACAACCGGTTCGAACACAAGGGCTTGCGGAATAGGTTGCTGTAGCGCAGTACATTTCACGCACGTTTTCCGGCACGTCGTTGTACATGTCGTTGTAGTAGTCAATACAGTTTTGCCCATCCTCTGATGTACAGGAGAAAATCACGTCAGTGATTTCGCCGGGGTCATCGGTGTCGGAAGTATCTGTATCGGTGTTGTCTGTATCGACAATCATTTCGGTATCGCCTTCGTCGCAGAGCTGCTCACAGATGGTCGGTAGCATATAGGGATACCACTCACCACACCAGGTGTCGTTGATTTCGGTGCCGCATTGGTAGGCGACAGCCGGGTCGAAGCTGGCGCAATTGGAATGCAGAATATCGCTCTTTACATATGACAAACACATTTCCCGGTCGTCGGCGAACGCCGCATTTACCCCCTCGCATTCATCCCATTTATCGCAGAAGAGCTCTGCCAGTTCGTCGTTCGTCATCGTCAGGGCACTGGTGTCGGCATCGCCGTCGGTGTCGCTGTCGGTATCCCCATCGGCGTCGCTATCGGCATCTGTGTCCGTATCGGCATCCGCATCGGACTCTCCTCCTGAGGAATCATCCCCACATGCTATAGATAGAAAAGACAAAATAAACACAACCAGTAACACATGCAAAAAATTAATCTTCATTGTTCGCCTCCAGAGGGTTAATTATTCATACACAGATGAATCCCATGATTACTATTGCACGATAAAAACTGCAATAAATTCAGTAAAACAAAAGTTTATTTGTGTTTTTCAGTCGATGTGCATGGTGGCTGAAGTACAATCGACAGTGCCGCTGCTGTTCAGCGCTTCCACCAGCCGCATGGACTCCCGCAGAAAACCGTTCACTTGCAGACCGAGGCTGTCCCATTCGTCGAAGTGCGCTGAAATGGCGACGTGTCCGCAATCGCGAGGCGACTGGCGAATACTCCGACGCATGCTTCTCTCCTGTCCATCCGGGCGCTTAAAACGGCCATAAAAATGGAATAACCAGTGTGGCCGCTCCCCATAGCAGAATATTCAACGGCAACCCCACCTTCACAAAATCTTTAAACACATACCCACCCGCACCAAACACATACGTATTGGTCTGGTATCCGATAGGCGTCGCGAAAGACGCGCTGGCGCCGAACATCACTGCAATGATCATGGGAATGGGAGTAACTTCCGCAGCGCTCGCCATCTGAATGGCGATAGGCGTCATCACCACCGCCACCGCATTATTCGAAATCATTTCGGTCAATATATTGGTCAGCAGGTACAGTACCGACAGCAGCACCCAGGGCCCCAGAGAAGAAAAAATGTCGGAAATCGCAAAGGCGAATGTCGCCGCAGCGCCGGTATTTCCCATGGCGGTTCCGAGTCCCAGCATGCCCACTATGAGCAGTAAAATTCTCCAGTCAATGGCTTCGTAGGCTTGTCTGGGCGTGAGACAACCGGCAGCGACAACAAACAGCGCCGCCAGAAAGGCCGCTTCGGTGGTAGAAAAATTCACCGTGTCCAACCCTATCCAGCCGAAATGAAACGTCGCGAGAAAAACAAACAGTCCCATTCCGGCAATCGCCCAACGCTTTTTTTTCAATCGATATTCTCGTTTGGTGGGCTCCGACAGGGCAATGAAATCCCGTTCAGATTTCAACCGGTCGATACCTTCCCGAGCGCCCTCCACCAGCAATATGTCTCCGAACTGAAGGCGAAGGCGATCCAGGGAATGAAGGATATTTCGACCTTCCCGGTGTACCGCAAGCACGATGGTGCTGTAATTGCTTCGGAACGAAATCCCCGATAACGTGCGTCCCCGCAATCGGGAATTGGGCCCCACCATGCCCTCCAGAATGACTGCTTCCTGTTGTTCAATCGGCGTCAGATCTTCCCCCTGAGACGACATATCCAACCCTATCTGCAGTCCGGAAAACTGCCGAAGTTGCGTCACCCCGGATTTTTCGGTACGAATGAGCAACTGATCACCTTCTTCAAGAATCAGGGTATCCAACGCACTTCGCAACACCTTTCCTTTTCGCCGCACCTCCAGAACACGCGTGGTTTCAGGTTTGCCTTCCACCGCCGACACTGCGGGTTTGGAAATCAGCCGGGAACCGGGAGAAACCATTGCCAGCAACAGGTACTTTCTATCTATGGTCGTGTCTAAAATGGTGGAGAGGGTGTCGCGCGAAGGCAGCAGCTTCGGTGCGATAAGCAACAGATAGATACTCCCCACAAGTACAAACACGAGACCCAGCGGCGCAATGGAAAACAGGCTGAAGGGTGCGATTCCCGCCCCCCGCGCAATACCATCCACCAGTAGGTTGGTGGAGGTTCCGGCTATGGAACACGTTCCCCCCAATATCGTTGCAAACGATAGCGGAATGAGCAATCGGGACGGCTTCACGCCGGAATTGCGACAAAACGTCAGCAACACCGGAAGCAGTATCACCACGATGGGTGTGTTGTTTACAAAGGCTGAAATGGGTGTGCCGATAACTATCAGCAAAACCATGGCGCGCCGTTCACTTTTCGCGGCCATGCGATTGAACCACCGGCCGAGCATGACGATGAGTCCAGTCCGATCGAGCGCGGCGCTCAAAATGAACAACGCGCCGATGGTAATGGGGGCGGGATTGCTGAAACTCGCCAGAAAACTCGACATGGGGAGTATTCCGGCAACCAGCAGCAACGCGCAACCGGCGAGCGCGACCAGTTCCACCGGCCAGCGCCCCCGCAAAAACAGCGCAAACACTCCGATAATGACCGCAAACACGCTCCACTGATGCCAGAATACAACTGAATCCATATGCAGTGACCTGTCTTCTATTTACTCATTCACGTCTACCACACAAAGAAATATACACCACCGGATACTATATCGGAAATACGGAATCACACCCAATCCGAACAACATCCCGTTCAGGTACTTTCTCTGTCGCATTTCGCGGGGGCTACTGCATCAGTTCCGATTTTTTCGCGGCCTGTTCGAATCGCTCGAACTCCCGGGCGACGGTTTTGTAGGCATCATTTAATTGAGTTCGCAACCCGTCCCGCCCCGCCACTTCGGCAGTATAAGATACCTGCCGAAGCGCTTCCGCACCGAGATTGGCCGCGGCGCCTTTTATCGCATGGGCACGTATTCGCGCTGCGCTGAAGTCCCCAGCGTCGATGGCTTGTTTCAACTGTGCCAGTTGCTCCGGTCCATTATCGATAAACATCGTTACAATTTTTCTAGCCACATCGACATCGCTGAGTACCCGGTCCAACAAACTTGCGGCATCAAATACTTCGTCACCGTCACCCACAGATTCCTCATTGTGTTCGAGAGAAAGAACCGCATCCTCCCGCGGGGGAATGGAGGTTCGCTCCTGCACCCGATCTTCGAGTGTCGCAGACCAGCGCTGCAACACCTCAGCCACCGCCTGCGCGGTAATCGGCTTCGCGATGTAGTCATTCATTCCCGCCTCCAGACAGACCTCCCGGTCGCGAGCCATTGCATTGGCGGTCATCGCAACAATCGGGATATCCACATTGGGGCTCGACTTGGGAAACCGACGAATCACTTCAGTGGCTTCCAATCCGTCCATTACCGGCATCTGCACGTCCATGAACACTAAATCGTAGGGCGACGCCTTAAGCATATTCAACGCATCGATTCCGTTTTCGGCCACCTCGCACTCCTGACCGAGCGTTGATAATATCTGTGTGGCCACCTGCTGATTCACCGGGTTATCCTCTACCAACAGAATTCGAATCTGATTGCGCCGCACCTCCTTAATCAGGTGCCTTGTAACAATGGTTCGCTGCGATGGGCGGGGCGGCCTCGACGGTGTCCAGATCATTGCCATGGTATCGTAAAGTTCGGAAACCCGAATCGGCTTTGTCAGATAGGCGGCAAATCCCATTTTCTGATACTGCGCTCCGTCCCCCCGCCGCCCCAACCGCGTCATCAGAACCACCGGAATATGCTTCAGCTGCTCGTGTTGAAACACGTTTTTCGCGAACTGTATTCCATCCATATTCTGCATATCCAAATCCACAATCACCAAATCAAATGTTTCTGCTGAAATCGACTGGTACAATTGTGACAACGCATCCAATCCGGAGCGGGCAGCGGCTGACCGCGCCGACCACGACGCCAGATAACTCGTCAGCACATTTACATTGGTACTGTTGTCATCCACCAGCAGCACCCGTTTGCCCTCAAATGATATTTGTCCTGTTTCATTGTGCACGTCATTGGGGGTCTGCCGATGAAACGACGCCGTAAACCAGAACTCCGCTCCTTTTCCCTCCTCGCTCTCCACCCCGATTTCTCCTCCCATCATCTCTGTAAGCTGTTTTGAAATCGCCAGACCCAGGCCGGTTCCGCCGTAGTTTCTGGAAATTGAACCGTCCGCCTGGGTGAATTTTTCAAACAGCATTTCGCGTTTTTCAGATGAAATGCCGATTCCGGTATCGCGTACAGAAAAACGAATCTTCACCTGGTCGTCCGTCGCCGACAGAAGCGACGCATGGACCTCGATTTCTCCCTTGTCGGTGAATTTGGTAGCGTTGCCGGTCAAATTCACCAAAACCTGACGCAGTCGTCCGGGGTCACCGCGCAGCAATGCGGGAACCTCCGGCGACGCCGCGCAAATGAACTCAAGGTGTTTTTCTTCCACTCGCAAGGTCACCGTGGCAGCGAAGTCCTCCAACAGCGACCGCAAATTAAAATCAATTTCCTCCAAATCCATTTTACCGGCTTCAATCTTCGAAAAATCCAGAATGTCGTTAATCAGAGACATTAGCGATTCACCGCTGGATTTCACCACTTCGGCGTACTGACGCTGCGATTCTGTCAAATCGGTCCGCAGCAAAAGGTCGCTCATTCCGATAACCCCGTTCATCGGCGTACGGATTTCATGACTCATGTTGGCCAGAAATTCGCTCTTGGCAATATTGGCTTCTTCCGCTCTGGCAGCCAAGCTGTTGGCAATCGCAGTCTGGCGCTCAAGCTCCTGATTGGTTTCGCTCAACTGCTCCTGAATTCGCTTCAAATCCGTGATATCAATTACCACCGACAGAAAATACATATCGTCCTGGCTGTCTATGACCTCACTGAAGAACAGTCCGGTTTTTATTTCACCGGTTTTCGTACGCACTTGAATTTCATAATTTTCAACCCGCTCGCCCGCGCCCAGACGCCGCGCAATCTCCGAACGTTGCGCCTCATCCGCAAACAGACCGAGGGCAGCCGTGGTTTTTCCGATCACCTCATCCTTTTCAAACGAGAGCGTTCGCAGAAACGCTTCGTTCGCATCGACAATCACCCGGTCCGGCACCGTGGAAAGTGCCATCAGCGCCGGATTATTCTGGAACAGACGTTCAAATTTCCGGTGCGCGCTCTGCTCTGCGGTCAGATCTTTCGAAATGGCGAAAAAGCACTCCTCACCGTACCACATCCCTTTGGAAATCCTTGTCTCCACAGAGATCTGCTTGCCGTCCTTTGCAATCAGCGGCAGGGGACAACGCTGGATTGTACCCGAAAACGCGGTTTTCAACAATTCTACGGCCTCGTCGCGAAACGCATTCGGGTGTAAATCGCCAAACGTCTTCGACAACAGTTCCAGCCTCGAATAGCCGAGCAACGACATGGCGGCGCAATTCGCATCGACAATCTTCCCCGCAGAGTTTGCAACGATGACCGCATCGATCATGGTGGCAAAAAAACTTTGAAAATTCACTTCGTTTTCTTTGCGCCGAGTGATTTCGGAATGGGTCCCCAACATATACAGCGGTCTTCCCGCGTCATCCCACTCCACCACTTTTCCCCGATCATGCACCCATATCCAATGTCCGCGCTTGTGTTTCATCCTGCATTCAATGTCATAGTACGGATTCTTGCCGCTGAAATGCGCCTGCAGCAATTCTTCTGATTTCTGAAGATCTTCCGCGTGGGCGAACTTCGTCCAGGTCTCAATGCTCATCGGAGCGAGCTCTTCCAATGTGTACCCGATAATCTCCGCCCACCGCTGGTTGAACACGGTTTCCCCGGTCTGCACATTCCACTCCCAGGTCCCCACATTGTTTCCCTCGATAATCGCTTTCAGCCGCCAGTTCTCTCGACGTAACTGCTCTTCCGTTTCGATGTGATTCGTCATGCCGCTCCCCTAGTGGTAAAAAACGCATCCGTACCCGGTTACAACGGACAACCCACTGTAATCTTAAGCAGTTTCTTTATTTCGTAACGCAGAAAAGGGTTACATTAATACGGCGCGACGTCACTGGGCACGTCACCTGGAAAAATATGAAAACCGATGCCGATTTCAAGAAACCAGTAGTCCTCGAACTGAATGTCGCCCTTGATTCGCATATTGAGGTCGATGTGTTCATGGGCCCCGAGCAACACCCCCATCTCCGCCCCCGGTCCCCCCATTACTTCCGATTTCATTTTTCTGTCCACCCCGTTGTCATCCACATATTCCGGATGCTCCGCGGCAATCAACCCGTGCATCCAACCCAGCAGCCCTGCATAAAAACGGCCGAACGGCCCGAACAGGACCGATACATCACCGCGGGGAGAGATCAACTTCACACCGCGGGGAGCGTCGTATCCATAGGTGGTCGCGCCGACAAACAAAGACGCCCGACCCTGCAACGCCAGAAAATGCACCAGATGTCGCTTTACCCCGACCTGAATACCGCCGCTGAAAGCCCCCAGAACCGGTGTCTGTGCCACATCGAACATCGCGTACAAAGTCAGCCGGGTTTTCTTTCGATATTCCAGGCGGACTTGCCTGGCCTGATTTCTTCTTTCCTGCTCCGCAATCAGACTCGCCGCCCACGGCTCCTGCTGCGCCACAATCGGTGGCGACGGTGCATTGAAAGCTGCCGGAATACATTCTCCGGCATCCGTACATGTCTGATTCACATCACACGGAGGATTGCATTTTGAAACACATATCCCACTATGACACATAAATCCGTCTCGGCAGGCCGGTACACAGGCAACCGGCGCTGATGCCTCGTTGCCCCCTTCCGCCCCCGAACCGGACCCGTCCCCACCGGTGACATCCGAAGTCTCAACTTCCTCCGGTAGTCGGTCGGCCGCTGCAGGCGCCGAATCCTGCGCTGCCCCGGTACGAGCAACCAACGCAACCGTTGCTACTATTGCCGCCACGCTGCAACCTGTTCTCACTGAGCGCGCTATAAAACGGATCATCATCACCTCCGGATCAAAAATAGAACAACACAATACTCCCACACACGATTCTTTTCAACCATTGATTCCCGCAGTCGCAACCGCGGCGATATTTGACACTTGGAACAAAAGGTGAAATATTTCGCGCCCGAGAGCAACTGAGAGCCAACGATTTATTGCGGAAGGAAAATGCGATGTCATCGAAAACTCCTATTATCTATACTTTGACCGACGAAGCCCCCGCGCTGGCGACAGCGTCGTTATACCCCATTCTCAAAGCGTTCACCAAACAGGGCGGCGTCGAGATGGAAATGCGCGACATCTCTTTGGCAGGCCGCATTATCGCGGTTTTTCCCGAATATCTGAAACCGGAACAGCGCATTGATGACCACTTGGCAGAACTGGGCGAACTGGCCCGGACCCCGGAAGCGAACATCATCAAGCTGCCCAACATTTCGGCCTCTATTCCGCAGCTTAAAGCGGCCGTCACCGAGCTGCAGCAAAAAGGATATGACCTGCCGAATTATCCGGAGGAACCCTCTTCCGACGAAGAAAAGAACGTTCGCGCCCGATACGATAAGGTAAAGGGGTCGGCGGTGAATCCCGTGCTGCGCGAAGGCAACTCCGATCGGCGGGCGCCCAAAGCCGTGAAGAATTACGCAAAGAAAAACCCCCATCGCATGGGCGCATGGTCCGCCGATTCAAAAAGCCATGTCGCATCGATGTCGGCCAACGATTTTTATGGTTCTGAAAAATCGATTACCCTACAGCAGGCCGCCGATTTTCGAATTGAATTTGTTTCCGACGCGGGCGAAACGCACGTGCTGAAGCCCAGCGCCCCTCTTCAGGCAGGTGAAATTCTCGACGCGTCGGTGATGAACATGAACGCGCTGAAATCATTTTTTAAAGCAGAAATCGCTGATGCCAAAGAAAAAGGCGTTCTCTTCTCGCTTCATATGAAAGCCACGATGATGAAAGTGTCCGACCCGATCATTTTCGGTGCCTGCGTGGAGGTATTTTTTCAAGAGGTGTTCGACAAATATGCCGCGCTGTTTTCTGAACTCGGTGTGGACCCCAGCAACGGTCTTGGAGATGTGTATGCCAAAATACAGGGTCACGAAAAACAGGGCGAAGTGGAAGCCGCACTCAACGCTGTGTACGCCGCGCGTCCCGATGTGGCCATGGTGAATTCCGACAAAGGGATTACCAACCTTCATGTGCCGTCTGATGTGATTGTGGATGCGTCCATGCCCGCGATGATTCGCACCTCCGGCCGAATGTGGAACAAAGACGGGAACCCCCAGGACACCAAGGCGGTGATTCCCGATCGCTGTTATGCCGGCGTGTATCGAACCACCATCGACTTCTGCAAAGCCAACGGCGCCTTTGACCCCGCCACCATGGGGTCGGTTTCGAATGTGGGGCTGATGGCACAGAAGGCTGAAGAATACGGATCGCACGATAAAACCTTTCAGGCAGCCGGAACCGGCGTGATGCGCGCGGTCACCGGAGAGGGAACGATTCTGCTTGAGCAACAGGTACAGGAAGGCGATATTTTCCGCATGTGTCAGGTCAAGGATGCGCCGATTCAGGACTGGGTGAAACTGGCGGTTACCCGAGCGCGAGCTACCGGCTCTCCGGCCATATTCTGGCTCGATGAACAGCGCGCCCATGATGCCGAACTGATCAAAAAAGTAACCACGTACCTGCCGGCCCACGACACCGCCGGCCTCGATATTTCCATTCAATCGCCGGTAGACGCCACGCAGGTTTCCCTGGAGCGCGCCAAGGCCGGGCTCGATACCATTTCGGTCACCGGGAATGTGCTGCGCGACTATCTGACCGATCTGTTTCCGATTCTGGAACTGGGCACATCGGCCAAAATGCTGTCCGTTGTACCGCTGATGAACGGCGGCGGGCTGTTCGAAACCGGTGCAGGCGGCTCGGCACCCAAGCATGTGCAGCAATTCAACGAGGTGAACTACCTGAGGTGGGATTCCCTCGGAGAGTTTCTGGCCATGACTGTGTCGCTCGAACATCTGGCCAATCGCACAGGCAACCGTCAGGCGCAGGTGCTGGCCGACACCCTGGATACAGCGGTAGAGCAGGTGCTCGAAAACGGAAAATCGCCCGCCCGCAAAGTGGGGCAAATCGATAACCGGGGCTCGCACTTTTATCTGGCCCTGTATTGGGCAACAGCGCTGGCCGCCCAAAATGACGACAGCGACTTGAAGACCGCGTTTGCCCCCCTGGCGGAAAGGCTTGCCGCCAACCAGGAAAAAATTGCCGCGGAGCTGCTCGCTGTGCAGAATTCGCCTTGTGATATCGGCGGATACTATCTGCCCGATCCGGCGCTCAAAACCGCGGCCATGCAGCCCGGCGAAACGTTCCGCGAAGCGCTCCGCATGCTGAAATAGACAATGAATCGCACGACGACACTCTGAAGTCGATTTACAAGTGCGACAATGCCTGATAAACAGCCCCCATGAACCGTTCTTATACGATAGCGTTTGTTGTTGTGTGCCTGCTCAGCTCGCTTTCGTCCCTCCCCGCCGCGGCTGACGACGGCGAATTCTGGGATGCGGCGGTGGCCAGTCTGGTGTACACCAAAAAAATGGAAAAATCCCATCTGCAGCTCAAGGCAGGCGGCCGCTACCTGATGCAGGTCGACAACCTTCGCGTTCCACCGGCCGACTGGGCCGCAGTGGGTGAGCTCACGTATTACGGATTGCACGTGAAGCGATACCGGCAGTTGTTCTCGCTATATGGTCAGGCCCAGTTGGGTATGCACGACAACGGCGGTGGTTGGCGTCTCGACGGGTATCGCGCCAGAATGACGGTATATCATTATTTAAACGGCGGTGCGTTTTCGGTGGGCATCTTTCGCAGCGAACGCCAGAAGGCGGCCGACGAAGAATTCTCGGCGGCGTTTCGCTCATTTGAGTATGCCACCGGCGGCGCGATGAAAGCGTTTGTGTTCGCGCTCACCACCAGCGCCCTCGGTTACGAATACCGCAACTACTTCACCCGCCCCGACTATCACGGATTCTTTATTTTCGAGTTGGGCCTGGACATGGGCGTGGTGTTCGCCAAAGACGCCCGCGTATCGTATGAAATTAAACTCGGCAGTGATGTGGCCTTTTCATGGCCGCGCCAAAAGGACTTTGAAATTGCGGCAGAGATGGTCTGGCATTTCAACAACCGCGTCATTCCGTTCGATTTGTCCATAGACGCCGGATACGACTACTACAACGAAGACGACGACACCAGCGTCACCTACGACTTCTGGCACACCGGCGCCATGCTGGGCGCCCGCTTCTAATCGAACACATCGAAAAGCTGTCTCTTTATCACAGCAAATCATGGGCCGATGTAAATGCCGGTAATTTTTCAAGGGGGAATCTATGCTGCCGCAAAACGTACTGCTGAAAATGTGATAAATGATCAGATCTATACTTCCCCAAAACGACACATTACAGGCAAAAATGATCACAATAGGGCGCATTGTTCGTTGGATGAGTCCACTCACGTGCACTTAAAATATCCACACATGAACGCGGGGGGTGAATTCCATTTTCGCAAACCGGCATCAGATTTGAATCGCCGCATAACCCAGCACACGAATCATCTATACACGGTGCCCACCCCCCTTCCGGTCCACAATACAAATTCACATCCAGGGTAAAGTCATTGGACTGAATTGAATTGTCTCTCGAATCTGTTCCAAAAAACTGAACCGTCACATTCACTTCCAGCCCTCTCCCCTGCGGATTCAGGTGCGCTGAATAGAACACGATATTGTCATCGGACAAAGTATCAGTCATCAACGCATTTCCAAATTCATCCACATCAACCGATGTGATTGCAGGGCACCCCAGATGCTCCTGCAGGACCTCCCACGCAGTTTCAGTCATAATTGGAGTTTTCACCCACGCGTCTTCGCCTTCTGAAATTGTCTGATGCAACGGAAAAAACGCCGTTTCACCCAGAACACCCATTCCGGGAATCCCGGTATCAATCGAACACTCTGTTACGAGAACGTTTCGATTTGAATAATCGTTTCCGATTCGAAACACGACGTTCGGCGGTGCAGCAGTAGAAAGATCCAAATCAATTGCACCGAGAATCTCGGTGGTAGAATAATTGTCGCAATCGGGATATGTTCCGCCGGTTGATGCGGCCGCCACGACGAGACCATCATCGCAAGCCCCAACCCCCAATAGTATCCATCCAGCTATTACGATTAGAATATTTCGTCGCATATTATCTTTCGTCGCGTCCCCTGCTATCCGTGAACGGCACTTGTTATGTACAAGGCCCAATGCCGGCGTTGCACATGTCCACCTCCGCCTCGTGTTCCTCCCAAATATCGCCGGCTGGACACGCGTACTCGCATTTTTGCAATTCATGTGCCACCAATATTATCCAACTATGCCGAGAAGATTTTGATTACCGTGATACTTTTTCACGGTTTTAGTGATACGT
>JAFGXQ010000118.1 GCA_016936575.1 Deltaproteobacteria bacterium
CGGTATCGGTATCAGACGTTGGTGATACTGTACGGGTAGACAGCGGGTCGGTTGAAATATCTGTCGCGAGCAGGCTGCTGATGATTTCTTCATCGCTGACTTGCTGTTTGGCTACCTGGGTGGGGGCTTCGGTCGATGGACCGGATGCACCGCACGACATCAGGAATACTGCCCAAAGTATGCAAAAAAATTTCATGATGACCTCCAAGCCAAAGGGGATGTGCCCTTTTCAATTCAGACGTATCGGTGCTTGAAAAAGATCTATGGAATATAAAAAGCGGCCGGTTTTTTTTCAGGAAATGACGAAGCGATCAGATACGGAGTGGCGGTCGGCAACAAAGATGGGGTTGTCTTTTCCGACAATTTTGCGATGGGTGGCAAGCGCAATCTTCGGAGTGTTGTTTTCGCCCGACAAATGGGAGAGCACGGCCCATTGCAGGTTGTGTGCGAATGCGCTCTTCAGCAATTGTGCGGATTCTTCGTTGGAGATATGCCCTGCGGGGTCTGAAATTCTTTTTTTCAGCGGGTATGGGTACGGGCCCGTGCGCAGCATTTCCACGTCGTAGTTGCTCTCCAGAAATACGGCGTCCAGAGTGCAGATAATCGATTCGAGTTTTTTGAACGGGTGTCCCAAATCCGTGAAAATGCCGAGCTTTTTATTGCGGTAGGTCACTACAAAGGCGACGCCGTCCACCCCGTCGTGGGGAGTGGGAACGGTCTGAACCTGTACGTCATTGATTCGGATGGCGCGGCCGCTGGTAAAAAAATGAACAGCACCGATCTTTCCGAGTCGGTTTGTCTGTTGCAGCACCGCGTGCGTCATGCGCGTCATATATAGAGCGCATCCGAATTTACGGTGGAACACGCCTGCGCATCGGGTGTGGTCACTGTGGTCGTGCGAGATCAGCAGCGCATCCACGTCGTTGATGTCCAGTTCGTGGGTGGCCAACCGCTGTTGGGCCTGGATTCCGCTGATTCCCGCGTCAAAAAGCAGTCTGGTATTGCCGGCACTGACAAAAATACAGTTGCCGTTGCTGCCCGATTGTAACGATATCGCGAAGAAATCGAGAGAAGAGTCAGAAAAAAGAGATGTCTGCGAAGTGGTCATATCTGGGTAAAATGAGTGCTGAGCTGCGCGTCGAAATTTGACACCAATGTGAGAATGTCACTTTGGCTCAGGTTCGCGTTGTCCAGTCTGGGCAGTTGCAGCAGCGGCGCGTGCAAAAAGGTATGAAGGCGCTGAATGTGGTGCAGTTGCTCCTCCCGTTGATCTCTGCGAATAAGGGACGGCCTTGCCCAATTGATATGTTTCGCTTCTGCGGGGCTGAGGTGCTTGCAGTACTGCTGAACCCGTTGGGGCAGCGTTTCGGTTACTTTGTTGATGACAGCGCAGTACAGGGGCAGACCGTTGCGGCGCAGATCCCGCGCCAGTTCGATCGTTTCGTTGGTGGGAAGCTCTTCGGGCAGACAAACCGGTATGATGGCGGTGGCACTGGCATCTTTGAGCAGCGCCACGCGAAGCAGCGCATCCTGGCGCATTCGCCCCCCCTGAACACTTTGTGCGATGGCATTGGGAAGTCGCAGAATATCGAGACCGTGACCGGTGGGGGGGGAATCGAAAATCACCGTATCATACCGTTCGTGTTCCTCGGCGTCGTCCAGTGCGTGGTACGTGGCCTTTCCCAGCATGGCCCATTCACTCAAACCGGGAACCGCATCTAAAAAGCTGTTCACGTATTTGTTGGAAAACACCAATTTGTGCAGCAATCGGTTTTTGATTATTTTCAGGGCATATTCTTCCCGCGCGGCGACCGGATCAATATTGAGCAGGTACAGGTTCGGTCCGAATTCATGAATGCCGCTGTATTCTCGATTGCCCAGCATATGGCGATAGCGACTGCCCGAGTGGGCCAGACAGAGAAGTACTTTTTTTCCTTGGGATGCCACCCAATGGGCCAGTACAAACGCGACAGTGGTTCTGCCCACACCGCCTTTTCCGGCGACAACGATAAATTTTTTATTCTGCAGGCGGGGCATCTGAAACCGCTTCCGGCGAGGAAAACAGGGACGTCACCGACTGTGTGAATGTGTCGGCATCCTGTTGAGTAACGCCGATAAAACGAAACTGCCAGCCGTCAGTGGCCAACACAACACTGTGTGTTCCCTTGGAATCGGGAATAAAGAAATACAGCAGCAAATCAATTACGACACCCGCGCAGATGATTCCGGCACCCACCAAGGCCAGGTACGGGTAACCGGCGCCGATACCGTCGAGCAACCAGTGCACCCCTGCAAAGAGGCCCACCATTAAAAATCCGAAACCCACAATAAAATGGATGTAGCGATATTGCTTTTCCAGTCGCACGCCGCGAATATTCTGCGCTGGAGTTACGGTTCTGGCGTGACGAATTTCTTTTCCGAACATTCGATATCGAACCTGAACCACCAGCTGACGGTCAATCAGTTCGGCCGTGGCGTCGGCTCGCAGGGTGAAGATGTATCTGGAAATGATAGAAAAAAGTCCTGTGAGCAACGAAATGCCGGTGACCGTACCCAGTAATTTAAGCGGCGTCCAGGTGCGTCTTCTGGCAAGCTGCCCGGAAAGCCGGATTTTCGAATTATTTTCAGGTGTGATTTGTTCGTCCATAGTTGTCTCTGGTGTCTTATACAAAACGGTTGAACCATACTGTATAATCCCAATTTGGTTAAGCGCTATTTCCGCTTTGCCGGGTTGATTTCAGAACTCGTACAGAATTTACGATGCAACATATCGTCAAAAGCATAATGATATGGAAATCAACAGCTGGATATCCTCATTTTCTTGTTCACGTTTTTCAATTGAACGGAAATGACATTGATTCTGGAACGTTGTATGATTAGGTTACCGAAAAAAGATAGAACTCGGCAAAGGCCGAAAAGATTTTGTCTTATGTGTTTTGGACAGAAAGGATAAGCGAGATGAGACTTCTGATCGTAGCCGCATGTTGCGCAATAGGGCTGGCACAGCTCGGATGTGGAGCCAATTATGTTCGTGGAGATGAAGTGGACGGTTTGGACAACATGGCCATGAGTACCGGATTGGACAAAGTGGACTTGGAAAAACTGTTTGATGAAAATATCGATTCCCTGATGGCGTCCGCGGTGGTGGCCAAGTGGAAAGAGATGCCGGAGCCTCCGCTGGTGTCGATTTTTCCGATTGCCAATGAAACCAGCGAGCACATCCGTGATGCGCTGGATGCATTGCTTTCCAAGGTGGAAACCAAGTTGGTGAACAGCGGTGTGGCATTAATGATTGACCATGCGCAGCAAGATACATTGATTGCCGAGATTCGAAAACAGCAGGGCGGTGAATTTGATCAGTCGAAATCGGCAGAGGTGGGTCGTCAGCTGGGCGCGAAGTTTTTTATCACCGGTAAGGTTCACAGTACATCTGAGAAAGTGGATGGCGAAAAACGGGTTCAGTACTTTCTGTTTATGAAAGTGGTCGATATCGAAACCGGCGCGATTCGCTGGCAGAATGAAGCCAATCTCACCAAAGGCCTGGTGAAATAAGGGTTGTTTTCAGAAAGACGTGAGGGAGCACAGACGTGCGAATGATGAACATCACGAAGCAGATGTGGGCGGTCGCGTGGGTTGTGGTGACACTTGGTTTCGGCGGGGGCTGTGCCGGGTACGCGGGTAAAGTGGAAAGCATGCGCTTCGCATTGCAGGCCGGTCAGAAAGATGCCGCTCTCGGATATATCAATGAATCTCTTGATTTAAAGGAGTCCGATCAGTATCCGGTCGATGTGGACAGCGAGACATCATTGTTGTTGCTGGAGCGGGCGTCGGTGAAGCAGGCGAACAATATGTTCGAGGAGTCGGCCTATGATTTTCGGATAGCCGACAACAACATGGAACTGCTCGATGTGAAAAATAAAACGGTGGGAGAAATCTCGAAATGGATTTTTTCAGGCGATTCCGGAGTATATCGCGCTCCGCCCCACGAGAAGCTGCTTATCAATGCGCTGAATATGCTGAACTATCTGGCATTGGGGGATTTGGAATCGGCGCGGGTGGAGGCGAGGCGTTTCGATTTAATGCAGCAATACCTGACGGACGGCACTGAAAGCGACCTGGATTCTTTGGGGATTCTGGGGTTCGGTGACTATCTGGCGGGGTTCACTTTCGAAATGTCGAAGCGTTATGAGCAGGCGTTGCAGCATTATAGCGATGCGCTTGATGTGAATGAGTATCCGTCGCTGAGCAGCGTTCTTCCGCAGCTGGCGGCTTGCACGCCGTACCGCAATGACAGGTTGAATCAGCGTTTGGGCCCATTGCAGCCCGCATCGATTGCTTCGTCTGCGGCAACTTCTGCGGCAGGCGAATCTGATACCGGTGCGGACGACACTGCGGCGCCGGTAGCGGCGGCGGCACCGTGTACCTATCCGGATCGGGAAACCGGTACCGTACTGGTGGTATCTTCTGTGGGCCTGGCGCCGCATAAAAAAGCCGTCCGCTTGCCGGTGGGCGCCGCAGTGGTGATTGCAGGGGCGTATCTTGCCCCCAATCAGATGGCGCAGGCCAATGATTTCGCGGTGAAAGGATTGTTGAAATGGGTGAATTTTGCAGAGCTGGTGCAGTCTCCGTCACAGTACACCACCGTCAGCGTTCAGGTGGATCAATCACCGATTTCGTCTGAATACGGCGATAATGTTTCTCAGGTGGTAAAAGACTCATTTGATAAAATCAAGGGAAAGCTCATCGCCGCTGCCATTGTGCGGATGATCGCACGTGCGGTTGCCGGAGCCGCGACCAACCAGGCGATTTCTTCGGGCAGCGGAAAGGACGGTCTTGGGTTGTTGGCGCAAGTGTTGGTGGAAGGAGCCATGACCGCCGCGGATACGCCGGATACCCGCAGTTGGAACGCGTTGCCGGCATCGATTTTCTTTTCCCGGGTGGAGGTTCCGGCGGGAAATCACACAGTGGCGGTTCAGTTCAGCGGCCCGGGAGGAAACAAAGTTATTAAAAAGGAAGTCACGGTGCGTCCGGGCGGATTTGCCGTTCTTCCCATTCACCAGCTTAGATAGTTAGCAATTTCGGAGGATTCAATGAAACAAAGCAAACATGTAATACGGGCGTGGATGGTCTTGGGATTCACGGCAACGTTGCTCATGGCCGCGCAGTCTGCTATGGCGCTGGATGCGGCGTATTCCAGAAAAGGTCCATTCACAGGAATCGGGTTCGGCGGCGGCGGTGCGGTGATAATGAATGAAGATACGGCGGGCGCGGGGGATTTGGCGTTGAACCTGCAGTTGGGGTTGGGCGCTTCTGAAAAACTGACCGTGTCTCTCAATCTGGATAACCGACTGCAAATTGGCAACGACCTGGCGCAGGGAATGATTGTTCCCGGGCCGCGTTTTGCCATATTCTTGAGCAAGAACCTTTATATCAGTGCGGGTGTCGGGTTGGCATTGGCGATTTCGGCGGAACCGAACAACGACAATGCGGTGGGGATGGATGCGGGGTTGTCGGTCGGGTATGAGCATTTCGTCAATACCAATATCGCGGCGTATATCAGCGGCGGTGTGGAGTACTTTCTGTTGAACGAGGCCAGCGATACCATGGTGTTTATGCTGGGGCTCGGAATTCGATACTACTAGGGTAGGGGGAGACCCTGTCGGGGCAACGTTGAATGAATCGTTCCCGGTGGCGTCCAATACGTATGAAGTGGAACCAACTCATTTTATCATTTATTCTTACAGCGCTTTGTATAAGTGCGGTTCCGGCCGTCAGTGCGGCCAAGTCTCCGGGCGGTTTTACCGGCGATGAAATTAAAAATCTGCTGCCGCTGTTGCGTCAGCACGATGCCATGGGGCTTACCGAATATGACGACAAAGGTGCGCCGAAATCCATGACCCTGGCGATTCGTATCGCCGCGAAACGGGAAACCGTGTTTCAGCTGTTCACCGATCCGGCCAATTTTTACTATGTTTCCACATTGTTTAAAGAAAACACCGTATTGGATGAACACCAGAATGCCATGGTGTGGTCGTGGGCATCCCGGCACAAGATATTGAGTGTGACCGGGAAAAACAGTATCGCGCTGTATCCCCCCAGACGTGCCGACGTCACCATCGAAAACAGCAGTGTGGGAAACGGCACATTTACATTTCAGTTTTACAATGACAAGGATACGCACACAATTCTGGTGATTTCCGGATTTTTGAATGTGGATTCGTCTGAATGGCTCATTAAATTTCTGGTGGGGAACAATCCGTCAATGAAACAGGCGATGAATATTGCTATCGGTCTGGTGGTGCTGAAAGGGTTCAAGGAATTGGCGGAACGGACAGAGCGAAAGCGCCCACAGCGTCCTCATCGAACCTTCGGGGAGAGCGGCGGTGTGCCGCAACTGCTCGGCACGAAGGAATTGACCGCATTGAAACCATATTTGTTGAAAGGTCAGTTGTTTATTTGTGATTCGCACAAGCAGGGACGGTTGAAGCAGGCGACGGTTGTTGAGCTGGTGGATTCGTCGAAGGAAGCATTCATCGAAGCGGCGGCTGTGCCCCGGAACTACGAAAAACGTATCGGTGCGATTTCGAATGTGAAAGTAATCAAGCAGGAAGAACTGCGAACAGAGTTTTCATGGACCATCGGGCTGTCTATTTTTGGATTGAACTCGGTGAACGCGCTGCAGCGTGAGCCGAATACAGTGATGCTGAGTGCAATATCGGGAGATTTGTCGGGTGCGGTATGGCGTTGGCAGGTGGAAGCGCTGGGAGAAAATCGGTCGGTTGTCGCATATCACGCGTTTGCCGATGTGGCGGAAATGTCGCCTATTCTGAAATCCACCGTCAAGCGGGAACCCTATCTGGAGCACGGCCTGGTGCTGGGCAGTAACATCGTGATGATGAAAGCGATGAAACAGATTGCAGAGGAATCGAAGTAGTCATGGACTCTGCCTGGTTATACAAGAATCTTGGGACCCTGGCGCAGGTGACGCTATTCGGTGCATTGATTCTGGTGGGGGGAATAGCGCTGTTTCGAAAGCAAAAAGGTCGTCGTCTCTCCAAACGCGCCAGGTCTGAAACCGATTCCCCGAAACGGTAAGAACGGCCGGCGTGGAAATCGTTTCAATCTAAAGGATAATTGGAACATTACCTTGACATTGTATATGTATTCTCTACAACAGGGGGTATGACAACATATGTGGAACACCATTCGGAACCCGGTTCAGAGTGCCCCCTGACGGGACTGACTCTGTTGCTTTGTGACGACGAAGTACGATTGCGTCAGATTGTCGTGCTGATGGCCGAGGAACTCGGCGCAACCGTGATTGATGTCGATAACAGCGAGGAAGCCATTGCGGTATATGAAGCGCAGCAGGAAAACATCGACTTGATTATGCTGGATTTGCGGATGGCCGGAATGAGCGGAGAGGCGGCGTATCGGAAAATCAAGGAAATCAATCCAGGTGCCAGAGTGGCGCTTTCTTCGGGAATATGCCCGGAAGATGAGTTTCTGAATGAATTGGATGAGGCCGGGTGCAGTTTTATTGAAAAGCCGTTCGATATGGATGGGTTGTCCGCGGTACTGAGCAAACTCGCCAGTCGATAGCGGATTTATTTACCAGAATCTTCTGAGGACAGTTTTGATGGGGCGGGCCCCGCGAACGTGGTCTCCGCAATTTCTGGAGAGTTGGTTTTTTTCGGTGGCGCAATGGTCGGCACCGCATCTTCTACCTGACGTACCTGCATGGGAGAATCTGACGTGCCGGGTTCGGACACCGCCGCCTGAACCGGCGCCGCAATAACGGCTTGTGAACCGCTTGATGTGTGTTTGTCGATTGGTGCTTCCTTCGGTGCGGATTGGTTTTCATCAGGTGTCGGGGTCACCCGAGCGACGGAAACCGATTGGGATGAATCGCGACGTACTGAACCGGTGGAATCTTTTTTTGCGTCGCGTTCAGAATCTTCCTGCCACGGATATTTGATGCGCGCGTGATACATACTGACCAGCGTATCGATAATGGTGGTGAGCACAATTCGCAAATCGTGCATGGTGAGGCCGCTTTCGTCGAATTGACCCTGCACCATTTTTCCGAAAACAATACGTTGCAGCAGGGTTTCGAATTTGGCTTTGTCCGGGTTCTCGACGGTTCGTGCAGCTGCTTCCATGGCATCCACAATCATCAATATGGCGGTCTCCCGGGTGGTGGGTTTGTTCCCCGGATAGGAGAAATCGGCTTCAGTGAGTTGTTCCGTGTTGCCGCTTTTCAGGTTTTTGTACCAGAAATATTCGAGAATGCTGGTGCCGTGGTGACTGTATGAGAATTCGATCACATCTTCGGGAACCCGTTCTTTTCGGAGTAGCTTCACCCCTTCTACCACGTGAGAAAAAATGGCACGGGCCGAATCATACGGGGTCAGCTCATCGTGGGGGTTTTCTCCGCCGCCCTGGTTTTCAATGAAATACTCGGGCCGAAGACTTTTTCCCACGTCATGAAAATATGCACCCACGCGAAGGAGCATGGCGTTCCCACCGATGGCGTGTGCGGCCGCTTCTCCCAGATTGGCCATGGCTCGGCTATGTTCCCAGGTGCTAGGGGCACGGGTGCGAATCTGTTTGAGTAGCGGGTGGTCCAGTTCAAGGAGATCAAACAGTTTCGCCCTGGGCACCTCTCCAACCAGGAAGCTGATAATCGGGAGCAGCCCCAGGGAGAGAACACCGGCGCCTAACCCACCGAACAATCCGGCCAACCAGATGGAGGTGGTGGGCTGAATATGATCGCCCAAATCTTCGTAGATATCGAGAGTTCCGGCAAAGAGCAGTGTCGTGAGGGCGGTGGCCACCACCGTGGACAGGGACGTGAGCAGACTGGCTTTAATAATGGCGAGTACGCGTTTTTTGTAAATATTTGCGGCGACGACGGTGGACACGCCTCCCGCCAGGAAAACGAACAGGGTTTGAACGTTGAAATGCAACAATGAAGCCGCCACCAGTGATGAGGACAGCGTCACTCCGAAAGAGAGTCGTCGCCCCAGCAGCATGGAAACCAGTAGGGGCACCATGGCGACGGGCAGAACGGCAAATGAAAATGAGGTATACAGCAGAATTCCTTTGGAAAGCGCCGTGACGAAAACGATGAGTCCGAATACTGACAATTGCGACCGAAGCCACCGCGCTCGCCCCATGCCGTCTTTGCTCATGTAACTGCTGAGCAGGAAGCCGATCATCAGAAACAGCATGAATGAACCGGTGAGTCGTGCGGAGCCGACCGGACGTCGGTTGCTTTCAAACGCATTGACCAGTCCAGCGCATTCGGTTCCGGGCTCAACCGTGGTTCCTTTGGCAACCATATCGGGACATCCGGCCGACGAAGCGGGCAGATAGTGAAATTCGTTTCTCAGCATGGTGATTCGGAAATAACCGGGGGGTAATCTCAAAGTGACGGGTGCGGGTTTACCCACCTCTACAGTGGAGCTCTCCTGCCACAGCTCGGCATACTGAATTCCGGTGCACAACGCAGCAAAGGTAACAGCGATAAGCAATCTCGAAAACGGTCCGGCATAGATTCTGGCGCTGAGGTTCTTCATTCCACCCGCTTTTTCGTTGACTGTGCAGAAGTTGTCAACCGTTAGATAAGTTTGTGCATTTTTTTAGAACTGTCGAATTTATGGTGAAATCATTATTGAGATTGAATAAAAAGGCAAGTAACTGTATCAAAGCAAAGTCGTTTCCATTGTTCTGTAATGCTGAAACAGACGTTTAAATTACAATCGTATTGGATGTTATGGTATCACTTCTTGCGCAGAATTTCTTGTTATCTTTTTTTTCTGTTTTAATTTCAACAGGTTACGGATCTGGCGAAGGCCGGGTGAGATCGCTTGCCGCTGAAAGTGAGAATTCCAATGACGGTTGGGCGGATGCGGCGGGTGTCTCTGTATCGGCGCCGGATACTTTTGACCGGTATGCGGCGAAGTACAAGAAGAAGCGACGGCGGGGATGTGATCGCTCATCTTCGGCCGGATACCGGAAAATGAAGCAGAACTGGCAGAAGGTGCCGAAAATCAAGGAGCCGAAGTGGCGAAACGGATATCGGGACATAACGCTGTACGCGGTGAATCTGGGCGAGCGGTTTCGCGTGTTTCCGTACGACGAAAACGGCGAGCTTGACCCTGAAGCGGTGACCAAAATCGAACAGGCACTCGCCGACAAAGACACCCGTGCCGTTCACGCGGTTCATCCCAGGCTGATTAAATTGCTGTACAAGCTGGCGGTTCGGTTCGATGCCAGGCAAATCAATGTGATTTCGGGGTATCGGGAGGAGTCGGAAGGCTCTGAGAGCCATCATGCCAACGGTACGGCGGTGGATTTTATGATTCCCGGGGTGAAACTGGCAGCGTTGGCAAAAGTGGCCCGGCGCCTGGGACATGTGGGGGTGGGGTACTATCCAACCAGCGGATTCATTCATCTCGATGTTCGTGAAAAGCGGTCGTATTTTTGGGTGGACCCTTCGGGGCCGGGAAAACACTCCTGTATTCGCCAGATCATGAAAAATCACGGCCCGAAATTTGACCGTCAGTGGAAACCGGACATGGATGAACCGGAGCAGAAGAAGAACCGAAAAGGGGAAGTGCTCGATTCTTCCCAAAAAAGCACTAAAAAATCGTAATTGAACATGGTATAGCAATGCCATGAAACATCGAATTTGCACTTTGTCTATCTTAGTCTGGATGTGCGTTCTGCTTGGCGCCTGTCAGGAGGAGATGGAGTCCCGCTCGTTCATTTCGAAGTTTCGGTTGTTGGGGATTCAGTCAAATCCAGCTGAAGCGGCAGCCGGCGACTATGTGGAGGTGCGAGGAATTTTCGCTCCGGTGGAGGGGCAATCGGCCAGTGTGGCCTGGGTGCTCATGGATACCCAGCAGATTGCCGCACTGGATGATATGCTTCCCGACGATATCGACCAGTATACCGATGAGCAATTGGCGGCCTGGCTGGCATCGATTATGTCGGAAGACACCGACGGCAGTGTACAGAATGCGATGCTGTCAGAGCCTGCATATCGCGTGATAGTGAGCCCGGTCGACGCCTTGTCAGGTATTGCGGTGCTGCCGAGTCAGCATGTGGAAATCAGTTCATCCCTGGTATTGCTCATGCGTGCGTTCGGTCAGGCGGAGGGCGTTCCCCTGTATATGCTGGCGTGCAGCAACGGCGAAATTGATGAAGCGGCATTGCAGCGAATAATTTCGAATCTGTCGGACACGCAGGAACTCGGTGAATTGGAGTCTGCCTGTGTGGGTGAAGAATCTGCCGCGATTGCCGCATACAAGACATTGAACTTATATATCCCGGCGGCCAGTGAATACGATGCGCTGAGCACACCCAATCAGAATCCGGTGGTCGATACGTTTCAGATTGATGAAATATCCCACGCCCAGGGCACCGAGCCCGGAGAAACCGGATCTGTACTTTGCGAGGGGAAAGAAGGCTGCCGTGATCCGGTGACGTTTCGCGTTTCGTTGACCAAGAGCAGTTATGAATACTACCAGGGGTATGACCGCCGACGGAATGAAATGGAAAAAACGTTTGTTTCGTGGTTTTCAAACGGAGGCGAATTTGCCGGTTCGCGTATTCGGTCCAATGACGCGCAATTTGCGGTGAACGCCATGGAAGACGGTGACGAAGCGCGTTTGGATGCCAGGCTGGCCGACGAAAACGAATCGCACTGGTTCGAGGTGGAGTGGATGCCGCCGGTGGAGGGCGGGGTGTTCGATTTGTGGATTGTGGCCAACGATCTGCGGGGGGGCGTGGGGCACGCCAGATACCTGATTCGGGCGGACGCACCGAACTACTAGATCTTAGGAAAATAAACAGCACTTTCCGATTTTCTTTTGATATAGACAGACTCCATCCAGATATTTCGATTGGAAAAGTTGAATAGTGGGGGCTGACCCCTTTGAAATCAGAATTGAGTGAAAAAGTTCCAAACCTCTCCTTTGGTCCAGGTATTCGCGCCGCTGTCACCTCCACCATCCACAGGCCCGGGAGTATGTCCTCCGTCGAATGTGCACCACCGCACGGGATTGTCTCCGCACCCTTCGTAGGAATAACAGACGTGATCCGGTCCGGATTCCCATTCCGGCACGGACGGCGGCACAGTACAACCATTCGCCGCGACGAAAGTATCACGGCACGCTCGTCCCATCGCAGGGGTGCAGGTCGGATCAGACATTCCTGTGCTCCCCAAGTACGGAACAGGTGTGTTGCCGTTTTCACACCCGATATTCTGAGCTGCTGCAAACGTCGCCACGGCGCGAAACACATCGGCTCGATCACACGCGAGGGTATAGGTGAAAATGGCGCCGTAACTAAATCCGACGGAGAAGACTCTGGAAGTGTCAATGCAGAGATCCGACTTGAACAGCGCGACCATATCATCGACAAAGTTCAGGTCATCACGGCACCATGTGCCGCAGTTGTTCCCCTCCGGCGCGACGAAAATAACATCGTGGTTGGTGTCCTGATGCCGGAGTCCGTAATATGACCAGAGCTCTCCGTCGCTTCCACCGCCATCAACGTCTGTCATATGACCGCCCATCCAGTGCATTCCAAAAATGAGCTTATATGGTTTGTTTTTATCGTAATCGTCGGGGATACGGATAATGTATCTTCGATTGCCGATGCTCTGCTCACCACTCGTAAGCGTCGGGTCATTGCCACAGCCGGCGCTTCGCACCGGATCTCCGCCGCTGTCGGTATCATTGCCCGTGTCTACACCGGTGTCGGTATCGATAGGTATGTCTTCAGTAGAAAATTCAATCCAGTCGACATCGCCGTTGTAGGTGCCGTTGTCCGCGCTGACCAGATATACGGTATGGGTTCCGCTTACAGGAGTAATAGCCGCTGTCGTCTGCATGAACGTTTCCCAACTGCCGGTGTTGGGTACCTCTATTGTTGCAAGGAGCTGCCCGTCTGCCGCGTCAATCCGCAGTTCAAACACACCGCCGGATCCGGCATTTGCTACCAACATGGTCACCGCCGTGTAGCCGGTCAAATCGATGCCTGGAAACGCAAGCCACGAGCCGGCATAGAAATACCCCACCACCTGCTCGCCTTCTTTGAGCAATGGAATACTGTCCGCCCCGTCCTGTCCGGGTAGATTCGAGTTGGTGCCGTCCGACACGCCGTTGCAGTCGCCCTTGTCGCCACCAAAACCGCATTCGGCTTCAATGCGTAAAGACTGCACTTCTCCGTCGCTGGCGCTATCCGAGTCGGTGTCTGTATCGCTGTCGGTGTCGGCGTCCGTATCGGTGTCGGTGTCCGAATCCGAATCGGTGTCGGTATCCGAATCGGTGTCTGTATCCGAGTCGGTGTCTGTGTCGGTGTCGGTATCCGAATCCGAATCGGTATCGGTATCCGAGTCGGTGTCTGTATCGGTGTCGGCATCCGAGTCGGTGTCGGTATCCGAGTCAGTGTCTGTATCCGAGTCAGTGTCGGTATCCGAATCCGAGTCGGTATCCGCATCCGCATCCGAATCCACAATTGGGGTTTCATCGCTTACGGTCCCCTGCGCACAACCAGCCGTTGCCAGTAGAATCGCAAACATTACAACCATTTTGGTTAATTTCTGTATTTCCACTAAAGTACCTCCGATGTGTATCTCTCCAACGAAAACTAGTGGATGAATGGAGTCCAGAACGGGCGGTTTTCACTAAAATGGCCATCTCCCAGCTTAAATAATCGTTTGGAAAGCGGTCGACCCCGTTGGGGGGCCTCCGGAATGCCGAATGACCCGTGAAAAGTGACAGGAGGCAGGAATCATTGAAATTTCCACGACCATATCGCGAACGTTTTCGGTTGAGGGGGGCGTTGGGCCTGCCAGGTACCGGATTCGGGCGGACGCACCGAACTATTAGATCTTAGACCGGTTCGGAATACAACTGATCGTTTTCCGCGTGTCCTCACATCCTTCAGCTGCGTTGTCCTCTGAGTACGATTATTACGAATTTTTATGTTTTTTTTAATATCAAATTTATTTAAGAGTA
>JAFGXQ010000119.1 GCA_016936575.1 Deltaproteobacteria bacterium
CTATTTAGTAAGCGATTCAGATACGAACGTAGGTGACGGCGTTTATATTGACGATGTAGCAATTGCAGAAAGTGACACATCTACAATGCCATATCCGTTCTTTGATGATTTCGAGAATGGGACAGGAAATTGGCTGGTGAGTGGTCATGACTGGGCCATTGATTCGACGGATGCCCGCAGCGGCACATATTGTATGACTGATAGTCCGGAGGGAGATTATCCGTCCAACGCGTTTTCCCATATTATTTTGGCAAGGGCGTTGGACTTGTCGGTCGCGACCGACCCGATGTTGTCGTTCTGGTACAAAATGGATTTATATAGTGACTCTTCAGATGACGTGAATGTGCAGGTTTCTGTCGATAACGGAAGCACTTGGGAAACAGTATTGAATTTATCGGAGTATTCATACGGCGACGATACCTCAACCTGGAGCTATCGCCAGATAGATTTGTCGGCATATGTCGGCCTGAGTCTTAAACTGCGGTTTTATCTGACCAGTGATTCTGACACGAATGTGGGCGACGGCATTTATATTGATGATGTGTCTATTGACGGTTAAATCGGTTAGATACGTTGAAGAACATCGGTTGAAGAATATTGAAGGAACAAATACGTATGAAAAAACGGCGATATTATAAGTTTGCTGCAAGTTGTGCGGCGTTATTGCTGAACGTTTCCTGTGCGGCAGATGAAGTTGAAGTAGGGGTGGAGTGCGACCCTCCGCCGGATTTGCCTTTATACAACACTGCGTTGTTGGCGAGTGATGACAATGCGATAGATGTGAATATCGAAGTTGGGGCTGCGGAGTGTAAAACAGAGGTATGTTTGAATATCACTCAGGTCAATCCGGATGCAGATTACCAACGAAAAGATAACTGCTTCAATGATCCGACGACAGAGAACTGTGATGCTGTAACCGAAAACGGCGGTGCGGAGGTGCTGGCGGAGCCGGTGCTTCTGAACTTTACTTTTTGCTCCTGCCGCTGTGAAGATGGTGATGGAAACCGATATTCGGACAACCCCGACAAGTACGACTATTTATGCGAGTGTCCTCCGTCAACAGTATGTAAGCCCGTGTTGAACCAACTGACTACGGCAGTGAGCGGCATTGCCGGCGCCTATTGCGTTCCTCGGTGCATTGATGAACCTTGTGTCACAACCGACGGAACGAATGAGCATTTGGGTGAGGTGTGTACACCTTCGTCGAGTAGCGAAGAACCCTGGAAATGGAACTGCGAGACGTTGTAGAAGGAGTATTGACAATGAAAAAAATAGTATTCGTATTGTCTTGGTTGAGTATAGTCACTGCAGCAGGATGCAAAGAAAACCCCTATAATCCGCCGAATAGTCAATGCCCCGTATGGCACGATGTAGACTTCTACGGCGCCGAGGTCGATACATTTGATGCGCTCGATGTTTTGTTTGTGGTCGATAATTCGGGATCAATGTCGCAGGAACAGGAGATGTTGGCTACGTCGGTGTTTGCATTGGTAAATGCGTTTTTGAACCCACCGCCGGGCTGGCAATTTGATAGGGTTGATGATTTGCGCATTGCGTTTACCACCACCGATATGGGTGTGTCCTATGATGGTCAACCCTATACTGCGGACAACTTTGTGTGGCCGACTTGCGTGGAAGGTTCCGGCATGGGAGACAACGGCGCGTTTCAAACTGCATATGTATCTGAGACGGTGAATATTCTGGAGAATACGATTGCCTGTGGCAAAGACGGAACCCAGTGCCCGCCTGGGTGGGAATGTGGAAACTTCAATGCCGAAACCGGAACCGGTACATGTGAAGACCCGGTTGGCGACGGAAGCGCACAGGTTTGCCCCCCATCTCCAGAGAATGTCAAAATGGCCTATATCGATGAAAATTGGAGTTCCGATTCGGTTGCGATGACTGCGGCGTGTTTGTCGAATGTGGGAACCGAAGGATGTCCATTTGAGCAACAACTTGCCGCAGGAGCAGCCGGGCTGCAATTTGATCCCACGTTCATGCGAGAAAAATCAATCACTGCGGTAATCATTGTTTCAGATGAAGAGGACGGATCATTGGAAAGTGATGAATGGCACACTGCATCAGAAATGGGAACGAATGAAGTGAATCTGGTGTACGGCAGAAATCAAGAGTATCTCACCACTGTTGCGAAACTGAAGGAAAAGTATGACCAATTGAAAAATATAGTTTCCGGTAGTACGCAGGGGATGATGTTTGCTGCGATTGTGGGCGTTCCAATGGTGGCGGCATGTCAGGGCAGCGGCAATCAGCTTGCGGCGTGTTTAGATGAACCATTGCCCGAAGGCGGTACTGTGGGAGATCCCGAAGTAGTCGTTCGACCTGATCCAAACGGCAATGATGCGTTTTATTATGAGTATGCTTGTGAGCGGTTTGACACGGATGGACAACCGGTTACTCAGGCTTATGCCGGCGCGCGTTTTGTGGAAATGGCGCAGATGTATGAAGAAATGGGGTATGTATATTCGATTTGCAACAACGACTGGACCCCGGCGATGGAAGATATTGCCTCGATAATCGCGGGTATGTTAAAGGCACCCTGTTTTGCAAAAAAATTGGATTGGGACCCCGCGACTGCCACATCAGAATGCAACCTCGTCTATGAATATCGCTTCGTGAAATCGGAGTATCCCAGCGCCCCAACCTGTGATCAAATTGTCGCAGATGCCAACTGGGTGGACGGGCAAGGAGTTGCAGCGGAGTCGCAGGTAAGGGTAGGCGAACAAACGGTCGACTACTGGATTCGGTCCTGTTTGGTTCCAAAGATTCCTGTGCCGTTGAATTGTGGGGATATTTCAACATCGCAGCAAAGTGAACTGATAATCAATTTGTTTGGATGGACGTATTGCGAAAATGCGGAAGAAGACAACGCCAGCGCATGTGAAGACGGAATTGATAACGACCTGGACGGCGCGATTGACGCGCAAGATGCTGATTGTGCGGGTTGTGCAAGCGGAGCGGGTTTATGTGACAGGTCTTGTCCATATAATGTTACGTTGTCAGATACAGCGATTATCGCGGCGATGGAGGCCTCGCAAGTATATTTGATGTGCCATAACATGGTTTCCGATGAGGATTCGCCATGCCTGGAAAACAGTTATCACACTTGCAATGATGGAGTGGACAACGATGGAGACGGGCGTTTCGATTGCCGTACTTACTTGACCGCTGAGGAAATCCCTCAGAGTGCATTTCCAGAGACGGGGCCGCGATATGCGGATCCCAGTTGCTGTCCGATGGTTGCAAATCAGGACAATGGAAGGTGTGAATTTGTGAATGCTGCCGGAAATCCTGATACCCCTGCTCAGTCTGCATGGGTGGCCAATTGCAGAAGTGAAGACTTTTCGGCTGCGTCAATGCCTGACTCCTGTTGCGAATCGGCCGATGCGTTGATGTGCGCGTTACCTGATGAGTACCAGATGGAATGTCAGATGCGTCATAATTAGTTTTCGTGGAGTGTGCCCGATAGAATCATCTAAAAGAAAGATAAAATATGCGTTACAGATTATTGTTGAACAACATTCACCTTGTAATGGCTTGTTTACTGATGGGGCTTTTTGTATTTCCCGCAGCGGCACAGTTGAAAAATGTCGAAGAGAAATCTGAACCGATATGGTTTGTATATTCAAATGAAAAGTATCTTGGTCCCTATGCGCAGCAACGGATTTTATCAATGATTCAGTCCGGCAAGGTGAAACCGCCGGATAAACTGGCAGAAGGAGGTGGCAGCAACTGGATCACGGTAGAGGAATTCATGCGACTTGCGACTTCCTCTACGACTCGTGTCTCATCCGATTTGTCCCCATCTGACGATACTGATGAAGCGGCTGCCGAGAAAGTGACAGCGCCTGTTGAAAATTTTGCAGATAATCGCATCGGGGTTTCCTCAGAACTCGATGCGGTTATAAAACAATGTAGTCGTCACATATTCGGAAAAGCAGAAATGGAAATACGAAAAGATTCAACCGGCAGGATTATAGGCGCCACGTTTACCGGTGAACTCCAAAATACGCCGGCGGCAGAATGTGTCAGCCGAATTATTCAACAGAACATAATTTACGATTCGAATCCGTCGTATGACATGGTGCGCACTGTGGTGTTGGGAGGAAACACGGAATACAACGGCCCGGCGGTACATGCGTCCAATCCGAATAGCGTGAATCCACGAATGACCGAGTCGGCAAAACGAGAATGGAGGTTGAGCAACTATGATATCGGACTGCCCGATGATCAGTATTTCGTTTTGGGTTCGGAGGCATATGCCAAACGTAAAAAGTTCCGTTTTGAAGCCAGTTTGGGGGAAGTGGGACTGGAAACCGGATTTGTTGACGCAGCACTGTACGCATTATTTGCGCGGGTGTTTTTTTATTTCGGAAAAAGCAATCTGGGAATCGGGACGGACTTGTTCAGAGGAACATTCTTCAGCAATGATCAGGATTTGATGAGTCTGGGAATTTCCGGGGATATTGATTACATCCAGTTGGAACTGTTTCCGATAACGCTGAAATACTCCATTCCGCTGGGCAAGAAAAACAAGCCCATTTTCGGTTTAGATATTTTTGGTACCGGATCGGTTGCCCAATTCGAAGGAATCGAATGGTACGATGACAATGATGAAACGGTTACAATAAAAGACTACGAATACTCCCCCATGGTCACATTTGGAATGTCACTCAACGGGCCGCTGATCAACATGAGTGAAGGCAAGGAGGCGCTGTATTTGACACGACTCACCGTTGGATACTCTGTTGGAAATACAGATATTCGTAATCTATATGCGTTCGACGGTTTGTTTCTTCAGGTCTCCGCAGCCCTGGGCGCGGTTGGGTACCGGAATTGATGGAGGAAAAGATGAAAGCCGTTTATAGATATGTACGTTTCGGAGTGTTGGGGGTTCTATTATCAGCAAATGCAGCCTGCGGCGGATACGCTGCGCGAAACGGGAACATCGCATTTGAACAGGAGCACTACTACGAAGCGGCCAAGTGGTATGAGCTGGCCTTGGAAACCACCCGCGCCGAAGTTCGGATAACCCGAAAAATGTGGGATGCACGCGAACGCACGATTATTCATTTGAGCGAGGAAACCCGCCGCCAGATTAATTCGTTGGAAAAGGTCGCTAAATATGAAGCCCACGGTGATTTTACCGACCAGTGGAAGACCGCCCTGGTGAAAACCAAAACCATCGCATCGCTTAGAAAAAAATGGTTTTCAGCTGCGGAGCGTGATCGGCTGCCTGAGGAGGTTCATACCCTTGTGGACGGATTATCCGAGTGGGCGACAGAGGTGTTGTCACTCAATGTCAGCGATGCGCTGAAACAGGGGAAGCCTGCTGTGGCGAAAGGAAAATGGTTGGAATCGATTTCGATTTTTGACGCAATGGGTAAGAAGGAGGAGTCGGTTCTGCTGGGTGAGCGCATTCAGGCTGCAGGAGTAAAACGTTGTGAAGAGTTGCGCGCCAGCGGAGATGCGAGAGCAGTACCCGTTCAAAAGGTTGTCAATTTGTATTGTGGTGTATTCGATCAACATGCATCTGCGTCGGATGCGGATGAGGCACAGTGTGGTACTGTATATTTACAGAAGCTGACGTTGAGCGGATTAACAGAAACGCAACAGGAGCAGGTGGGAGGTGCGTTTTGGCGAGGTTTTGTGCGTACAGCGTGGTTCCACGAATATGCAAAATCGACATTTAGAGTAGCAGTTAACGGCCATTCAACAGTTCGTTACTCTGAAATCAAGGTTGATCGCACAGCGCCATGGGTGGAACGAATTCCGTATGAAACAACCGAAGCCTACGACGAACCGTACACTGATATTGAGTATTACTGGGAATCAGAGCCGTACACAACCTATCGAACAGAATTTTATAATTGCGGGACGACCTACTATCAAAGTTGCAGCAGGCAGGTTCCCCAGACGCAGTATCGCACGGTTCAGCGTTCGAGAACGGTAACGAGGTATCGAACCGCCTATCGAACGGTGACGCGATATCGGGAGGAACCCAGAGAATTCAAATATTCTGCGGTTGAGCATACCGGGAAATACGACGCAGCGTGGGAAGTGGCAATGGAGTATCTTGAAGCGCTGGAGCGTTCCCAATTCACGGTATCCAATAACACGGTGAAGAAAGCGGATGCGCACAGCGAAACCTTTTCTCCCGCGGGGGTATCACCTCAAAATGGGGCGTTGCCTACCCAAACTGATTGGTTTCAATTTCAGTTGGGGTTGTTTTCAAGAGATGTGGAACAGCAATTGAACCGGATATGGTTTACAACATTCTGCCGGGTGGGGGAGCCATCGACGGAGCAGGCGGCCAGGTGTTTCATGGGAGTTGCGGACGCGACCCCGACTCAAATGATAACGGCATTGTCGTTGTTTGTGAAAGATGAGTTCACTGTAGTGTACCGGTTGTCCAGTGACACGCCGTGAGGGTTGTATTAGATGACAGGGCTTGCAGGGGGTTACTGGTTTTTCGAACGATAGAAACCGAGGTTCAAACCGATCATAAACGGCAATCCGCCTTGCCGGCAACCGTTGAAACCACCGATTTGTAGACCGGAAAGTTTTTGCGCTACATTGACCAGACCGATTTGCACGCCCTGTAAGTGACGGGTGTAGTTGACCAGTCCCAATTGCAAGCCGGTTATTTTTTTACTGGAGACATCGGCAATGGCGCCCACGGACAAGCCGTTCATTTTGTCGGCAAAAGAAATCAGTGCCAATTGAATGCCGAACCCCTCCTCGTTAATCATCGACAGAATCGGCGAAACAGATAGACCGATGAGATAATTCATTTCATCAACCATACTCACCGAGACGCCGGCATGAAGATTGTGATTGTTTTGCGTCAGTCCCAGTGCAAAACCGAAAACGTCTCCCCCGGTACTGAGAAACGGCGAGATTTGAAAACCGACCAGTTTATCGGCGTCATTGAAGAATACGCCAACCTGCAATAAACCGATTTTTCCACTCGTATTTAACAGCCCGAATTGACCGATTCCATATAACGACCCAGCAATGTTTCCCAGTCCGATCTGTGCGCCCCCGATGAATTGGCCGTGAACGTCGTTAACGCCAAACCCCTGCACCAGTCCGTAGGCGTTTCGACTGACACGGGCGTAAGCGGCCAGCTGCCCCACGCCTACAAAATTGTTGTCGACAACGGAAAGTGTACCGAAAAAACCAACGTGAACCGGGCCGTAAAAGCTTCCCATATGACACCATCCGACACCGGCCGGCATGTTCACACCACCGTCACATGTAAAAAATCGTGCTGCAGCGCTGCCTCGTCCGGCCGGTTCCAATTGCGAAACCGGCGTCCGCTCTCTGCGGGATTGGCCCATTTCTTCTCCCAACTGAAACAGCAGAAAAATAAGTGCCGCCATACTGTCGCTCACTGCCTGAGAATCGTAAAACGATTCCGCCCGGTGATTACCCATCATGCCGGAAAATCGGGCACGTCCGTAGTTCACGTTTGCGCTGGCGGCAGCGCCCAGGGCAGAATTTCGGTACATGGCGGAATTGTGTTCGCTGCGACGCTCCCGTGCAGCGGCGGATTCACTGGAAATGCGGTTTTGTTCCGGGGAGTTCGAAGGGGATATCGGGCTTTCTTGAGTCGTTGATTCCAAGGACGATTCGGTGCGCGGTACGGTATCCGATGAAGCACTATCGGTGACTGCGTCTGATTGATTGTCTGTCGCAGCGAAAGGTTCATTTTTGACATTTCCGGCGGTTTCCTTCTCGACAGAAGATTCAACTACAGGCGGTAGCAACGACGGCGCTGAATTTGTTTCGTTGGAAGAGTCGACTACAGGGGGAAGCAATGTTGAGCTATCTTGTGCGGCCGCGTTGTGTCCGATTAATAAATAATATAGGCTAATTATCAGATAAGCGGTCAGCGAAGAGGGTTTGGGTGTCATTGCTTCTCCTGATAGGTCCGGTAGAAAAATCGGGTTAAGATTTCGCAAGATCGGTTCTATCTGTATTGCTTCAATTTGCAATATTTTTTTAAATTTTCAAAATTAATTCCTATTAAGATTGATCTTCGTGCAATATTTCATTATAGATGCACATATCTATTTCGCTATAAGTTTCATCAGGAAGTTTCCGATTACTTTTAGCAACTTATGGTTTATCTCAATTATCACTGAAAACCGTCTTAATGCCGATTCGGCATCGAGCCGCAACCATCGAGGATTTATGTTGAAAATAATTCCATGGGCTATTGTATCGACACTCTTTTTCGGGGCTGGCGCATCTGCACAAGATGCGTCCGTGTCCGTTGACGAAACTGCTGACACAGCCGTCCCATCGACGGCGACATCGCAGGACGACTCGACTGCTGCCGGTTCTACCGCTGCTGTTGAATCGGCACCTCAAATCGCAGATGAGGTGGAAACAACCACCCCCAAGAAATACTATCTGTCGTCTGCCGGAAACGTCACCGGACCGTTTACTGCAGAAGAGATCAAAGAAAAACTGGATAACAAGATTATTCATGAAGATGCAATGGCTGCAGAAGTGGATACCACGGAGTGGATATCGGTATCCGAGGTGATTGCCGCCATTCCCCAACCCGAAATCGCCACAGCAACCGAATCAGAACCGGAAACCCTTTGGTATGTGGCCCATGGGGGACAAACACTCGGTCCGTTTCCTGAATCCAAAATCAATGAGATGATTGCCGGCAAAGAAGTCGTTGAAACGACAGATGTAATTAAAGCCGGGACACAGAACTGGGTAAAAGCGAAAACTGTTTTCCCGCAGTTCAATTCGGCGACAAATGCGCCGCTGGTGGACGCCGGCACGGATATGGGTGATTGGCAGTACAAGCGAAGTCCAAGTGCTCGTGGGAAGTTACTGCAAATCGGAATATCTCTCGTTGCCAGTGGCGCGGTGTTGATGCTGAGCGCTGTCGGATGTGCGGCGCGAGGCGATGCGCCAGAAGGGGCTGAATGGGCACTTGACGATGGAACCTGCGCCGGCGTTTTGTTAAGCTCCGGCGCTATTGTGGGAGTAATATCCATTCCATTTTTTATCGGAGCGAATGCAAAGAAAAAACCGATTGATGTAAATGTCAGCTTCGGTGATGAACGCGTGGGATTGGCCCTGACCAAAACATTTTAAGTGAAATTTTCAAATCGTCGCCTGAAGTCTTTCAAGTGCGTATAGCCATTTAACTTGAAGTCATCAAAAATCGGCGAATTGCTCCTGCCACATTGTGTCCATCTGGGTTGTGTTGCACTGTCGTTCGAGAGATGTCATCCATGCTTCCGGGAGGGCGGCATAGTTTTCGATAAACAGCCCGTCGTTGTTGCATCGAACCAGAGCGTCTATGTGTATTCGGACGGCTATGGGCCATATTGCGTCCACCGAACCGTGCCGTATGCAGACCTGTTTCTATCTCGTCCATCGCATGAACAACCGGGGCATACGGCGTGAATCGTACGAGAGTGACAAAGAAGAGATGGCGCGGTGACATATAGGCGATGGAAACATTGCGGATAAGCGGAACGAATTGTCGGTTGGGTTCATACAGGTCGTCAATGATACGCCGAAGATCAATCGTTCGATATTCATATGCCACCTTGAGATTCAGGACAGACAACGAAAAACCATAAACCCATTTTTAGCAACAGGCATTGACCTCACGAGTGTAAAAAGGGGAAATTGTTCATAACATTATGACCTAAATGAAACAGCATTGGAATGCGGTGATCGCAGGGATATAAACGTGCGATAACTCGTCAGCCTCGCTTGACCGCGTGCGATTTTAATCTACATTTAGCTGTCAATTATAAAAATTTGAATCGCGGTGAGTCGTAGTATGAAAACATCTGTTTCGGTTTTGGTTGTTGATGACGACATGTCAATGCGGGAGCTTTGTAGAAGCATGCTGTACCCAAAGGGCTGGCAAAGCCAGGGCGCGGAAACCGCTGAGGAGGCAAAACGTCTGCTGCAGGGCGATGCCCGTTTTGATGTGATGGTGTGTGATTTGGTGATGCCCGGAAATGAAGACATGATTTTTGTGAAATGGGTTTATAAGCAGTTCCCCACACTGCCGATGGTGATCATCACGGGGCAGCCGTCTTTCGATTCCGCGATTGAATCGGTGAGACTGGCGGTTGTGGATTACCTGGTGAAGCCGTTTTCGAAAGAAGCGTTTCTCAATGCGGTGAGTCGTGCGGCGGCGCGGGGTGATGTCGGGACGGTGATTTCTCATGCCGGCGAAAACATCAGGAAATGGTCTGATGAAGTAGATGTCATTTGTAATGATATTTCCCGGGATGGAGCGAATTCGAAGGATGCGCTGCAGAGTTATTTTCATATGACGTTGAAGAATATGGCGGGTTGCATCGCGGATTTGCAGAATGCGGCGTTGCTTGCGTCGACACAGGCGAATCCATGTGAAAAGGGCCCCTGTCGCTATTTCAACTGCACCCGTTTCACAAAAAATGTGGCGATTGTACAAGACGCGATTTCGGTGCTGGAATCGACGCGAAAGTCATTCAAATCAAAAGAGCTGCAACAGCTTCGAGAGCGACTTCAAGACGCGCTGGATGAAATGGTAACGCCTTGAACAAAAAAGCTATATTCAACACTCTGTGGATTAAAAATTTTCTTCAATATCGAAATGTTTACCGATTCACGAACTCGAAATATTTTTTGTCGTGCTTCAGAATATGGGTCTGGAGCCAATTGAAGATAAACAGCTTGAGCTTCAGGGTGTTGCGTTCGCTCGGCTCGAAACCGGTGGTCATCTGGTTGAGCTGATCAATGATATTTTCGTGTAGCCGGCGGTGTTCTTCCAGCTCGGGGAATTCGATTTCCTTCATGTGGGCTTCTTCCGCGGTGAAATGCTGCATAATGTAGCGGTACAAATCAACCACCAGCTTCTTGGTTTGCTCGGGCTGCAGGTGAGAGATTTTTTTTCCTTGCTCGAACATATATTTGTGCTGATTGTCGAGCAGAGGCACATCCACGCTATATTCTTCTTTCCATTCAAAATCGGTGGTCATCGGTTTTCCTTTCAGATAGCGGATTTGTTGTACCACAAACAAACGTATCGGTCGAACAGGAATGGTGGTTTTCAACTTACAATATTTGATGGCCGGACGTTACTAAGAAGGACGTTAGATTGAAAGGAAGTGGTTTGATATACGAATGAAAACTTCAGTACTTGCGAGTTGGTTCACGGCATTGCTCCTGACTTCGCATTGCTTTGCGGCTCATGCGAATGATGACGGGTTGGACTTGAACCAAATGACGCTGGAAGAGTTGCTGATGCTCGACGTATCTGGTGTGATTGTTTCCACCAGACCCAAGCTTTCCCCGGTGACAATTACGGTGATTACCCGGGAGGATATTGAAATCACACCGGCCCGCAATCTGACCGATTTGTTGGAAATATATGTTCCCGGGGCGTTGTTCATGAACCACAGCGATGGACTGCAATACGGGATTCGGGGAATCATTTCGGATAGGAAAAATAAAATGCTGGTGCTGGTGAACGGAAAGGATATGGGAATAAAAGGGCACGGGGGGAATACCGCTGATACAGAAGCATGGGATTTGAATGATATTGAGAGAATCGAAATTATTCGAGGAACGGGTTCGGTCACCTATGGCCCGGGTGCGATTATGGGCGTGATTAACATCACAACCAAGGGTGCAGGCAGTAAAGAAGGCGTGGGTACCGGCGGCGAATTTTTACATCAATACAACCGGGTGGGCACATGGTTTGACTGGGGTGGATCCCGCGGAGGGCTGGACTTCTATTTTTATGGAAGCGTCAATTATGCGCGCGGACTCGAAGATCCCAGGGGATATCGAATTCGCAGCGGTGACGCCTATGGATACTGGAATGATGGAGAAACTTCTTTGATGCCCACCAGCGACTACTATCGTACAGCACACAATGATCCGCATTTTAAATTTCTTGCGGATTTCAAGTGGAAAGAGTGGCGTCTGTGGTTGCGCTATGTGGAAAGCGGCATGCCGACGAGCGGTTGGGGAGAAAAGGAACAGATGGGTGAGCAGCCGGTGAATTGTGGAACCGATGATGAAGACTGCATCTATTACACCGGCGTGGGCGAATTTCAGAATCTGAATGTGCGGCGCAATCGGCAGGCACTGGTATCATTGGAGAACGACCACCGGTACCGAAATTGGCTGGTTCACAAAAGCACCGTCAGCCTGATGTCGAGCGATACAGAGTCTTTCCGACCCAACGCATATTCGCGAAACTTTCACGACGGATCGAACTACAACTGGAATTTCGCGGAGCATCAGCTATTTCTGAGTAATGTGCTGTCGGCCACTCTATTCCAAAAGATGACGCTGGCTGCGGGGGTGGAGTACAGGTACAGCCGCTGGACGATGGGGTGGGGGGACAACCCGGCGGATTTTGTTATGGGAGACAAAAAAAACATTGTCAGCAACGAAAATTCAAACGTGATTGCGGCCCTCGGCAGCACGGAACCCTTGTATGCCGGTGAAACCGGTTGGGGAACACATACCATTTCAGCAGTGGGAGAAGCCTGTGCACAGGTACACCGGCTATTTAATTTATATTATTCTTTTCGGTATGATCGAAACTCTCACTCCAGCAACCTGATTTCTCCACGGCTGGCGCTGGTATCCGATTTTCAAGACGCGGGAATTACCAAATTGCTGCTTCATCAATCTGTACGTATGAACAATGCGGAGCAACTGTGGCAACAGCATCGCGTGGGTCGCGAGACGCATCCCGAACGTATTCAGGGAGTGGAGTTGTCTTACGGCGTGTCTCCGGCCAAACGGGTGCGTTTCTTTGTGAGTGGTTTCATGAATCGAATGCAGATTCTGGGTTGGAACAAAACGCTTGAAACCACTGCTCTGGTGGGCGAAGGTTCATTGTATGGCGTTGAGGCTGAAACGGTTTTTCAATTCGACAAGGCCGCACTTGGGTTGAATCATTCCTATGTGGATTTGATTTCGTGGGAACTGGCGCCCGATATTAATGCAGGGGGGTTCAGCTACTCTGACTATGCCCGACCCGCGCAGGAAGGTGACGGGCCGGAGATTATTCTACCGAGCAGCGGCGGCAGCATAAATAACTGGTCCAAAAATACAACCAAGCTGTTTGCAAACATATCCCTCGTCAATCGTAAGCTGACGATTCATAACAATCTGCAGATTTTCTGGAAGTATGAAGGAATTCACGATCAACTGAATATGGTGCAGGAAGGAACACGCGGCACAGTGTATCAGGACGCGTCGTGGGCTACGGTCGCCGATGCGCGTAAACGACATGCCGGTGAATTGAATATGAGATGGAACGCGTCTGTCGGTTATGCGTTGACGCAGCAGGCCACGGTATATGTATATGGCATGAATTTGATTCCGATTCACGGGAATCATCGGTACTATTACGATTCCGGGTCGCTGGCCGGACCGTATCCGACGAGGGTGGGGTGGATTGAGGAACCGCGCGTTTTCGGCGTGAAATATGTCGTCGATTTCATTTAGACGACGGTGACCGTCATCGTAGTCCGGGGACGGCCGGATACTTCGTACCGCCACCTGATTTATCTCATTCAAATGTCGAAAAAAAGCTGTAAAACCGTGTTGGGTATGTCATAATGCGAATTATTAATCGATATAATCTGAAGGAGAAGCATTATGAAAATGTTTGGGGTAGTATGTGTGATGATGGCAATGACGGTTTTCAGCCTACAGGGGTGTTCTGACGGCGGCGGCGATTCGACCGATGACAGCGACGAAGACACCAACAGCGAGTCTCCCGGTTCGGATGACGACACCGATACAGAGAGCGAAACCGGCGTACCCCTGCCTGAAGTGCCTAGGCCGTTTGAAGACGCGGGCGGCAGTTTTCTCGACAACAATTCAAATGCGGAATGGGGGAGCGAAGGGGTATGTCCGGCGCTTGAAGTGTACTGTAACGGAAGCTGTCTCAGCGCCGTCGGTGATGAACAGGACAACTGCACATTGCTGATGCATAAAACCGATGAAACCGGGCCCATCGCGCTGAACAGTTCAGCGGTGTTTTATTTATCTGCCCTGCGTGAGGTGTTGAAAACCGATTTGGAAACCCTGGAAACCACCAGTGTGCTTTCGGGAATGTCGTTTCCCAGAATGCTGACGGTTTCAGAAGATACCGTGTTTACCAACTCGGGGTGGCCCGGATTCGAAGGTATCGTTTCTGTGGGAATAAACGGCGAGAATCCGACCATTGTCGCCGACTACGATAGCGACATCATTTGTATGGGGGAAGGCGGCGACCGGCTGTATTTTCAGGGCAGCTATATGGACAATACGTTTTATTCTATATCGAGCAGCGGCGGGTATCCGGAGCCTGTATGGGGAGACGACTGGGCTGTTGATATGTTCGCCGCAAGCGGAGACTACATGTACTATGTGGACTACACCAATCAGGGCACCGCGTTGCTGAGGGCGCCGCTGCCGGATGTGAACCAGGATGCGGAAGAAATGTTTTTGGCCGCGGCCTATGTGGAGGATTTGTGCGTATCGGATACACGGGCATACGTAAGAATGCGCGATTCGTCATCGGACCCATGGTCGATTGTTTCGACCGATTTGTCCACCGGTGAAAATACCCAGATAGAGATTTCGGGCATGAAAGATCTGATTGCCTGCAATGACTCGGTTGCGGTGTATCGGCTGAATGGTGAGGACACGGATGAAACGAGCGAGATATATGTCTATTCTCCGACTGATGGGGTGTCGGAAGTAATCGGTACCATGGAAAAGGACGGGTTCGGCGGTGCCGTGGCCAATGATACCCATTTGTTTGTGGCAGTGGGAAATATGAGCACCGGCGGCATTATCCGCTTGGCCCTCCCCGAGTCTCTCGGTATCATTCCATTTTAGTTTTGTAACCGGAATCCCAACCAGGAAAGTGGTGCGAGGGAGCTTCGTCCCGGGGGCTGCTCGAAAAGAAACGAGAAGCCGACTAATTCACTTCGGCGTAGAAGTCGATGGTTTCGAGGCCGGTGCCGCCGCTCCAGATTTCGAAGCCGGCGAATACGTTGGTGAGGTAGTCATCGTTCGCGATGGTGCCGGTGTGAACGGAGGTGGCATCCTGAATGAAATCGTTTAAATCGTACTCCATGGAATACCGCTTGGTCGTGCTGACGTAGCTGATGCAATCACCATCGGTCCATACATCCCAGGTTCCCGAAATACCGGCAATAGTCGCACCGTAGTCGATGACATCACCGCGGGGTTGTTTGGTGTCCGGATCGTACAGCCATACCATGAGGTATCCCGCTGAGGGGGCGCCGCTGTCGCCGGCGGCGGTCTCGCTGAACCACACGTCATAAGAAGCGTTGTAGACGCCGGAAACGCCGTCGTCCGCCCAGGTCCAACCTGTCATCACGCTGCTGATGGCGCTGTTGGCAATGGGCAGATTGTCGCCCTGCGGGTCACGGCCGTAACATGATCCGATAAACGATGACGGATAAGACACCGGTGCACCGCTGAAGGAGTTGTCGCCGGTTTGTTGGGTCACCACAAACGTGGGTCCCTGGTAGGAAATCGTCTGCACCCCGTCGCCGCCCCACACGTTGCTCTGTACCGCGTAGTAGTCGCCGTTGCGGGTGACGTTGTCGACCGCCTCGGTGCCGCTCAACGTGCCGAACCCGCCGTAGGTGATTTGGGTCGGGTCGTCTGTGTCCTGAGTGCCGCCTTCGTCGTCGAGGGCCACTTCGTGAATGCAGAATTCAAAGGGCACCTCCGCGGAGTTACTTCCCGGAACCAATACAATAACCGCGGTAATTTCTTCCATTGCGTATTCCGCACCGGAATTGTTCCAGCAGGCGGTGTTGAATGTGGACCACGAAATGGTTTCGCCGCCCAGTTGTGAAATCGGCGCGCACCAGCGTTGGTCCGCGTTGGTTTCTCCCTCCGGTCCCTGAATCTGAACCCGGAGCGTGGAGCCGCCGGGGTTCGATACGTTTACGTACAGGCCTTCACTGGTGGGAACAAACGTATTTATCGGCGTATCTTCGCCTTCCTCTTGGTTCACGTTCAGTCCCACCATTCCCACGCCTTTGTAATCCGGCTCCGGCGCCACAACCCCGGATGCGCAGAACGCACCTCCTGCGGCGAGTTCGGAATAATCGGCCGGAGAAACGGTGCTGCCTTCGATAACCGCTGCGGTCCAGGCGTAGCCGTGCATCGGTCCGGAAGTCCAATATCCCCCTTCGAACACTTCGTAATCCCCATGAATAACCACATCAGAATCGGTGTCCGTGTCGCTGTCGCTATCGGCATCGGTGTCGGCATCGGCATCGGCATCGGCGTCCCCATCGGTGTCGGTATCGGTATCGGTGTCCCCGTCCCCATCGCCGTCGGTGTCAGCATCCGAGTCGGTGTCGGCATCGGTGTCGGTATCGGCATCTCCATCGGTGGTAGCGTCCGCACGGCTATTATCTGACGCCTCCCCGCAACCAAGAGAAAAAAACAGCATCGTCCAGACCGACAATGTGGCGTACATAAACATTACTTTGGTTGAATTCATTTCATGGTCTCTTTTCTGCCGAAGTGGTCGGCGTTGGCTAATGATTAAGATATATCCGGCGAATATAGTGAGACGCGGTGTGGCAAATGGGTCGATAAAAATTGGCAATCGCGATACGCGCGAAAGGATTCGGTCGTTGCAACTGATTGATTAAATAGCGACTAAAACGTTTATTTGAGGCGAGCAAAAAAAATTTTGCAAC
>JAFGXQ010000120.1 GCA_016936575.1 Deltaproteobacteria bacterium
CTATTTAGAATCTTACTCCATCAGAGTGCCGTATGGGGTATTCTGTTGGTGGTGAATACATATCCGTCTTACGGTAATGCCGATTGTCAGCAGTCGCACGCACAACACGTCTCCGCTGCACCATCCGCTAGACAAACTGCGGAGCAATCCACTGGAAAAATTGGCGAATACATTGAAATCGTCGTGCTCAAACCATGGGGGGACGAACTGACATTTGATGATATTCAAAGTGTTTTGCAGGGCGCAGATGAGCCCAACGTATCGTACATTCTTATCGAGCAAAAGAAACCGGGCAACACGACAGACGAAAATGGCGATTCGCTCAGAGCGCAGGCCGTTAATTCGGTTCAGTCCTATGGTGCGGATGCGGTGATCTGGTTTTCTGTGGGGCCGCCGTTTACGGTGCACTTGGTGTCGTTTAAAGAACACGGGTTTCACTACGACAGGGAGTTGAAGAAAAATCGTCAACAAAGTTTAGAGCAAGCAAGCCTGGTTATCCGTGGATGGCTTGACGGCTTGCTGTCTCTCTCCTATTCCAATTCAAGTGACGCGCAGCGTTCTTCAGATGAATCCCTTCGTAGAGATGCAGCATCTCTTCTTGGTTCGGAGGAGTCCAGGAATAAAGCAATCGAAGAAAAGCAACTGGATGCGCCCGGACGGGTTTGGTTGGAAACGGGCATCAGCGCTACCAGCAGTCGCAAATTTACAATGGGACTTATAGCGAGCCTAGCGGTGCAGAATAAAAGGTATTGGGCAGCATTTGCCGGTCTGGCGGTGTTTTGGCCGGTGACGGTTCACAAAAGAGTTTATTCAGATGAACCGGTTGTTGATGACGGTACGCTTGTGGAGCTCACAATATTTAAAATTCCGGTATTCATGGGGGTTCGAAAGCTATTTCCGCTTGGCCGCTTTTTGTTGGGGATATATGTTGCTTTGGAACTTGATACGGTCATGCAGCAACTCGCGTGGGAGAATTATTCCCGCAACAGTACAAGCGTTCATCCTTCGCTATTAACGGCGCTTTCGATGGCGTGGCGCTTGACCCCTCGACTCGCTTTTTTTTCGGAGCTCTGGGGACGGGCAGTGTTGCGTTCTCCCAAATATGAAGCCAATGTATACGGGGAACCGGAAGTCATATTTTCGCCATGGGCTTGGCAGCCTTATATCAATGTCGGTCTGCGCATGTTATTGTTTTGAATTCCCGACGAACCGCAACCCTGACGAACCGCTCCCAGGGTACTTTTTTCAGACATTTTTTCATATCATTTTTTCCGGCCTTTTTTGTTACCGGGGTGGGGGTCTTTGACATTTATTGATCGTTTCAGGAGAGCCGCACCCAATTTCTTTTGTGAATGATTCATAGGTGCAGTTTATCTGCCGCCGCGTGCTGTACTGTTCGCGGTCGGGCCCGCCATTTACGGGATTCAGCCGGGAGTCGCGGTCAGCAACTGTTCCACGTAGCTGATCAGGTTTCGACTGATGTTGTAGGGCGTATCGTCATTGTGAAGCATCACAGCGTATTTTCTGGGGGCAAGCCGGGTCAGACTGCGAAGCTGCGTGTTGTTTACAATGGCATTGCGATGGATGCGCAAAAATCGTTGGTGAGGAAGTTTGGTTTCCCAGTCTTTCACAGTACCTCGAACCAGATATTCGGTGTCGCTGATAAGCCTGACAGAGATGTAGTTTCCTCCGGCGGCGGTAATAGAACGGATTTTGTGGCAGTCGATGAATACGCGTCCGATGGTGGTGACCATCAGGATTTTATCATCCTCCCGATACTTCTCAGATGACATGGGGACCGGAATATCGAAGGTGCCGGATTTTCGTCGCAGCCGGTTCAACGTGGAATCCAGACGCGCCGGTGACACCGGTTTGGTAAGGTAGTCCAGCGCGTTGACTTCAAACGCGCGAACGGCATAGGCATCGTAGGCGGTTACAAAGACCACATCGGTATCTTCTCTGATGTGAGAAATTAAATCGAATCCGGTTCCCCCCCGAAGATGTATATCGAGAAATACCACATCGGGTGTACAGCTCGATAAGATTTTCTGTGCCTCGGAGACGCTGCCGGCTTCCCATTCCACAACAAAATCAACCTGATCCTTGAGTAAAAAGCGCATCTCTTTACGCGCCGGCGGCTCATCATCGATAATGAGCGCTCTATATAGGGAAATCGTCATTTTTCTCCTCGTTTATTGGACACCCGGTTTTTCTCCGTAATTAAATAAATACGACCCGTGCTCTGAATTGTGTTGCAATATGGCGCTTTGGGGAATCTGTATGGTTACTTGTACTTTGCCGTCAGATTCTTCGTGAACCAGTTGCGCGTTCCAATACTGAAGACGTTCGCGCAGGTGAATCAACCCGAACCCGGTGGACGGGCCGGTGCGAGGTTCATCCGGCGATATCCAACTGCCGGAATTGGTAACCTGAAGAAACAATGTGTCGCGGTCGCAGTGCGTACTTACATGAATGTGAAGCGACTCCTGACTGGTTTGTTTGCCGTGCTTGATAGCGTTTTCCACCAGCGGCTGCAATATGAAACAAGGTACCGGCAGCGGTGCGGTTTCTTCCTCGATATGGGTGGTGGCAGACAGGTAGTCGCCGTACCGGGCCTGTTCCATACTTAGGTACAGTATGACCATTTCCATCTCTTCAGAAATCGAAATAGCGGTTTTGGTTCGACGCTCAATGGCCATTCGGTTCAACTCTGCCAATGTGGATAACATATTCCTGGCGGCTTCCGGGTCATCAATAATCGACGCGCGGATGGAATTGAGCGCATTAAACAGAAAATGGGGCGCGAATTGAAATCGGAGTTTTTCCAATTGCTGCTGGCGGGCGTTCCACCGCGCTTCGGTTTCCGAGTGACGTCTTTTTTCGAGCTCAACTTCCATTCGCATTCGATCTTCCAATCCCTCGTAGGCCTTTTTCAGTTTGACATGCAGTTGAACCCGGGACAGGAGTTCTTCTCGCGAAAAAGGTTTCTCGATATAGTCGTTGGCGCCGCATTCAAACCCGGCAGCGAGAGCGGCAGGGCCGGTACGTGCGGTCAGAATGACAATGGGCAGCTTTTCGGGTGAATGCTGCTTTCGGATACGCCGACATACTTCAAGCCCGTTGATTCCGGGCATGTTCAAATCGAGCAGAATCAGATCAAAGCAGTCGGGCGCATCCTCCAGTGCGGTAAGGCAACTTGCGCCGTCATAGGCCAGCTGAACGGTCATACCCTCTCTGCCCAGATGGTTCGATAATACCCGAAGGTTGACCGCTTCATCATCGACCGCCAGAATGTGGTAGGCGTCATCTTTTACCAATGATGTTTTCGTGTCGGTGTGTGCACTGATCTGCGATGCGGTCTGTTTGGAATCGGCGACGGTTGCCGCTGCGGACTCGTCGGCGATTTGCAGCGCGAATTCAAACGTACTGCCCTGGTTGACAACCGACGATACACGTATTTCTCCACCGTGAAGCGCGACCAGCTGTTTGGTGACATGCAGGCCGATTCCGGTACCGATTCCCTGTGCCAGATCTTCGTCTCCCTGTTCAAACGAATCAAAAATCCGATGTTGTTTTTCTTCGCTGATGCCTTGGCCGGAGTCCTGCACCGAAACGATTACATGGTTGTCTTCAACCCGTGCACCGATACGGACGAATCCATCCTGGGTGGCGTTGATGCCGTTGCCGAGCAGGTTGAATATGATTTGGGTCAGGCGGTTTTCATCTGCCATGACGAGCGGCAGTTTTTCGGGAAATGCGCTTTCCAGCGATATGGGTTTCTCCAGCGTGAGATGTCGCATGGTTTCCAGTACGGTACCCGAAAGAGTGTGCAAGTCGACAGGTTTGATTTGGAGAGTGATGTCCTTGTGTTTCAATCGCGAATAGTCCAAGACGTCATTGACCAGGTATAGCAGACGCTGCGAGCTGGAAATGATCAGATTCACATTGTCGCGAAGAACGGTTGCATTGGAGAGCGTTTCCGGCGCAAGCAGAGATTCGGCCACGCCGGAGATGCCGTGAAGCGGCGTACGCAGTTCGTGGGAGGTATTCGTCAGAAATTCGTCTTTAATGGCATTGATTCGAGCCAGCTCTTCGTTTTTATGCTCCAGTTGTTTCGATAGAAGTTCGTTGGCGTTGAATGCCTGTGCGAATCGAAGAGATACTGCCATAGACTGAAGCAGCATGAACAGAAAAATACCGATAAAAACCAGTTCCATGGTGGGCACGAGTCTTGAAATCAACAGCATGTCGTTCACCGCCGTCGAGGTAAGTATGATGTATCCGGCAAAAACCAGAATTGCGCCGGGCCGTTTCCGCAGCAGCGCCCGGGTGACACAAGAGAACGCATAAAAAAGGGTCGGAGCAATAATCACCAGCATATAGACGACGGTTGTTTCTGCGGCCTGGAGAGGCAGCAGGCACGATATGATGGATGTGGCCAGAAAAAAAATCGCCGACCAGCGAACGATGCGGCGAGAAATTTCGTTGGGATACAGCGACAGCACCAGGTACATGTTAACCGGAATGGACAAGTAGAATGTCACGTGGTCGACGCGTCGCAAAAAATCAATAGGAACATGCGGAAACACGCTCAAAAACATCCATACAGAAGTGGTGGTAACCGCAAAGTTGATGCCCCAGAGCCAGCAGTAGCCGCTAACGAACATATTCGACAGCTCTTTGCGGCGAAACAGATAAATCGTAAGATGGTAAAACCCCATGATGAACAGAGCGCCTAGAATAAAGCTCCGCCATATCCAAGAGAATTGGTGTGAACGGGTGATGTGGTCAACAATGCCCAGTTCAGGCGCCTGAAGCAGGCCGCCGGCGGATGCGTGAAAATTGGAGACCTGAATCAGAATGTCATATGTGGAACTCTTCGGCAGCTTGGGAATCAGGGTTCTTCCGTAGCGGTAGTGTTCTGTTCGGGTGTCGGTTCCCACCACGCCCGACTTTGCCTGGAGAACGCCGTTCACCCAGATGGTATACGCCGACCATGTATCACCCATATTTATCGCGAGACGGTCGGTGTCGCGGCAGTACACGCGAAGTCGATAGGTTCCGTAGTCGATCTCTTCATTCTGTTGCAGGCTTTCAGCATACTGCCTGAAGTCGCCGGGGACGCTCACGAAAAGGGGCGAAATGGGTGACGAATTATCTGTGAAATCCGTCGGCGTGTACAGCTGGTTGGGGAAAAATTCCCATTGACCTTCAAGTGAAAGCGATGGTTGCTGTGTAAAAAATGAGTCGGGTATGTGTAGGGTGCCGCGATGCGCAGCGGGCGATTCGGATGTACATCCGATGACGAACATGCCGGCAATAAACACAAAGGAAATGGTGCTTCGAACACGGGAGGGCAACGTGGTTGGCCGATTGCGCTGTGGTGATTGCAGGTACCGCATCTGCTGAGTATGCCCTGTTGCCGGGATTCTGACGACTGGTTTCTTGGACGGTTCGTCACAAAAAATACCATTTGGTCACACTGTGATTGAATTTCCTGAATATTTATTTTTACTGTATTTGTGTAATATTACGTCTGATAATTTTAGATGTTTCTGAACGATCAGGTAGATGCCTCCTTCACGGGTCGGATGACAGCGAGTTGTGGATTTTTCAGACAAATCATTTTTGGTTGTCGAAAGGAAAAGGGAATCGATGATGCAACGTGATTATGTGCGTTTGTTGGCTTTTATGACAATTCTTTTATGGATGGGATGCTCCGGGAACAGCGGAAAACAAGGTGACGATTCCGATACCACAGATACGCAGGTGGCGTCCACCGACAGTGATTCGGTGTCGGACACGGATTCTTCCACGTCGCCGACCGGAACCGACTCAGGGGATGACACGGATAGCGAGAGCGGCGGCGCCGGAAGCACGGACGAGGATTCCGGAGGTGGGAGCGATTCTGACGAAGATTCCGATTCAGATTCTGATTCAGATTCGGAGACAGATACCGGTGGAACAACCGATGGTGGAAAAACGATTGTTGATTATCGCCCGTGCACCACGGACTCCCAGTGTCCGGTTGGAATGGGAAGCTGCATCAAACAGATACCGCTGAATGTGGCGACGGTGGATGGAATCACCCATATTCCGATTTCGGAGCTGTTTCCCGAAATCGGCGAGGGGGGAATTTGTACGCAGACCTGCACCAACTCACCGGCGATGTGTGACACGATGGTGCTGACCGATGCGCTGAACAACGATTTTCCATTCACATGTCAACTGATTACGGTGCAGGAAAGCCCGTATCCGGCGCCGGCGCCGGCGTTCGCATTCGATGATCAGCTGGATTTCGCGTTGATGGAAACGGGTGTTCCCTTCGGCGCGATATGCCGACCGCCGTTTGAATTGCATAAAGATATTGATGACGAGTTCTGTCAGGCATGCACAATTTTGGACGGCTGTGATAACGGTGTGTGTTGGAATTTTTCGACAGCAGAACAAGTGGTAGAAGCAGAAAGCGGAACCTGCTTGGCGCCATGCGGTGATGAAGATTTCTGTCCGTTCGGATTCACCTGTGAGTATTTGGACGGCGTGTCATTCTGCTACCCGTTTGAAGATACCTGCGGCGCATGTCGGGATTTGGACGGCGATGGTTTCGGAGCGGGACAGTGCGGCGAAGGTGACGAACTGTTCACGCCGGTGGATTGCGACGATGGAAATCCGGACGCGTACTACGACCCTCTCGAAATGGACCACCCGTTCCCGATGTTCTGTGGCGAATTTGATTATAACTGTAACGGGATTTCCGATGAAGCGGAGCAAATCGGCGCGTATGTATATGGAGAAGAACATTGCGGCGCCTGTTTTGCCGAATGCGTGGGCGATGTTCCTCATGCCACGGAACAATGCGTAGAGCGAGAGGGAGAAGTACGTTGTGTGGCCAGGTGCCGCAATGAACTGGCCTGGGCGGATTGCGACGGCAACGTGGAAACCGGTTGCGAAGTTCAGGTGACCGATCCATCGTATGTGTATTACGCCGATAAAGATAACGACGGATTGGGAGATCCCGATGAATCGCAGTTTGCCTGCGACGGTACGCCTCCGGCCGGTGCGGTGCTGAACAACGAAGATTGTGATGACCTGAATGCTGCCGTGGAAGGAACGGTTTGTATGGGAACCGGCGCGCTGGGTATTTGCGGAGAAGGCATATGGGAGTGCACCGATACGGGGTTGGTTTGCACGCCTATCGCGTCAGTGGCGGAAACCTGTAATGGTATTGACGACGACTGTGACGGTTGGATTGATAATGACCTGCCGCTGGAGGGAACCGCCTGTTCTGTGGCAGATACGCCCGATACCGCTGACGATGCGCTGTTGGGTATCTGCGCGGAGGGCACATGGCGGTGCGACGGCGAGAACGGATTCGTGTGTGAGCTGTTTAACGCAAGAGAAGAAATCATCGGCGATAATCTCGATTACGACTGCGATGGATACGACTGGGTGGCAGCGCGGGCGGTATTTGTGGTTACCGACGGTCGCACCGGTGATGGAAGCAAAGATAATCCGTTCGGCGCCGAAGAATTGCAGGCGGCGATTGATTTGGCCGACACCCTCGCGACCGACCCGGAAATCGGCGGCGTGGACGTGTTCGTCGGCGGTGGAGCCCACGAATTCACTTTGACAGAGACATTGAATCTGCGTGACAACATGAACATCTGGGGAGGGTGTCGCGCGGTGAGCGCGGATGACGGCGCCGGGAATGAAGTGTTCGAATGGGATGTGAGTGACGACGGAAGTCGTTCCACCATTCGCCGACTCTTCGGTGAAAATCTCATCAACGGCGCATCTGTCGGTATTGACGGCCAGGATCTGTACAAGCCGACCGTGATTCGGAACCTTGATATTTATGTGGACGGCGCGGTGGAGAGCTCCCCCGGCGTATGGCCCACAACGGGCGAGGACGTATATGGATTCAGATGTGATCGGTGCTCTATGCTTGCGCTGGAGAATGTATCGATAACTGTCGGCAATGGTGCAAACGGAGCCAATGGAACACCTGGTGGAAATGGAAGCAACGGTGGAAATGGAGGGAACGGCGCGGTGACCAGCGGTGGAAGCGGCGGGTCACAGGGCGGTGGAAGTGGTGGACGCGGCGGCTATTGGACGAGTGTAACCAGCTATTACAATGGGGTTGATGGAAGTTCCGGGTCCGGCACGGATGGCGGCAGCGGTGGAGACGGACATACGGGTGAAACCGGTGGAGATGGAAGCGCCGGTGGAGATGGGGGAGGCGGTTCGGCCGCGGCGTTCTCCAGTAGTGGCGGGAGGGCCGCAACATACGATTTCAATGCGCGAATTTGGCGGTCGACCGATGGACAAAACGGCGCATCCGGAAATTCGGGCGGCGGCGGAGGAGGAGGCGGTGGCGGAGCTGCGGATTTTATGGTTTGGGTTGTTGTGCCTGATTTATATGATGCGGGCGGCGGCGGCGGCGGCGGCGGACGTGGGTACGGCGGCGGCGGTGGCGGGCGCGGAAATCATGGCGGATCATCGTTGGGAATGATACTTACCCGTTCTGCGGGGGTTGCGTTGAATAATGTGTCCGTCAGCGTTGGAAACGGTGGTAACGGTGGAAGCGGAGCGAACGGCGGAAACGGCGGCAATGGTGGTGGTCGCGGCAGTGGTGGTGATGGTGAAAGTTGGGCAGGAAACGGGGGATTGGGTGGATATGGCGGAGCCGGCGCTGGAGGGAATCCGGGAACCGGCGGAGCCGGCGGGGACTCGGTGACGGTTCTTTGTGATAATATTTCATGCTCCTATATCCAGGTTTTTTCTTCTGAGTTGGCGTTGAACGGATGTGAGAATTTTCCGGTTTGCCACGGTACCGCAGGGGCATGGGGAACTGCGGGGAACGGCGGAACCACATCGGGGTGTGCAACGTGCGGTGGAGATATGGGAAATACGCCGACAACGCAAGACGGTGCACATGTAGCCGACAACGGGCGAACATGCAAGGTTTTCGACATTGACGGCGGATGCCTGGATGAAACGGACTGACGGAAGGGATGGATGTAAATATGTTTTCACTAAAATATATGCGTATAGAATTCTTTTGTTTATGCATCGCTTTTTTCACGGCGTGGGCGTGCGGCAGTAATACCGGGGGAAAGGACGAGTGCAGCGAGGCATCGGATTGCGACACCGGCATATGTGTGGATGGCGCGTGTGTGCCGGACACAGGGGATTCGGCATCTGATGACTCTGACAATGATACCGGAATTGACTCATCAGAAGATACCGGCAGTGACTCTGCGACAGCGGGAACCGATGATTCAGACAGCGTTCCGCTGACAAACCCGCCATTGGCGGATTATGTGCCGTGCGACCAGGATGCTGACTGTCAGGGAAGGGGAATTTGCGTAACCGAGGTGACCCTGAGCGGTACCAACAGTGACGGTGACACCACGGTTTCCCTGTTACGCCTATTCCCCAGTTTGTTTCGGCAGGGAGTGTGTTCCGCGGTATGTACAGAGAACGAGAGTATCTGCGATACATTGACCGTAACGGATTTTCGCGGAGTGGCGCAGCCGTTTGTATGTCAGCTGGTGGTTTCCGATGACGGACCCTATCCGACCGGCGCAGCGTTCCCCTTTGCGGATCAGTTGGACACAGAAGCGATGGTTCAGGGAACCGTGTTCGGCGCAATTTGCAGACCGCCGGTGGAAGTTGCCGAAGATATTCCGTCCACATTCTGCGCATCTTGCGCCGACAGCACGGAGTGTGACGACGGCATCTGCTGGAAGCTGGGAGATGAACAAAGCCCGGAAGGATGGGAACAGGGGACCTGTTTATCCGCCTGTACGGATTCAACCATGTGTCCCATGGGGTTCACTTGTGAAACGGTAGGCGGCTCCGAAGAAACGTATTGCAGACCCCGCGAAAATACCTGCTCCAGTTGCAGAGATATTGACGGCGACGGGTACGGCGTTGGGCATTGTAATACGAAGGATGGGTCTGTCACGCCGGTGGATTGCGATGATTTGAATGTTCTCGCGTATTTTGACCCCGATGATATGACACACTCGTTTCCGGCATATTGCGGCGACTTTGACTACAATTGCAATGGGGTTGCAGATGCGGAAGAGCAAATCGGCGCAGATGTGTATCCCGAAGAGCACTGTGGTGCGTGTTATGCAACCTGTATCGGTTCATTCAGTGGAGAAAATGATTTCGGAACTGCGAGCAATGCCTGTGTGAACGGAGTTGACGGTGCACAGTGTGAGGTTCAGTGTGAAGATGATTTGACATATGTGGACTGCGACGGCTCGCTTCATAACGGTTGTGAAACGGTGATTGCGGACCGAACTTCATTTCAGGATTTGGATGAGGACGGATATGGTGATGTGTTCAATTCGTATTTTGCCTGTGACGGAACCGTTCCGGATGGCTATGTAACCAACGCGTTGGACTGTGATGACAGCAACGTCGAAATGGAAGGTCAGTCCTGTGACACCGGCAGTCTCGGCATCTGCGGCCCGGGAAAATGGGCGTGTGTGATGGAGGGCGATGTCACCTTGCTGGAGTGCCAATCAAACTTTGCAGCGGCGACAACGGATGGGTGCAACGGAAATGACGATAATTGTGACGGTGATATTGATGAAGATTTCACTGCGTCGGCGTGCACGATTCCTTCAGAAGTCGGCGAATGCGTAAATGGTATGGATGTTTGCGAAAACGGCACCATCATTTGTGAATCCCAGGGGCCTACTGCGGAAATCGCCGGAGATGGAATAGACAACGACTGCGACGGATTCGACGGAACGATTACCAGCGGTGTATTTGTTGCGCCGGGACCGGCAGACACCGGTTCGGGAACCATGGATGATCCGTTTACATCATTGAAAGAAGCCGTGGAATTGGCTATCGCCAGAGCCGCAGATGTGTATATCGCTATCGGCACCATTGAAATCGACGAAAATATTCAGCTGAAAAACGGCGTGGGAATTTACGGCGGGTACGATCGCTATGCCGAAGAACCGTGGAGCCTGATTTTTGAAAGTGACACCGAGGGCAATACAGAGGTAGTAAGCCGAAGCAGTTTGCTTGCGACTTCAACTGACAGCAACGGTGACGATTCGATCATCGCGTTCGATGGGGCGAATATTTTTTCGGAAACATGGTTGAAAAACCTGGACCTGCATATGACCTCACCCGCCGGGGCCGGCGTCTCGCTGTACGGCCTGAGATGCGAGGCGTGCGATGCCCTCAGACTTGAAAACATGTCAATCTATATGGCAAAGGCGAGTGACGGCGCGGATTATGCGGTGAGCGGCGGGAACAGTCATAGCGGTATTTTTGATACGGTTACGTCCACGTGGGTAAACGGCGACGGCGCTTCGGGGGAGAGTGGGGGGTCAAGTATCGGAATGCTGCTGTTCGGGCATAGCAAAACAATCTTCACCGTGAATGCAGGCGTCGCCGGTGCATCGAATGTAACGATTTCGCTGGCGAAAGCAGGAGATGGCGGAGAAAACGGCGGGTCGGCCGGAGATTCGTACGGTGTCTTGTATGATGGAAATATCGCGAAAACGGGAATTCTGCCGATTATAAATAATAATATTTTGGCGGCATCAGGGGATGCTCCCGGAGTGGATGGTGAGGTGTTGGATTGGAAATCTTTTGCCAAATGCGTGGTGTATGTGAATGACGATGCTGCCGGAAGCGGGGACGGGTCATCGTTTGAGAACGCATATACCAACCTGCAACAAGCAATTGATGTTGCTGCAGCGGGTAATGATGAGAATACCCGGTGTGATGTGTGGGTTGCAGCGGGTACATATCTGCCGGGTGCGTCAAGGACAGATACGTTTACTTTAACGGGTGGCGTTCATGTGTACGGCGGGTTTGCGGGTACTGAGACGTCAACTGCAGCACGCGCGGACATGCTGGCCAATGCATCAGTACTCTCCGGTGATTTGAACGGTGATGATGTTCAAGATGATTTCGAGTCCGGCAAAACAGATAATTCGTATACGATTGTGACTGGAGAAAACGGTGCAATCCTTGATGGCTTCACGATTGTGGGTGGGCACGCCGAAGCGGACAGCGCAAGTGAGAACGGCGCCGGTGCGGGGCTGTTTTCCGCGAACAAAACGCTGACGGTTCGAAACTGCGTCTTTACAAACAACTACGCAAATTTCGGAGCGGCTGCGTACCTGTACGGCAGCACTGTTGCGATGCACAATTGCCTGTTCTACGACAACCGCTCCATTACAGCGGGCGGTGCCGTCTTTGCGTATGACAGTGTTGTTGATTTGGTTCATTGCACGGTTGTAGATAATACAGTTGATTCGGGAGTGGGAGCAGCGGCGGCAATGCAGGGCGGTGGAACATTCTCGATTGCGAACACCATTATTACCAGTTTGGGGACAGCGACGTTGCTGGATGGCGATTATGATGTGACGTATTCTCTGGTAACGGATGAAGCGATTGATGGTGAAGGCGTAAATCACAGTTCGCCCGGGTTTATCAATCGAAGTGCTAATAACTTCAACCTGAAAGCGGATTCTGTTTGTGTGGATGCGGGGAACTGGGGAACTACGGTGATGACCGGCCTTACCTTTGATATTGAAGGTGGTGACAGGTATGTGGGGGATCAGGTGGACATCGGTGCATATGAATTGGCGGGTGTGGAGGATTCAGCGCCGAGTGTGGCAGCGGTGGCGTATTTGAATCTAAATACCGTTGTGGTTGATTTTGATGAACCGATGAATGCGGATACCATTGCGGCCACAGTGAACTATGAGATTTCCGGCGACATAGAAATATATAGTGCGCAGCCAAGCAATGACGGGAAAAGCGTGACACTGCAGATTTCGGAGCTGACGCTTTGTGAAAACTACACGGCATTTGTCAGTGCGGCGGTAACGGATTTGAATGGAAATACCATGGAAAGCGATGCTGTAGCGGAACTCAATGTAACGACACTCTCTGAGTCCTTCGCGGTTTCGGGTGCCGCATATTGGGATGCTGTTGATTTTGGTGATTTGGCGGGTCCGTCAGTGTGGACCGTGAGCAATGACGTATTGACCCAAACCAGCGAGATATACAGCACGGAATCGAATTTTCCACGGCTCGGCACGGTAGCGGTATTCAATGCGTCGTCGGCTGCAAATTTAACGGATTATTCTTTTTCGGCATTGTTCCGTTCCGGAGATGAGGATGGGGTCGGGATAGTATTTCGATATGTGGATTCGGCCAACTATTACAAATTGGAACTGAGCGGCAATGCGTCTTTGAATTTTATTCGGTTGAGTAAGGTGGAAGACGGTGTCGAAACCGAACTGGCATCTGATGAAAACGGCGGTCTTCCCCCATTCCCGTTGAACGACTGGTTTGAGTTGGGCGTGGTTGTGGAAGGCGATGCGATCTCTGTGTACATGGACGCTGAACCGTTGTTCGAAGTGATAACCGATGACGCGAATTCGACGGGGTCTTTCGGCATCTATGCCTGGAACAACCCGCTGTTGGAGGTGGATAGCATCTCTGCAAATTTTTATTGTGAATAATTTTAAAAGAAAAGTGTACGTGCCGATGGGCCGACTTTTATGAAAGGATATGGTTACATGGATACGAAGTGGAAATTAAACAGCCGTTTTGTCGTGATGGTTTTATGTGTCACAACGATAGCGTTTGTCGGCTGTAAAGACGACAAGAAATCAAATAACGACGATGAGTTTGTGCCTCAGGAGATCGTTGCGTCCGAGAAAGGCGCACTCAGTATCGCATCACAGACCGCCTGTGCCATTGATGAGGACTGTGCCGCGGGGCTCTATTGCTTTCAAGATGTGTGTGCATATGATTGTTTAACTACCGCTGATTGCGCCGGTGAACAGTCGTGCAATGCGCGCGGACAATGTGTGATTGCAGGTGCCGACGGCGTGGAAGTACATCAGACGGAGGATCAATCTCCGGCGATTCAATTAATGAACGTGCCGGAGCGTCGTTTGGTGGTGGAAAACCCCGGGGACCCGGCAACGGTTGAACTGGTGCTGGACAGCATGCCGCCGGGCGGCGTCATCTCGTATACAGAGCAGCGTTCGGACTACGGTACGAAAGCCGATGGCAACCCACCTGCGCCGGAAGTGAAGCAGATTCCTGTGAGAGAGGAGGATGGAAAGATCAAAGCCGATATTCCCTTGGAGTCAACCTCGTTGAGCCTTCCGGGATATGAAGGTGGAACGGTTGATATCATTGTACGTTCAAATGTGGGAACATTGAAATTCAATATGGGCGCTGAGAAGCCCATTTCCGGTACATATGCGGGGGAAGCGAATGTGACTGTATTCGGCAATGTGGGGCTTCCATTGGAATTTCAGATAGTGACAAATCCCGAAAACGCGGCGCTTGCCGATGCCGACAGCGCATATATGCTGCTGAACGTCACCCGAGGGAACATTTTTTCTCCAGTTGACGTTTATGAGGGTGCACCGGAATATTTATCGACGGAACTGGTATTTGATGACTTTCTCGGACGTTGGGTTGCGATTTTTGAAAATGAGTATGTGCTGAGTGATTCCGCTCTGATGGCGTCTCCCCAGCGGGGGCAAATCGGCAGGGTACTGCGTTTTGAGATTGAACCGTACGATGACGGCGTAATTATCGGTAGTTTCTCTGATAGATGGGAGGGTTTGTATGATGCGCGGTCTACTGCGGGAATCACGGAACTTGTCGATGTTCTTTTTGAGGGTGAAATTCAAATGACCCGAATGAGTGATGCCATCGCGTTGGCGGACGTTCAGCTACCAAGTGAACTTCCGCAGGCAAATCCGGGTCTGCTGGGTCTACCGCCCACTACAAGTTGCAACAGCGCGGACTTATTCCCCGATGCATGCACGGGCATCACTACCAATACCCTGTTTGAAAACGCGGATAACGCTTTGCAGATTGAATGCGCACTGACAGCCGCGGATGAGGCGATGGCAGGAGATACCACCGGTGGGATGCTGACGGCATTTCTTGATGACGAGATTGAAAACCCCGACGGAATGAGTTTTGCCGATTTTATGGAAGCATGTGCCACCGGCGCAAACGGAATTTGTGTTCCCAGTCAACAGGTGTTGTGCGCGCGGGAGTTACTCGCCTATGCATATCAGAATCAGGATGGTGAAACCGATTCTGCCGCCGACCTCGTTGCGTCGTATCAGGATGTGTCACAGGAGGCGTTTCTCGGCAAGCAGCTGGCTGCGTTTAAAGTCGATTCAGATACTCGCCTGAAATGGCTCCAAACCAGTGATTATCCGGCAGTTGTCACATCGGCGGTGAAAGACTTGATCACGACACTGTTGAACGATTGGCAGAACTCGGTTCTTGATGTTCATATGAATGTACTCGGCGGGTATTTCGACCCTTCCGGAATCGCGATTCTGTCTCGCGCGGTGTCTGATGAGTTGGCGGTGGATGCCCGGCGTCGATTACTATCTGATATGATTCAGGCGTGGCGTGGCTCAGCTGAAGCATTGTCGTTGGCTTCTGCGCGATGGGATCAACTGTATCAGGATATGACTTCCCGCGACGCGAAGAGCGCCTATGTAACCGCGCAGATGTTTGATTTATATTTAATGGCCGGAATGCTTACCAACCTTACCATCGATGCTGGAAGCGGATATCAGTCGACAGCCTTCGGAAGTGGGTTCTCTCAGCTGATGCGCAGAGCCGGAAAATTGTCGTTGACCTTTGATGATAAGGTTTTTTCAAGAGATGCGGAAATCGTGGTGTCCACTGCTGTGGATACAGGCGATCAAAATAATGCGAACGCATCGCTGCTGGCAGATTTGCAGACTGAAGCGGAGTCAGAAATCGCGCGCGCAGGAGAATCGGTTCAAACCGTACTGGCTGAAGCGCAGGAAGCCGCTTTGAATGAGACGCAACTGACAAATCAGATGAACAATGAAATTAATGACCTGCGCACTGAACTGGTGAATATGTGTGGCCTGCCGGTGGGATGTACAGCGGATGAGTTCAGGACAACACCGACATGTGAGGTACTGCCGTCCGCGGGGGAATGCGGTTTCAGTGTGGATCGGGCGACCGGGGAGCTAATGGCGCACGATCCTTCGTTGGTGGGTGTGTCCGAAGCTGGACAGGCATTGTTACAGTACTACGAGGCGGCAAACGGTCTGAAGTTGGCCAATGAAGAACAGCGTGCATTCAATGCGCGAATGCAATTGGAATATGAATCGTTGGAGGCATTTTCTGAAGAAGTGCAGCGTTGGAATGAACTCCGTGGTGAGAACCTGTCGGAATTTGAGACATTGCTCGAAGAACAGGCAGTGTATGCGGACGACAGCCTGCTGCAGTTGACCACATCGCTTGCGGAAAAAGCGGCCATCAGGGACGAGCAGATTCAGCGTATGAAAACCAATCTGACAACATGGCGGGCAATACGTATCGCCGGTGCCACTGCTGACTTGGCCGGCGAGACGTCATCTGCGATCTTCAGAGAACTCGGGAGTCGTTTTGAAGCACTAGCGGGGTTGGCTGAAGATACTGCGGATGCCGCCGCAGAGGCGATGCCGACTGCCGCGGGAACAACCGTCGATGCCACCGCGCCTGCACGCGGCGCCGCTCAAATGGCAGGTGCCAGTGCCAAATTTGGTCTGGTTACATCGCAGAACACAATGAACGCTGTTGCCGCCAGTATTGAAATTGCCACGAATTTTCAAAAATCCATTCGCGAAGCCACACTGACGGAATTACAGGAAGAAGCTGCAAAAGAAGACGCCATTTCTGAATATGAAATCACTCAGATTGAATCGTCGCTTGAAGAGGCGATTGCGAATAACGATGCAGCAATGGGCACACTTCAAGAAGTGTATGATACCGCCGTTCTGCAGCGGGAAACCGAGATGGCGTATGCACGGGACATGGATGAATTCAATCAGCGACGAACGGCATATCTCCAAATGCTTGAAGAAAGTGCCGCATTGGATTTGAAAGTCGAAAAGGCCCGTTTGAATGTGATTGAACGTCAAAATGCGTATCTGGCTGTTTCACAGGCGGCGGAGCTTCAATATGGTCGCTTGATTGATCTGGAAGCCCAGCGCGCAGATGTAAATCGCCTGGTGGGCAGCCCTGGTGTGATTTTTGCCAGAGCCAATCGGTTGGTGCAGGCTGAAAATCGTCTCCAGCGCGCGAAAGACAAATTGATGGATTGGCTGGTGGGTTTGGAATACTACGCGGTGCGCCCGTTTATGGACCAGAGAGTACAGATTTATCTGGCGGTAAATGCCTACCAGCTGGAGGATATAGCCGAAGAATTAAAACGGTTGGAGTCTGTCTGTGGTGGTGCGACCAACCAGGATGTTGCTGAAATTTCAATTCGCAACAGTCTGATGAACGTGACCAGCCCAATCGTAGACGCGGTTACCGGTGAAGAAATCGCAGCCGAAGATCGGTTCCGAACGATTTTGCGCGACGGGTATGTTCCCATTGATAAACGCGTTCGATACACAACTGATTCGACCATCGGCGATATTATCAAAGATAAAGACCGGGTATTGTCGGCCACATTTGATATTAATTTGTCTGACTTTGCAAATCTGGCTTCCACATGCAATGCCAAGGTGATGTCCATCGCGGTACAGCTGGTGGGCGAAATCGGCACCGCCAGACCGACCGTAAGCATACTCTACGATGGCACCAGTAAGTTGCGTTCGTGCCAACCGGGCATTCAGACATACGTGGAGCAAATCGGCGAGGACCTGACCAATTTCGGCGAAATTACGCTGCTTCGCACTCCCGGACGTTCTATTTCTCCAATTGCCGGAATCAACGAATGGCGTTCCGAAGAAGCGGCCAATGCCACGTTGGGCGGATTGCCCTTGGCGTCGCAGTACACGTTATTGGTTGATACAAAAATCGGTGAGAATGCCGCACTGGATTGGGACAATCTTGAAGATGTGATTCTTGAAATTCGCTACAGCTATCAGGATGTTTTCCCCGAAGGTCAATGTGAATAGCCCCTTCTAGCGCTTTTAGCCTTTTCTCTTCCCTTTACAGTTTCGGGTCCCTTTGGGGACGGGTCAACTAATCCGACCTTTAGGGACTTCTCACAAATAAGGTAAGAAAACTCGGCACTGCACGGACCCCTGCCGTCCTCTGCCCCCCTGGTTTTCATCACCGGTTTCTGAATACGCCGAGGGAATAATTGTGAAAAGTGACATAAATTTAATTCAACATCGTGAGTGCAAGGTATAAAATATGGCTTAGGCAACAATGATAATATCTTAATGGTGTTAAACAAAGGGGGGACTTGCGGCATTACGTCGTCCGGTACAGCTTTTTGCTGGGGAGATAATTCGTACGGTCAATCATCCGCCCCGATAGGGACGCATTTCATCTCTGTTACAGCTCGTACAGACTATTCATGCGGCATACGTGAAGATGACGGCACTGAAATGTGTTGGGGAAAAATTGCCAGAAATTTAACCGACTAATTCAATTTCTTCCTGCCCGGCAGATACCGTATACGTTACTACTCATTCTTCACAACAATTAACGCTTTTCTGCGTTACTATTTCGCGGGGAAGGAAAATTTTCTGACAACTTCTGTCGGAGCGGACAGGAGAATGTTACCCGGAATCCCTGGCGATTTCTTCGGCGGATATTTTGGCTGCCGTTCAGAACGAAACGTGTATTGATGGCGATTTACAAATCGGCGTGGTTGGTGTGGATGAAGTGCGTATGCCGAACCTTCGTGAAGTGCATGGCAATTTGATCATCGGCGGCAGAGAACTAAGCCGAGTCGGAACACCGGCACTAACTACTGTCGATGGCAATTTACTCGTTCGAACCCAAGCCGCTCACTTAGATCCATTTGATGAATTAGTAACAGTAGACGGAGATTTGGAATTTGAAGATGTTTACTATTTGGTGGAGCCGCCGCTGTTTTCTCGCCTGACCGACATCGGCGGTAATCTGAAATATTATTTTGCACACGGCATCCCTCTTGGCGAAAGCTATCCAGCTCTGACGAATGTGGGAGGGGACATCATTATTCGGTATAATAGTGACACACGTGAGTATATCTCTCCGCCTCATTTGGCACACATTGGTGGAGGGATCGAAATTTATTGGTCGCATGATTTGGAACGCATTGCCGGATTCAATCAAATTGAGACACTGGCTTATCTCATTGTAGAAGGAAATGATGAATTAGAGGAAGTAACAGGATTCGGAGGATTACAGTCCGTCAGTGATGAAATTGCGTTCGAATCGAATTCGCTGCTACGTCTGATTCCCGCTTTCGGTGCGTTGCAAACGGTTCCAATTCTTCAAATCAAGAATTTGGATCAACTGTCGTCGCTGTCAAATTTCACCAATGAATTGCAAAACGTAGATAGTATCCAAATCAGTGGGAACTCGGCACTTGAAAACATATCGGCATTTGCCGGTTTGGACACGGTCAATGAACTGCTTTTTATTAGCGGAAACCCTTCGCTGCAAACAGTGTCCGGGTTGCAGAAGGTGGTATCCGGTGGAGTTGTTAATATTTCTATGAATGAGTCTTTGTATCAATTCGATGCATTGAACGAAATGCAGTTTGCTCAAGGTATATTTCTAAGCGAGAACAGTTCTTTAATGGAAATAGATTTTTTTCCTTCACTTGAAACGGTGGCGGGGAATGTGACTATCTCCAAACAGATTTCCATGGTTGAACTTTCGGGGTTTTCGGTTACTGCGAACATCGACGGCGTTTTTGAATTATCTGACAACAACTCCCTGAGCACTGTTTCCGGGTTCAACGCCTTAAAATCAGTCGGAGGAATACATATTAAAGGAAATCCCGCGTTGCCAGAGATTTCTTTCAGTGGAAACGGCTTCGATGCGATGAACGGTTCGTTGGAAATTGTTGACAATGAGGCATTTGAAAATTTTGATTTCATGCTGGGCGTTCAGTCTCTCGAAAACTTTTTTTTAATGGATAACCCAACGATAAATAGCCTTTCGGGCATGGACAATGTGGTAGCTGTTTCAGGTGCCGTAGTCATCGCGAATAACCATAGTCTTCAAAGCTTAAGTGGAGTGAATGTATTGTCCACTGTGGGGGGCGATTTGATTTTTACCGATAATACAGTACTGTCGTCGGTTGAATCATTGTCACAATTACAAAGCGTCGGCGGGCGATTGCTGGTGATGCGAAATCCGTTATTGGGATCGTTGAACGGATTGAACAGATTGAGCTACATCGGCGGAATCCTGTCTGTTTCAGATAACGAACTTCTTGAAGACATTATCGCGCTGTCTTTAGTAGACGTAAATTCCGGGTTACTGATGATCGAAAACAATCCGGTTCTTTCCTATTGTAGTCTTTGCAGTACTTTCAGCGAGCCAACGCTGGCATCGGCGTCGCAATTTCTGACGGGAAATGCAATTGATGCCTGCGTGACCGACGGGGTAATCACATGCGATTGAGTTTTGTAAATATCGGGATGTTCCTTTGTTTCTACATGCTCGGTTGCGAAATTGATGAGACGCAGTTGTCTAGGAACGATACAGAAACAGAGACGTCGCCGAACACGGATTCCACTGCGGGGGACCAGACAACAGATTCAGAAGAAGAGGACTGCGACTACATACCGTATGATGAAATGTCGGACTATTGTTTGGCCCAAACCGGATGTCTGGACACCGATACCAATACACTGCCCACATTGGGCGATGCGTGTCTCATGGCGTCTAACAGTTCATCTGATGCATGGCCTGTTTTAGAGGGCGATTCGCCGGAATGCATTTTATCGGTTGATAATTGGGGCGATGCGTACTTTGTTGATATGCTGTCTACAGATTTTTCCAGATCGGACTCCCAAATGCGAATACTCATCCTCGGCGGCTACCGCAATGGCGGTGCTTTTTTAACAGATGTTCGGTTGTATGTGTCCAACTATTACTGTTATTATGAACCAACCCATGAGACAACGCAGACGTTTCGTTGGACGTCCACCCTGGTTCCCTTTGCCGATACCATACAAAACGCAACGCCTGTCGCCTTGGCCACTTTCGGAGCGCCGATTTTATCCAATGACGGCGACTACAATCTCTGGACAGTGTTATGTGATGATTTTTGTTTTATCGCCAGCACGATGAATGCCGATGCTGCCGAATCCCATCGACAATTCGAAAAAATCAGCGGCAGCGAATTTGACAGCTCTTTTGTTGTAAACGAAATGTGGGTGGATGCGCGCGGCATCTGGGTAGTTGGTTCAGGAGTGATGGTGTTTACCGAAGAGTACGGATGGAAACAAATGCTCTCTGCGCCGGCGGAAGGTACATTATACGGTCGAAGTTCGTTTGTCGGCGCGGGTGGGCGTATTTATGAATATAATGAATCATTGAATTTAGTATTACCCACCCAAGTACTCGGCGGTGATGATTTATACGGTGTCGATGGGATTGCAGTATATGGCGAGAACGGACTGTATATTCCAGATATATTAAATCCTGGTGAGACATTCCAAATTACGGATGCCGCAATTATATCCCTAATTCGCGTAATGCGACATTCTGTGGGATCCGCTTTTGCCACTGATCTGTTTTCTGAGACGGGTCAACGATTTCGAATTCAGGGGAATACTGTTTTTGCCGGAGAAAAATATTCAGAGCCAACGATTGCGACAAATTCCAACCGATTTGTCCAATGTCAGGGAAATGAGCAGTACACCACATTTGTCCTCACCGAACATTATCTCGCCTCTCCGCGATTGGAATGCCCCTTATGGATTCCTGATTAAGGGGAATTTGCCTTAGGTGGAGGCATCAACGCGGCCAATTTTTCGATGAACGCCATTGGGGAAAAGACTAGATGCGTGGTCCCGCGCGACTATGGCGGTTTCAGTTTGAAGGAGAACTCTTCGGCTGAGAGCTGTGTCCGACTTCCGGCGGCACGTGATGACCTGGAAATGTAATTGCACAGTCGCTCCAGACATTTTCTGTTGCCTCCGGCAATTTTCGTGGCCGCATGCAGGCTGCATCCACGTGAGGCGAAGCTCAAATCTCCGGTCTTCACCTATTTATCGTCTAATAACAGTTTTTGATACATTTCTCCGGGAATAAGTGCTAGTTTCCGAGGCATAAACTCAGATGTGATTGAAAACTCAGCAATTATGCTGGATGGACGGCAGCAGGGATATGGCTTTCATTTGTCCCAAAGGCAGGTATTCAGCATCCGTATGGGGAATTAAACAAACATGTTTGGGATAGTCGCCGAGCTTTTTCTCGGTAAGAAAGGATGCATTTATGAACCGATTTTTTCAACACAGCGCAATTTTGGCGGGGATTTTAGTTCTCTGCTCAACCAGAGCGGCCTGGGCCATCGATTTTGTACCGTTTGATACCGATGAACCATGGAATCATCACAGCGAGCATTACTCGGAGTTATGGTACGAGCTGATGGACTCGGATTCTCTTGCCGAAACGGTGGTGCAAACGGCCAATGATCACGAGAAAATCATTATCGGCATGGAACAAGATACAGATGCCGATACCAGTTTGGACCCGGACACGGTAGACATGCCGTATAATTGGTTTATCCCCAATTATGCTGCGGTACTCGAAATCTCTTACGCTTTTGAATCCGAGTATCCAGGGTTGGTTGAAGTGATTCAGATAGGGGAAAGCACTGACAACAATCCGATTATTGCAATTCGAATCGGTACTGATGACTACTTTGTCGGTGACCATCCAAATGCCGGAGAACTCAAGCCGGTGGTGCTGTTCGACTCGGGACTCCATGGCAACGAGCGGGAAAGTGTTCGAATTATGCTTGATTGGATGGATTACATTTTGAATCCGTTGAATGAGTTTGATGAGGGGACCGAGCGTGCGGCCTATCCGGGGGCGCCGGCGGGTCATACTTTTTCAACGATGCTTGATGAACGAATCATTTGGGTGGTTCCTTCGGTGAGCCCTGATACGTTTAATGAAAACGGCGGTCGCTCTAAAGACAACGGCTGTAATCCAGCGAGGAACTTCATGTATGATTGGCGTCACATTGTAGACTCGGGTGTAGTGGTAAGCGGTGATTATCCTTACTCTGAGCCGGAAGTCACTGCGTTGGCACGTTTTGCCGAGATGATTCAGCCTGAAGTATATCTGAACATTCACGGATGGCGTGATGGTATCCGCGCATTGAACACGCCGAACAACTACAATTCACTTTCCGGATACTGGGACGGTACGAATCTTACTCATGAAATACAGCTCAGTGCCACAGATACCGATGATACCGGTGGCAATACGACAACCACTTTTCTTCACACAACAGCATCAGGGGATGTCCTTCCGATCGCGGACAACGGTGATGTCCACTGGATGGTAACGCAGTGTTCGGGGTATCCTGGCGGCGAGATTCGTCAATACGTTTGCAGAGACTCCTTTCAACCGGGTGACGGCGATACGGATTATTTTTGTGACACAGACGAGAGCTTGTCTGGGCTTTCAGATATGGAGCAAGACATGAACACTGGGACAACCGATTACTATGAATCGGTTACCGAGCATCTCGGCCCAAGAATGTATGCCCCATATGCTGCCAATGATGAATATGTCCACTACGAAAATCCCGAATGGGACACGATGGGTATGGGCTGCGGCGGCGTGGGACAATCCTACAGTCATATGAATAGTAACCTCGGCGCATTGAGTGTACTCTATGAAATTCAACGGTTCGACAATGATTCAAATATTTGGGGAACCGGCGTGACTTCTGTTCCTACTCCTGTTCTCTTCGCGCGAAAGGGACGACGACCCGCACCATCGTTCATTTGGGGGGCGCACCGAGACGAGCGAATTATCCAAATGCTGATTCGCGATTCGTTTTATCCGATGAACAAGTTGGTGCTTGTCGCGGATAATTCTGTTCCGAAGCCGGCAAAGGTTGTCGACGGCAACGATTACAATGATTTGTCGGTCAGTGCGCTGAAAATGATTGCACCTGGCTGCAGCATGGATTTTACCGCCACCTATGAAAAGACCCCAAGTAATATGTGGGAGGCGCGAAACGGATATTTCGGCGTTCGGGATATTGAGTGCACAGCGTCCAATATCGGATACACCGCCAGCGGGGCGTTTAACATTGAAATCACGGTACTGGAAGACGGAAGTTTCGCAGACTCTTCAAGTTGTCCCTTCGGCAGTTTAGCGGCCGGGGATAGCCAACGCTGCACCATGCTTGATTTTGATTTCAACAAAGATTCCGAGTACCGGGTGGAGTGTGCCGTTCGTGGAGGGGCAGACATGGAAACAACGGTTGGGGAGCTGACCGATTCAAACGATGCGGGTTGTGCCGCGCTGTTCACAGCTGCGGTCACGGCTACGGGCATGAGCCGAGCAGACTTTGAGCATGCAGTGCCCAACTGTGAATGGGATGCCGTTAATAGTAATTGGGATGGTACATATTTTACGAATAATACGCGGTACATCCGGTTCGACGCGAATTTGAGTCAGTATAGTGTTTGTCACTTTGATCCTTGGGATGATCGCATCGATGTAAACGGCAATGTGGATGACGCGGATTTGGGATTCGGACTTGATTTCTCAGTTCCCGGCAATTGGTCATCCACTACAGCAGGAATTACGTCGCTAATAGATGGCGCCGAGCATGCGATTCAAGTAGATACCACCGGGTTTTCCTTTATTGACAGCCGTGATTTCGATACTTCTGAGTTGGGGATGGTTTCTGATACGTTGGTCATCGATGTGAAGCTTCCGTCGCCGCTGCCAAACCCATATTGGAAAGGCGATATGCAGTTGGCTGCCACATGCAGTGGGGAGAATATGTTCAATGTGTGGGTGGGACAAGCGACATTCTACGACCTGACGCCGGGAGTGTATGAGCCGGTGGCGTTTACATTTGATAGCGACGGTGCTCATCAGCAGTTGATGGATGTGCTGCAGCAGTCCGGTCATACATGTAGCTTTACGTTCTCTATGACTGTGCCCCACGTTTCTTCCACGTATTACGTAGGCAATATTCGCTTCGAATAGATCTTTTTGGAGAACATGCAACCTACGTCTTGATCGTTCGGGCCTCAAACCAGCTACCGAACCCATTTCCGTTTAAGTGGCAAGTAGATAAGTTACTCCATTTTTCCATTTTCGCCGTTGTGGAAAAGCCGCTGCCGTAGGGTATTCAGCACTTTTCAGGCGCGCGGGTTTTTCAGGAATTTGACGGATTTCAGTTGATTTGAAATTGGTTTTGCTGAGATAACAGCGGACTATGCTGATTGCGGATTTACATATCCACTCCCGATTTTCTATGGCCACCAGCAAAGAGTTGGACTTTGTGGCACTGTACCGGAGCGCGCTCGAAAAGGGCATCGGTCTGATTGGAACCGGCGATTTCACGCATCCGGGCTGGATGGCTGAAATTGAGGCGCAGCTCATTCCCGCCGAAGACGGGCTGTTTCGGCTGAAACCCGAGCTTGAGAAAGTGGTGAACACTCAGGTGCCGGCTTCGTGTGTGCGTGATGTGCGCTTTGTGCTGCAGGTGGAAATCAGCAACATTTACAAGAAAGACGATCGCACCCGAAAAAATCACAATCTGGTGTATGTACCTAGCATCGATGCCGCAAAGAACGTGGCCGCAGCGCTGGAGAAAATCGGAAATATCAAATCTGACGGTCGTCCCATTCTCGGTCTTGATGCGCGGGATCTGCTTGAAATCACGCTGGAGTCTCACCCCCTTTCTTTTTTAATTCCGGCGCACATCTGGACACCGTGGTTTTCCATGCTGGGTTCCAAGTCGGGGTTTGATTCATTGGAAGAGTGCTTCGGCGATCTCTCGAAACACATCTTCGCGGTGGAAACCGGGCTTTCCAGCGACCCGGCGATGAACTGGCGGCTGAGTGCTCTTGATCATCTTACATTGGTTTCAAATTCAGATGCCCACTCTCCCGGCAAGCTGGGCCGTGAGGCGAATCTGCTTGATATTGAATGGGGGTTTGAGCCTCTTCTGAAAGCCCTGCGCGACAAAGAAGGATATGTCGGTACTTTGGAGTTTTATCCCGATGAAGGAAAATATCATCTGGATGGGCACCGCAAGTGCAATGTTCGGTTGTCACCGCAAGAGACCATTGCCAATGACGGCAAATGTCCGGTATGCGGAAAGCCTGTCACGATTGGGGTAATGAATCGGGTGGCCGAGTTGGCTGATCGGCCGGAGGGCGCCACCCCGGATTGTGCGTTTGAATATGCGAGTATTGTGCCGTTCAATGAAATCGTGGCAGAGACCCTGCGGGTTTCCCCGGGAACGAAAAAGGTGGAGGGAATGGTTCGCCATTTGCGCGCGGAGCTGGGGCCGGAATTGTACATTCTGCGGGATGCGCCGCTTGAAGAGATCGAAAAAGTCAGCAACGCGGCGCTGCGGGAGGGCGTTCGACGGGTGCGTACCGGTGAGCTGGTGATTGACGGGGGGTACGACGGTGAGTTCGGGACCATTCGTATTTTTGAAGAGGGAGAATTGTCCAAATTGTCGGGGCAGATGGGGCTTGCGGGCATGCCGAGGCTTTCGCCGCAGAAAAAGAAAAAGACGGTAAAAGAAAAAAAGAAATCTCTCAAAGACGCCGACCTGCACGGCGATTTGCTCGGGCTGCTGGATGCATCCAAAAAGAAGGCCCGACAAAAAGAGATTAAAAAGGTGGTGGACGATCCCCTGTTCGGTCTGGACGAACAGCAGCGGGCGGCGGCCAGGCGGGTAGATGGTCCGCTTTTGGTGGTGGCGGGGCCCGGTACCGGGAAAACGCGCACACTGACCGCGCGTATCGCCCACCAGGTAAAATCCGGTCATGTGCCCGCCAAACAGGTGCTGGCTATTTCGTTCACCAATCAGGCGGCGCTGGAGCTGGAAGAGCGGCTGCGACAGATTCTTCCCGCAGACCACGGACAACTGAAAGTGCGCACGTTTCATTCCTTCGGAAAGGATTTACTTGAAGAGTTTTCGACCGACAGCGGTTTTCGGGTGATTGAAGAAGATGAACGGATTGCGTTAATGCAAGCGGTCATGGGGGAATCGGCAACGACCAAAGAGGTGGAAAAACAGCTGGCTGAAATCAGTCTGGCCAAGCAGGGTACCCGGCCGCGGGAGCATTTTCAGCACGACGACGATGCGGCGTTGTTTGATCGATACGAACAGCAACTACGCGACCAGAAGTGCTGGGATATAGACGATTTGGTGCTGCGCGCCTACACCATGCTGCGCGATGATAGCGAAATGGCCGCGTTTGTGTCCGGGCGCTTCACCTCGGTGAGCGTGGATGAGTACCAGGATGTGAACGATGTGCAGGCCGCGTTGGTGCGCTTGCTTTGCCCGGATGGAAAAACGTTGATGGTGATTGGTGACCCCGATCAGTCCATCTATGGTTTTCGCGGCGCCCGTCCCGGTCATTTTGCCCGATTTGAAGAGCTGTTTCCAGGCACGGTTCGGGTGGAGCTGAGCAACACCTATCGGTTGAGTGACAAAGTGCTGGGCGCGGCGCGATCGGTGATTGCACCGTTCGGGGTGCTGGAATCTAAAAAGGCCGGTGTGAAAGTCGAAGTGGTGGCGTGTCCGACGGCGGCGGCGGAAGCGGAGCAGATTGTGGTGCGTTTGGAAAAACTGATTGGCGGCACCAGTCACTTTGCGTTGGATTCGGGGCGGGGAGGCGCACAGATGGAGGGCGAATTCGGCTTTGGAGATGTGGCCATTCTGGTGCGTACCAAAATGCAGCGAAAAGAGATTCTCGAGGCGCTGGAGCGCAGCGGTATTCCCGCCCTGGCGGTGGGCGAAGAAGAACCGCATGATGAGCGGGCGCAGAAGGTGGCGGTGATGACCATGCATGCATCGAAAGGGCGGGAGTTCGAGGTGGTGTTCGTTGCCGGCGTGGAACCGCAGTTTCTGCCGTTTTCGCTTCCGGGCAAACAGAGTGACGCAATGGAAGAACGCCGACTGCTGTATGTGGCCGTTACCCGTGCCAAAACGCTTTGCATCTTAAGCTACGCAAACAAGCGCACCGTCTTCGGAAAAACCGAGCCCGCCGGACCATCTGTTTTTCTGAGTGACCTTCCCGCTGACGCGGTGTCGTACATTCAACCCGAGATGCCCAAACAAAAGAAGAGCGCCGCCCAGTTGAGTTTGCTGTAAAGTACCGGGAAATCAAATTTCGGGAACATTTGGCGACAAGCGAACACTATCCCCTTAGACGCGTGCAGACACCGGAGTAATGTTCTGCCGCGATCGGTTTGCAGATCGGTCTGACAGCATGTTGGTATGGTTGTTCAAACGGGGACAGCCGAAAAAAAATAATACTAATCGTTACCAAGGAAAGGGTGGCATATCGATGCAGACGCTGGGTTGCAGACGGTGCGCTTCGCGTTCGTCCATAAATCTTTATATTGGGTTGATGGCGTTGGTGACTGTGATCTCCTGTTCGCGCACCAAGTCAACACGGGCGGACAGTGATACCTATGAACTGACCTGGACGCGGGACTCTTCTTCCATGGCGCCCATCTCTCTTACGGCGTCAGATGGTACCGGATTGTTATTACAGACACTTCGGGCGAATGCTGTGATTCAGGGACCGATGGCATTTACAGAACTTCATTTGATATTTGAAAACATGGAGAATAGAGTTCGGGAAGGTCATTTTGAAATTACGTTGCCTCCCGGTGCGGCCATCTCCCGTTTCGCCATGAAAATCGGTGACCAATGGCAGGAGGCGGAAGTGGTGGAGCGTCAGAAAGCCCGTCAGACATACGAGGACTTTCTTCATCGCCGTCAGGACCCGGCCCTGCTTGAGAAAAAGGCGGGAAATCAGTTTCGGGCAAGGGTGTTTCCGATTCCGGCGCTGGCTCAAAAAGAAATTACTATTTCGTATTCGCAGAATGTTCACCGCACGCCGTACACGCTGTATGTGGCGGGGCTGCCCAGGATGGAATCGTTCGGCGTGGATGTGCGCAATCTCAGCGGTGGTGGGGAGCCGGTGGTATATCATTCTGCAGCGCAGTTATTCAAACCCACCGGAAACGTGATTCTCAAGCCGGCGCATGCGAAACAAACCGCCACAGGGTGGATGGGATTGCAGCACGGGAATTTGCGGTTGGTGCAGGTGACGCCGCATTTCAAAGAATCGACAGCTCCATTTACATCTCTTTCTGTATGGCTGGATACCAGCGCGTCCCGCAGCATTGGCTTCGAGCGCCAGGTGGAGCGTGTAATAGCGTTGATGCGGGCGCTGGAAAAACAGAATGGTCGTGCGTTTCGTCTTACTGTTTTCTGTTTTGATCAGACGGTCAAAAAAATATATGAGGGTACTTCCAATGGTTTCGGTGCGCGTCAGAAACAGGCCATCGTTGAACGTGGGGCGCTCGGGGCATCGAATTTCAGTTATGCGTTGGATTGGGCCGTGGGTAGCGAAGGGGTGCAGGCGGAGCGGGTGTTGGTGGTCAGCGACGGAATTATTACCGCCGGAACGCAGACTCGTAAAAAACTGCAGGCAAAAATTTCGGCGTTGTCCACCAAAGGTGTGCGGCGACTGGACGTTCTGGTGGATGGTGGTGTGCGCGATGAAGCGCTGCCGGCGTCGTTGGTGGATGCGGGTTTGGAACGTACCGGGGTGGTGGCGGATGCCGAGGAATCCATGCAGCGCGTGGCGTCGCGGTTGATGAAAATGACACTGGCTGAAGTGTCGGTTCAGGTGGAGCAGGCGGATTGGGTGTGGCCCCGAACATTACACGGCGTGCAAAGCGGTGACCCGCAGTTGATTTACATCGGCGCTGATGCTGCGGCGGATGTGAAAGTCGGGCTGTCTGGAATAACGGATACGCCCCGGCAGGTTCATTTTCAGTGGGTACAGGGGCCGTTGCTGCAAAGAGCGAGTGCGATTGCGCAGATAGAGATGGTATCGGGTGAGTTGGACAGCATTGACGATGCACAGAAGCGCAGTGAACTGCAGCAGCGGGTGGTGGCATTGTCTATACAGCATCGCGTGCTCTCCGACTACACCGGATTGCTGGTGCTCGAAACCGAATATGACTACCAGCGCTACGGTATTGAACGAACCGCATTGAGCGATATTCTGGTGGTAGGTCCCAAAGGGGTAGAGCGTCGGGCGCGGGATGATATTGTGGTGCCGAACCGGCTCCAGGGAAAGTTCGACATGGGCATCGTCGGTGCGGTGGAACCGGATGCGACCGTCAATGTAATGGGCAGTCTGATGGGGAATCAGGTCGGTGAAAATTTCGGGTACGGCGGGCTTGCCATATCGGGTACGGCCCGGGGCGGCGGCGGAACCGGCGAGGGAACCATCGGACTTGGAAACCTGAACAGTATCGGTCATGCCGCGGGTGGCGGTTCGGGTGCGGGTTACGGCAGGGGAGCCGGAGGTCTGAGCGGAAGGCGCGCGGCGGCGCCGCAAATTCGCGCCGGGGCTGCAGTTGTTATGGGGGCGTTACCGAAGGAAGTCGTTCGTAGATACGTGCGGCGGCATTTGAATGAAGTTAGATATTGTTACGAAAGAGGGTTGGCGCAGAATCATGAATTGACCGGACGAGTGATGTTGAAATTTATCATCAGCAGTGACGGCAGTGTGCGTGGGTCCACGATTGCGAGCACTGACCTGGTGTCGTCTGAGGTCGAAAACTGTATCGCCAACGCGGCGCGAAGATGGCAGTTTCCGAAGGTGAATGGCGGTGGTGTCGTCGTGGTGAATTATCCGTTTCAGTTCATTGCGCCCAATGTAACCGGTGAGTATGAACCTCAGAATACGCGTACCGCTGAAACCGAGACGCAACAATCTGAAACGCGACCAACGCCCCAAGTGCGCAACAGTCAAAACCTGCCGCCGCTGTTCAAACAGGAAAACGGGCGAGAGCCGGCTTCGGCGCTTTCGCAGAAAAGTGTGGTTACCGCCTATGAGGGGCAGTTGGAAGAAGTAATGTCGCTTGTGGCGATGAACCAACTTTGGGAAGCTCATCAGAAAGCCTTGGCCTGGCGGGCGGCGGAACCGAAAAATCTGTTGGCCCTGGTGGCGATGGGAGAGGTGTTCGAGGCGCAAAAAAAAGATGCCGAAGCAGCGCGGGCGTACGGTTCGATTATTGATTTTTTTCCGTCGCGTGCAGATATGCGGCGCATGGCGGGAGAGCGTCTGGAACGACTGGGCGACACGGCGAAGTGGCTGGTACTCGATACGTATCGGCAGGCGGTGAAGCAGCGTCCCGACCATCCGGCCGGTCACCGGTTGTATGCATGGGCTCTGTTCCGGGTCGGGAAGTATCGGGAGGCCGTCTCGGCCATGAAAAAGGGCGTGGATAACGCATATCCCGGGGGCCGGTTTCGTGGGGTGGTCGACGGCATGAAGGATGAACTGAAACTGATGGTATCCGCATGGCAGGTAAGGGAACCGAACAGCAAGGCCATGAAAGAAACCCTGACATCGTTGAAGCTGAGCGGCCTGAAAACGACGGCATCCACCCGGTTTGTACTGCATTGGGAGTCTGATGCCAATGATGTGGACCTTCATGTGTATGATCAGTTCGGAAATCATGCGTTCTATCAGAACACAGACCTTCCCACCGGTGGAAAACTCCTGGCGGATGTAACCACCGGGTATGGTCCGGAATTTTTTACGATTCCCAGAACCGGCAAGGATCGAAAATATACCATGCAGGCCCATTACTACAGCCGGGGTCCCATGGGCTACGGAATGGGCACACTTCAGATTATCACCGACGACGGCAACGGAAATATTTTGTTTGAGTATCGCCCCTTCATCGTCATGCAGGACGGCGCATTCGTAGGACTGGGTCAGTTTAAAACGTTGTGACGATGAAATTTTCTTTTTAAATTCAATCCGCCGATACTTCGCGAAAGCAATCGATTGCAACGCAAAATTAGTGGCTGTCTGTGTCGGTATCAGAGTCACCAGGGTCGCTTCCGTTGGAATCGCCAACAGGAGTCGTCCCCGACTCACGAATGTAGCCGGCATACGTTTTCAATTGAAACAACCCACATCACCATTCGTGAGGCTTGTCCCACCTTCTAAAACCATATCTTACCCACGTAACAAAAAACAGGATCAAAGCGACAAGGCTGCGGAGCGCGCCCCGGACCTCTCACAGTCCTTCGAGATGAAACAGGACTATTGGAGTGCGCTCAAAGAATGGAAAAACGGAAATCGCGATGTGTTTTTTCCGCCCGGCACATACGCGCTGCGGATACACGCCTGAGTGAACGTCCAACCGGGACAACGACTTCCCCTACTCATTTGCTGTCCTCACCATCTGCTCCCGCAGAAAACGCAGCACTGCGCGCGTGTTCTAATTTTTGACAAAAATCATCAAATTTTTACTGTTCGTACGTAACAAATTTCAGCGTTTCACTGCCGATGTGAAGAAATTTTGCCGACAATTTCTCACGCATTTTTTGCTCTTAAATAGTTACCAGGGTGAGGGCCTTTTAAGGTATTACAGGAAGCCATGGAATAACAGCCTGGTCAATGTTTCCCCAACAAGCAACAGATTGATCCGTGCGAATTCCACATGCGACGTATTTGGACAAAGATACGGATTCAAAAAAACCGTTTTCCATTGGACCATCCAAAATAGCGGTTTCTGTAGAACTAAAGCAATAGACGTCTCGAACGTCTGTTATTCCACAGCCGACAAAGCCTTCGGAGTTGGGAGCGATTCGAATATGTGTGAAGCTTGGTGAGTAAGAAAAACTGCCCAATAGACTATTCAATTCTTCCGGTGCCCAATTTTTTCCCCAACAATCCACGCCTCCGTTTTGTCGCAAGCCACAATAATACATTTTAAAACCAGTATCATCCTCTGTTGAATAGAGTGATGTGTATTGTTCAGTCGGAATGTTGCTCCAAGATTCATCTTGGGGATAACAATTGATTGTATTGTCTGAGGACAATGCACATGCGCCTACATCAAGTGCAGTGGTGGCAACGGAATGGAAACTTTCACTAGCATCGACAAAAAAGTCATTTGTTGTTTCTCCACTCCAGCAAGTAACGGCATTATTTGTATCAATTGCGCAACAATGTGACCCAAATACGCCGCAGTGGATATCTGTATATTGGCCGGAGGGCGCAATAGGACTGTTTGTATGGGAGTCGTCAAGATCCCAGCATTTTATGTTTCCATCGGTCTGAATTCCACAACCGAATCCCTCGTAGTAGCTGAGTGTCAGTGTTGAGAAATTTCCCGGCGGTGTTTTTGTAATGCTGCCCCAGCATTCGACGGTGTCATCGGTGGTGATACCACAAAATCCGCATTGCGCATATTCACATCCCGCAGCACCATAGATTTCTTTAAACGTTGAACTGGGAAGATTTGCAAGTGTTTCACCGCTCCAACACTCCACCGTTCCGTTGGTTCGAACGCCGCATATTTGGTTGCCGCTGATTACTATCTGGGAAAACGCGCAGCCGCCTTCAATGTTGCTGATTAGTCCATCACAGTTGCTATCAATACCGTCACATCGTTCGGGGGCACCAGGATATACCGAAGCGGTCTCCGGTGAGCAATCCGTTTTGGGTAGGTCCCCAGTTATTCCTCCGGTGCAGACTGCATCCACCGATAAAAATCCATCATTGTCGGAATCCAGTTCATCAATAACATTTCCGTCACAATCATTATCTTTTCCATCACAGATTTCAACGTTCGCAGAGAACCGTTCCGCATCATTATCATCACAATCAGTACCGCCGTTGTCGATGGAGTCTTCGCCGTCGCCATCTACATCGTTAGGCACTCCTGAGCAGTCTTCATCCACTTCATTGCCAAAAATTTCTGTGTTGGTTGAAAATCGTACTGGATCGTCATCGTCGCAATCATTGCCGCCACAACTAATGTGGGCATCGCCGTCATCGTCAAAGTCGCCGTCTGCAGTGTTACGGTCCGGGTCAAGGGGGAGACAGTCAACGGTGTTCACTTCTCCATCCCGATCTTGGTCAATCGCTGCGTCCATATCTGGTACAGTGGCGGATGAACCCAAATCATTCAAACGGTCTTCGAGTTGGTTTATAACCGCCGCAGTGTCCAAAGCCATCATGGCTTCACCAATTTCAGCTACCTTGTCATCATTCAATATACCGTCTGACTCTAAATCAGATGCGTAGGTATTGAGCACTTCTTGTAAATTCGCATCGAGCGCGCCGGTTCCTCTATTCACAGCGACTTGGGTAATGACCGCGCTCACTGCTAGCAAATATGCATTGGCTAGAGTGTTCCCACCGGTAATCACCATGTCAGTGCCGTGGGCGTCGGGGTCAAATCCAGCGGGAACCATTTGCATACTGTCCATCAGCTCTTGTTCTGCTTGGACAACGGCGACAGTAAAGGCTGTACCGGATGACAAAAGATTACGTACGCGATTGTAGGTAAGATGAGTAATGAGGTTAATGTATGCTTGCTGGTTACCCGCAGCTGTTATCTCATAAAAAGCACGAAGGGTAAGATTAGCGCCCGATAACGATCCCGTAACTTCATTATAATAGAAGCCCTGTCCTTCAAGTGCCACCAGTCCAGAATATTCAAACGCCACGCTGAACTCACCAAGGTCGTTGTGTGTTTGTGTGTTAAAGACATCTCCGGTTGGATTACCAGAAGCGTTGACAGGGGATACCGTCACAGTGGATCCTGTAACGAACGGTCCCTTATTAACGGCACCATTTAGAGTTACTTCCGCTGCACCGGATTCGGAATCACTACCATCGTTACCACACCCCCAATACATCACGGCCACTGCCATAAGAATTAGTAACAATTGTTTCATAATAAAGTCCCTTTCGTTCCCCGATAAATATACCAATATACTGGAACCGAACAAGGAGAAATTAAAATTGCTGAGTTTTACGGGTGGGTGCATGAGTATGTGGCCAAGGCGGTTAATTGTTCACATGGACGCTGGGAGAACCTGTGGTCATCTGACAAAACGAGCGTGATTCCACTGGAAAGTCATGTGGATGTAATGGACAAGATTGCGTACACGTTCTGCAATCCGGTCAGCGCGCAGTTGTTTGCTCAGGCTAAAAACTGGAAAAGGAAAAGTGGCGGAAAAGTGGGGACGAAAAGTGGGGACGGAGGTCTGATGTTTATGGAATCTTTCTATTAAATTCAATCCGCCGATACTTCGCGAAAACAATCGATTGCAACGCGAAATTAACGGTTGTCTGTGTCGGTTTCCACCGCGGTAGAAAGTAGACAATTCAGATGCAAAGTCACGGGCGCAATGGTAGTGTGAATCGCTAATCGAGGGAGTGATGCAAGGTGAATTTTCTATTTCGAATTTTTGATATTGCCGGGCCGTTGATTCCCGGGGTGGTGACGGCGGCGATTTGTATCGCGGTGGGGGTGGGGGTGCAGATTCGCTTTCGGGGCGAAACGGTGGCGACGCGGTTTCGGCGGCCGATGGTGTTGTTTCATGTGTATCTGTTTGTGGCGGCGGCGGCGCTGCTGGCCAAATTGTATTGGCCGGTGGCGTTTCATGCGGCATACATGGTGTCGTTGCTGGTGCTGGCGCTGGCGCTGGTGCTTGCGGTGGTGACGGCGGTCATGGACGGATTCCTGGGGCGCTACCGCAATATTTCGGTCCCGTCCATTCTGCGCGACATGATGATTGTGGTGCTGTACGTGCTGGTGATTCTGCTTGTGTTGCACCAGGAGGGGGTCGAAGTCACTTCTTTGATTACCACCTCTGCGGTGGTCACGGCCATTATCGGTTTCGCTCTTCAGGATTTGCTTTCTAATGTGATCAGCGGTCTGTCCATTCAGATGGAGCGACCGTTTAAAGAAGGCGATTGGGTCAAGTTCGATACCTTTGAAGGATGCGTCACCGAAATCAACTGGCGTGCCACCAAAATTGAGACCCGCGGCCGAGATATTATCGTGATTCCCAATAACGCGGCCACCAGCGCGCCGCTGATCAATTTTTCGGCTCCGTCTTCAGTCCATCGCCGGCGGGTATCTGTCGGGTTGCGGTATGAGGCATCTCCCAACCGGGTGCACGAGTGTCTGATTGCGGCGGCGCGTTCCGTGGAAGGCGTGCTGTCCAACCCCGCGCCCCAGGTACTCACTCGCAAGTACAATGATTTTTCCATTGATTATGATCTGCTTTTTTTCATTAATGATTTGCCTCGGCGCGAGATGATCGAAAGCAACGTGATGACCCGCATGTGGTACTACCTGAATCGTGAAGGGCTCTCTATTCCGTTTCCCATTCGCGATGTCAATGTGCGCACCATATCTGCGGCGGACGAGGCGGCGGCGCATCAGAACAGTGTGGCGGAACTGGAGGCGGTTATATCGCGCATTCCCGAATTCGCGCCGCTCTCCGCGGAAGAACGAAATTATCTGGCGGTTCATGCGCATACCCGTCGGTTTGCAAAAGGCGAATGCATTCTGGAAGAAGGCGTGCCCGGCATTTCCTGTTACGTGGTTTCGGAAGGCCAGGTGCGAATTGAAACGGCATCTGCGGAATCGAACCTACCGGTTGAGCTGGCGACCCTCGGCGCGGACCAGTATTTCGGTGAACAGTCGTTGATTACCGGAGACCCCACCATGGCCGCCGTTTGGGCGGACACGGATTGCGTGCTGCACGAAATATCGAAGGCGCATTTCGGCGAAATTCTGGTGCGCAATCAGTCACTGGTCGATGCATTGGGACAACGCCTGTCGGAGCGGGCCAAAGAACGTCGTGCGGCTCAGAAACGTTTCGGCAGTGAATCCCGCCCCGGCGAAGAGTCCACCGAACCGGCCGGTTTTGTGCGCCGTATTCGCAGTTTTTTTCAGCTATAGCCACATTCCCTTGAGAGGAGTTCACCCAGGGCAACGACAGAAAGGTTTCCCGCCGGATTGCATAAACCGGGGACCATCAACTGGGGACGGAGGTCGTATGCTACTGAAAAAGGGGGAATCCTTGAGCGGTGCTGTCCCCTTGAGCGTCCCCTTGAGCGGTGCTTGGTTTGGGGGGCGGAGTGGTGTATGATGGCGGCATGAATACGAATACAGATGGAAAGAGTCGGTTGGAAGGGCTGCAGACGTATGCGTCGTTGTTGTCGGAGTTGTCGGCGCTGTACGATTCGGTGGTGGGTCTGGGGGTACGAGCGCGAGAGCAGGCGTTGGTAAAGGTGTTTTGGGAAATGGGAAATCGGATTGTAACGGTGCTTCAGATGGAGGACGGGGTTCGGACGGCGCAGTACGGTGCCAATGTGGTGGAACGGCTGGGTAAGGATTTAACAGAAAAATACGGCAAGGGATTTGGGCGTACAAATATGTTTTATATGCGCCGGTTTGCGCTGGAGATGAAGCGGTCCGATATTGCGCCGGCGCTTTCGTGGACCCACTATAAGGCGCTGTTGGAGGTGGATGATCGGGCGGCACGGGAAAAACTGATGCAGCAGGCGGCGGATGAGCAGTTGAAGAGCGGTCGCTTGCGACGGTTGGTGAATTGGATGAAAGGCGACGAATCTACGGTGTACGCTTTCCCGCTGACGCCGAGGGAAGGGGCGCTGAATGTGGTGAAGGTAGAGCGCAACCCGTTTGGTGATTCACCGAAGTGGTTGGTGAATTTGGGGTTTCATGTGCGGTGTGTGATTCCGCTCAAGGGGGTCACGAAAGTGGTCGATGGGGAGTTGTTGCGTTTGGGGAGCGGTCGGAGGATGGCGCGGGTTGAATTTGCGCGTGCCGCCATAAGATATTGCTATGAGGCGCAGGTGGTGCGCGTGGTGGATGGGGATACGTTGGTATTGCGGATAAGGCTGGCCAACGGAACGTCGGTGGAAGAGCGGATTCGGTTGCGTGGGGTGGATGCGGCGGAGTTGGATATGCCGGAAGGGAAGCAGGCGAAACGCTTTGTGGAACGTCGGGTACGTCGGGGGGATTGGGTGCGGGTGCATACGTATGGGGGCGATATGTACGGACGGTATGTTTGTGATTTGTTTTACGGGAAACAACAAAACTGGCTGAACCGCGAGTTGGTGGAAAAGCGAGCGGCGAAATTTATGGACATGAAGGTGTAGTTGGGGGTAGAGTTGGGTCGCGTTGGTCAAAGCGTTCTTTTTGACTATTTACCACGACATTTTTTTTTGGACCGGAAGGACGAAAAGTTCATTCGAATGAACTTTTGTCTCACAATGTAGGTTTTTTGAATACACAAAGTTGGGCAGAGGGCTTTTCCCTTTCAATCAAACCGTGTACAAGAGGCGGGGTATGGCCAAGGGCAAGAAAAAGAAGAAGCGCTCCCCAGATACCATTTGCGAAAACAAACGGGTGCGGCGCGACTATAATATCGAGGCCACCTTTGAAGCGGGGCTGGTGCTGGTGGGGACGGAGGTGAAATCTATTCGCGCCGGGAGGGCGAACTTGCTCGATGCCTATGCCAACATCAAAAACGGCGAAGCGTTTCTGTACGACCTCGATATTGCCCCGTACGATAATGCGGCGCATTTCAATCACGAGCCCAAGCGTAAACGGAAGCTGCTGCTCAATCGTCGCGAAATCGATAAGCTGGTGACCAAAGTGAAAGAGCGCGGATACACCCTGGTTCCTTTGGATTTACACTTTAAAGCCGGATTCGTGAAAGTGACGTTGGCGTTGGCCAAAGGAAAAAAACAGTACGACAATCGTCAGGAGATCATGGCAAAACAGGAACGCCGTGAAATGCGGGCGCATTCGCATCGGCGCTAGCAAATGGAATGTGGCAATGACCAATCAGTTTGAACGACCCATGGAAGTGACGAAAATGGAATCGCTTGCGGTGGATGTGGCGACGGTTCTCACGCCCAGACCGCTGCCCCCCGGTTCAAGAGTGACATTCAACGTCGCAGAGGTGGCGCTGCATGCCAAAGTGGTGGCCATCCAAAAAAGAGGCGACACCCTGTTTGCCGTTACTGTTCGCGTCAACAATGTGTCGAAGGAAGACCGAGAAAAGTTGCTGCATTCTTTTTCCGGTTAAATTTTTCACCACACCTGTTTGATTTTCCGTCTTTTCCAGTCGTTTCCCATTTCTCAATTGACATCCGTTCTTCAGTCGGTATCGTTTGGGCCCATATGTGTTCAGTCGGTTTGTTAAACAGCTCCATCGGAGCGCTTGGAATTCAATTCGCAGCGGTGGTTTCGGTTCTCGCGGTTATCGCCGGGGCTGCGTATGTGTCGGTTCGGTTTTTTCGTCCGCAGGGGGGGGACGGAGGTCGCAACCGGCGGATGCGGCGGATTGAATCGCTCACCCTGGAACCGCGGCGTACGTTGCATTTGGTTCATATTGATGATCGGGAAATCGTGGTGGGAATCAGCGAAGGGGGGATGCAGTTTCACGAGGTAAAAACGGCTGCTGCCGACTCGGTGAGAACAGATGATTCCGAGGGAGGCGAATCCCGTGACCGGCCCTGAAAGCAATTGGATGGCGCATTTCGGTGTGCTGGCGCTTATGGCGGTGGTGCCGTTCATTGTGGTTGTGGGAACGTCGTTTGCCAAGGTGGCGGTGGTTCTGGGAATTACCCGCAACGCCATCGGCGGTCAAAGCGTTATCCCGGTTTCGGTGCTGACCGCCCTGTCTATGGTGATTACCATTTTTATCATGGGGCCGGTGGTTGATGAAATGGTGCAGACGCGAATTCCGGATACTTCCCCCGATGACTCGGAAAAAGAAAGCACATTTGCACGCGCGGCGGCGGTGTATCAGGCGATTTCGCCGCCGTTAATCCGGTTTCTGCAGAAAAACACTCCGCGAGAAGAGCTGGATTTTTTTACCGCACTCGATTCAAATAAACCCGATACAGACCCTTCCGTTCGGGTATTGCTGCTGGCTTTTGCTTCCAACGAACTGGTGGAGGCGTTTGCGCTCGGTTTTTTGGTGTTGGTGCCGTTTTTGCTGGTGGATTTACTTACCGCCAATACCCTCAGCGCCCTCGGAATGACAAATATTTCTGTAATTACCGTAGCTTTGCCGTTAAAATTGTTGCTTTTTATCGCAGCAGACGGCTGGCATTTGCTCATAAATGCGTTAATTGTATCATACGGTGCATCGTAAAATTGACTTTTGGTGTGTCATCCGAACTAATAGTATCTAGTACTACTTGTTTTTTCAATTCTCGTGACCGTGCAGGAGCTCGGGAATTGAATCTGTAATCTGCCATGGAGGCGGCCGATATGGGCGACAAAGACAACAAAACCATACTTCTTGATGAACACGGCGATCCGGTGACCATTCCCGAGTCTGAAAAAGACAAAAGGCGGGACGGCTCACTGGTACAGATGGAAAAAGAGCACCCCTCGACATTGATTGTGGTTCCCCTAAATGAAAATATTCTGTTCCCCGGGATGACTATTCCCATGGTGCTGGAGTCATCCAGCTCGCAGAATGCGGTGGAGTTCGCCATGACTCAGGGGCCGTACATCGCGCTGGTGCCGAGAATTGACCCCCTTCCCAATGAAGTGGAGGAAATTCCCACGCCCCATCCCCGCGAAGTGTCGAACTTCGGTGTGATTGGGAGAGCGTTGAAAATGCTGAATCTGCCGGACGGAAATCGGTCGGTGGTGGTGGAATGTATCGCCCGGGTGAAAATTACGCGGTACATTCGCGTGAAGCCGTTTTTAATCGGCCGGGTGGAATATCCGGCTGATACCTATCGGGACACCAAACCCAACAAAGCGTTGTGGCGGGCGGCCAGGATGTCGCTGCAGGAGCTGTTCAAGGAGATTCCCGGGTTGCCCGAAGGGTTCAACGTGGCGGCGGCAAATCTCGATGGACCGGCGCAGCTGACCGATTTTGTGGCGGCGCACATAGATCTGCCCCGGGTGGAGCGGTTCGGCCTGCTGTCGGAGTTGCAGGTGGAAAAGCGGCTGGCGATAGTGGCCGAAGCATTGACCCGGGAGCTGGAACTGGCGCGGCTGGCGGGACGGATTCGCGATGATATTCGCGAGAAGGTCGAAAAAACACAGCGGGAATACTATCTGCGGGAGCAGTTGAAGGCGATTCGCCGGGAGTTGGGAGAGGAAGTCGACCAGAAAGACTTGCTGACCCAGGAGCTCGAAGAAAAGATCGATATTGAGGGCGTGCCCGAGGAAGCCGCCAAACGCGCGCGTAAAGAGCTGAAACGGCTGGAGGTGCTCAATCCCGAATCCCCCGAGTACAACGTGATTCATACGTATTTGGACTGGATTATCTCATTGCCCTGGACGCAGGAGACAACCGACTCCCGGGATTTGCGCGCGGCGCGTCGGATTCTGGATGAAGACCATTACGGGTTGAAAGAGGTGAAGGAGCGCATCATTGAATTTTTGGCGGTGAAAAAATTGAAACCCGAACGCAAGGGCGCATTGCTTTGTTTTGCCGGACCGCCCGGGGTGGGAAAGACCAGTCTGGGTCAGTCTATTGCGCGTTGCCTGGGGCGAAAATTTTATCGGTTCAGTTTGGGGGGAATGCGCGATGAGGCCGAAATCAAAGGGCATCGACGAACGTATATCGGCGCCATGCCCGGAAAAATTCTGCAGGGGCTGAAGTCGGTGGAGGTGCGTAATCCGATTTTTATGCTGGATGAAATCGATAAACTGGGCAGCAACAGCATCAGCGGCGATCCGTCCAGTGCGATGCTGGAAGTGCTCGATCCGGCGCAGAATCACGCGTTTCTCGATCACTATATGGACATTCCGTTTGACCTCTCGCAGGTGATGTTCATTTGTACGGCGAATGTAAAGGCGAACATTCCCGGACCATTGCTGGACCGCATGGAAGTGATTGATATTCCGGGGTACATCGTGGACGAAAAAGTGTCGATTGCCGAGCGTCATTTGGTGCCCCGGCAAATTGACGCCAATGGGTTGAAACCATCGCAGCTGAAATTCAGCCGTACGGTGCTGCAGGCGATAATTGAGGGGTGGACAGCGGAAGCCGGGGTTCGAAATCTGGAAAGAGCGGTGGGTCGGGTATGTCGCAAGGTGGCGGCAAAAGTGGCCAGTGGGCAGGTGAAGGGGAAAATCGCTGTGTCGACGAAATCGATCCCTGATTACCTTGGGGGAAAACGGGTGGCCAAAGAATCGTTGAAAAGTCCGAAAGTGGGCACTGCGGTGGGATTGGCGTGGACCCCTGTGGGCGGCGATATTCTGCGGATAGAAACCACGCGTATGCCTGGAAAAGGGCGGTTTCACGTAACGGGGCATCTGGGAGACGTGATGCGGGAATCGGTCGACATTGCGGTTTCGTACATTCGCGCGAATTACAAAGTCCTGAATGTAGATCACGGGATTTTTGAAAAAGAAGATTTACATGTTCATTTCCCGGCGGGTGCAGTGCCCAAGGATGGTCCTTCCGCCGGCGTGACCATTACCAGTGCGTTGGTTTCATTGCTGGCGGGGAAAAAGGGCGTCCGACCCAACGGAAAAATTGCGATGACCGGCGAAATGACGCTCTCGGGAGACGTCTTGCCTGTGGGTGGTATTCGTGACAAAGTGCTCGCTGCGCAATCTGCGGGGGTTCAAACTGTGATAGTTCCGTTCGATAATCAGAAGGATGTGGCGGAGATTCCCAAGCATACCATCAAGGGATTGAAATTCGTGTATGCCAAAACCTATCCCGATGTGCTGAATGTGGCGATGCAACTGTAAATGATTCGCCGTATGCCCAACGTATCGTTGTTGTTTGTCACGGTGCTGCTGATTAGTATCACTGCGAGCGCCGGTAGTGCAAAGTGGCCCAAGCGGGCGGAACGATCCGGATTGGATTTGCCTGAAACCCGCAGTTTCGGCGTTTCGTCGTACATGGGGGGGGCGTACATTCCGCAAATCGGTGGAAAAAGCAGCGGTGATTCATTGGTGCTGGCGCCGGGAGTGGTGTGGAATTTCGCGTTTTCGAAAAAGCTCGGGTTGTTCGGAATGCACGACCTGAACATTTTTCGGTGGGCCAATGTCAAAATGCTGGCCATGGGGCATGAAGCGGGTGTTCGGCTGCGTTGGAATGAACACTGGTCAGTGGAGACGGCCTATGTCACCCATCGAACCGAGGTGCTGTGGGTCGATGATTATAAATCCTATCCGGGCGGTGTCCTGGACCACGGCGCCGAAGTGGGAACCTGGATTCAGGGAGAGCCGATTTCCCGGTTTCGGCTATCGCTTCATGTGATGGGGCGAATCTTTTCGGTTTACACCGACAAGCAAGGGGTTCTCGGGCACGAATGGCGCATGGCGCTGCTTCCCTGGGATGGACACACGCTCATTCTCGCGGTTGAGTTTTTCGAGGTGTGGCGGCAGGATCCCAGGGCCGGGGTAGATAAATTCACGCACAATACGGTTGCCCATATGGAGTGGCGTTCTCAAATAAAAAACAGTTTCGGTTTTTTCATTTCAGCAATGGTGTCACTGAATATGCAGGTGGGAGAAGTTCCCATGTTGGAGTTGAAGCGGTCGATGATTGGTGAACCCATGGGGCTCGGCACGGTGGGACTCTTTTTCGAGCTGTAGAAAAAACAATTTCAGCAGTCGCAGCAGGCGGTGTTACTTTTTGAAAACACACTGTTGATGATGGCCGCGGCACAGCCCACGCCGGTCTGGACGGTGATGGCGCCCTGTTCGCAGTTTCTCTGGCACGCACCGCATTCCATGCAGCCGTCTTTTCGGGCGATTATCGCTTTTTTATTCCGAATGATAAACACCTGATGCGGGCAAACCTGCAGACAGGTACTGCAGCCGTTGCACGCTGTTTCGTTCAATGACAAAGTGACTACATTTTTTAAGTATTCGTCGGTTTTCATAATTCCTCCCCCGTTACGCGGCAATTTGCGAATACAGCCAAATACCCACGCCCAGGGCGGTGGATGCGATTTCAACCGGTACAGCCAGGCGCATTTCCTTTTTTACCCCGGAAAGTGACGTGTATGTGGACGCGCCGGTAAAATTCATTGCCGCATACGCTGCGATTCCGGCTGAAATAAACGACAATCCGATCAGCTCCGTCAAATCAATTTGGTTCGTCATTGCCAGACCAAGCGGCACAAGTACGCCGATGGATACCCATATGCTTTTCATTGAAAAGGCGCGCCCCGGCAAAAACGGCAGCAGCAACGGTGTCAGCACTGCACCGGAGAGTACGCCGGCGCTCATGTACATCGCAAGCAATATAACATAGTGAACAACGCCGTTCAGATACGCGCCGGGAAAGGCCAGGGCCGCAAGGGGGCTGGCAATCGCCAGAATGTACAGCAACACTTTCAGCGCGGGCCGAAGCTCGATGGGAATGAGCACCAGCCGCTCTTTCAGTGGAAACCGCTTTTCCCGCATGCGTGGCGTGGCCTTGTGGTCGGCATCGATGTATGCACCCAAATCAGCTGCCTCGACGGGGCCCCATTTTACCTGAAATCCGGTTTGGGCTTTCACACTGTGCGCGGCGACGCCCGGCGCGCCCAGCTGCGGTAGAATGATTTTTCTGGTGTCGACCCGGTCGGCGAGTTGTGTTTTGCGGATGCGCGCGATTAGTTCTTCGGTGCCGAAGGTTCCTTTTCCGGCGGCGCACCACACATTGATGCCGTAGGTGTTCAGAACCAGAATCCAAACGTTTCGCCCTGCAAGATGACGACGCAGGTGGTCGAAACTCAGTTTGTAGTTGGCGGTCACCACTACGGGACTGTTTCGCGTGGGCTCCCCCAACCCATACAGACCGGGCGCGATCGCATAGGACATTCGCCATTTGCCGAGGCGCGCTTTCACTGCACCCAGACGGTCTGCGAAATTCAGCGCCGAACCGACATATGAAATGCCGTCTTCGGTTCGGGTGGCCACCGGAATATAGGTTTGCGGCGCCGGCACGCGGGGGCCGCAGCAGGGTTGACCGGCCGCTGTGTCGGGGCGGGGCGGCGCAGTTTTTAGAAGCGATTGGTGCGCACCGGTGACAATGGGTTGAATCGATTCAATCTGCGAGATTTGGGCATCACTCAACGATACCTCGACAATTTTTCCAATGTCGGTTTTTGCTTTTGGATCAGTCATTTCGTTCATGAAACATTGTAATTTTCGATTGTCAATGGGTGATTTTTTGTGCCGGTGAAATATATTGTTAATTGTTGTGAACGGAGTACTTGCCAATAATGGACTTGCGGTGGCACTATATGGACGACGTTGCAGAGAGGACAGGATGCTATGAATCTGGAGCAGTTTAACAAATATCTGGCTGGGGCGGTGAAGGTCGGCGCCTCTGACATTCATTTTAAAACAGGCATGCCGGCGGCGTTTCGGGTGAAGAGTCAGCTGTTGCCCACCACCGGTCCCAAGATTACCCCCACAGACACCGAAGAAATTTGTAAACATATTATTCGCGACGCTGAAGTGCTGCGTAACTTGAAAGCGCTGCAGGATTACGACACATCTTATGTTCTGGCCGGCATCGCGCGCTTTCGCGTAAATATTTTTCGTCAGAAAGGGTTTCTGGCGTTGGTGCTGCGGTCCATTCCCGATGAAGTGCCTTCCTTCGAGGAATTGCTGCTTCCGCCCCAGGTGGAAGACCTGGCCAATTATGAACAGGGGTTGGTGTTGATTACCGGAGCGACCGGTACCGGAAAGTCATCTACACTGGCGTCGCTCATCGGACACATTAACGAAAACCGTGCGTGTCATATTATTACGATTGAAGATCCGATTGAGTTCGTTCACCTCGATAAGAAGTCGTCGGTATCCCAACGGGAAGTGGGGGCGGACACAGCGGATTTCAACCGGGCGCTCCGGGCGGCGTTGCGGCAGGATCCCGATGTGATTCTGGTGGGTGAAATGCGCGATCTGGAAACAATTGATATTGCGCTTAAAGCATCGGAAACCGGCCACATGGTGTTTTCGACAGTGCATACCCCGGATGTATCGAAAACCATCGGTCGTTTGATAGGGGTGTTTCCGCCGGAAGAGCAAGCTATGGTGCGCATTCGACTGGCGGAGAATCTGAAAGGAATTATGAGCCAGCGATTGGTGCCCCGCTCCGATGACGGCGGGATGATTGTGGCAACGGAATTGATGAAAATGAACGGAAGTGTGGAGGATGCCATTCGCAATCCGGATTTAACCGCCACCATTAAAGATATTATGGAACGCGGCCGGGAACAGTACGGCACCATGTCTTTTGATCAATCCCTGACCGACCTGTACAAAGGCGGGCTGATTTCTCTGCAGGTGGCCAAACGCTTCAGCAGCAACCCCAGCGACTTCGAACGCGCATTGCATTTCGAATGATTCGCTTCGGTGAGTGTCATTTTCTTACGAGACGTGTTTTTTGAGTAGCTCGGCGATCTCTTCTTTTCGAAATGGTTTGGTGATGCAATCACAAAATCCGTACTTGCCGGGGTCGGCCATGATGGGGTCGTTGGCATATCCGCTGGCAACGATGACCAGGGCATCGGGGTCGATGCCTTTTATCTGAGCCACTGTTTCCGCGCCTCCCATGCCATTGGGAACAGTGAGGTCTAAAATGGTCACAGAAAACGGTGTACCGTTGTTGTGCGCTGCTAAAAATTGAGTCAGTGCGCTTTGGCCGTTTTGCGCGCACGTTACTTGGTACCCCAGATGTTCAAGCAGACTGCGCTCGATGTTGAGCAGCATCTGATCGTCATCCATAATGAGGACGGTACCTTTGGTTTCACGCGTCGGTGCGGGCGCTGACTGCGGAGAGGTGATAGTGGAATGAGATGCCGGTAAAAACACGGTAACAGTGGTGCCGCTGCCCGGTGTGGAATCGATCTCCAGCCAGCCGTCGTGACGGTTGACAATGGAGTAGACGGTGGCCAATCCAAGGCCTTGGCCCAATGATTTGGTGGTAAAAAACGGGTCAAATATTTTTGACAAATGGTTTTTTTCGATGCCGATGCCGTGGTCTTGAATTTCGATTTTGACAAATGGGCCGTTGCGATTGCCGGAAGGCCCAGCCGCGTTGTTCACCTGTTCGTTGGTGGCGATAACCGAAATCTTTCCGCCCAGGGGCATGGCCTGCTGACCGTTGATAACAATGTTGTCAATCACTTGCCCGATTTGGTTTTCGTCGCAGTCGCAGGGCCACAAATTCTTTTGAATGATGCATTTTCCCTCCACATTCGAGCCGGAGAGCGCAAAGCGGGTGCTTTGTTCAATGAGGTCCGAGATGTCGATGGTTTTGCGAATGGGGGCGCCGCCTTTGGCGAACGTGAGCAGTTGCATGGTAAGCCCCTTGGTGCGCTCGAACACATCGAAAGAGGTGTGCAGTACGTCCAGCGCCTGTTGGGGCTGGTTGTCTGTAATGCAATCTATGGCACATTCCACGCAGCCGAGTATGCCGCCCAACAGGTTGTTGAAATCGTGGGCGATGCCGCCGGCGAGTACTCCCAGTGATTCCAGTTTCTGGGCTTTTTGGCGAGCTTCATCCAGTTTTTCTTTTTCGGTGGCCAACGCCAGTTCGGCTTCGATGCGATCGCTGATGTCGATAAACGTGATGACCGCACGGCTCACTTGACCATCGGGATCGAATTCGGGAAAGGCGTTGACGATTACCCATACCCTGTCTTGTGTAGCCGGCCGCACGATGCCGCAGATCATATTTTTAATGGGCTGCAACGTGGCGAATACACGCGCCACCGGATATTCTTCGACGGGCATGCGGGTTTCGTCTTCGCGGATAAAACACCATGCAGGGTCGATGGCGGCTTTTCCCATTATTTGGTCAACGGACAACCCAAGCAATTCAGATGCTTTTTCGCTGGCAAAAATAATGTTGGTGTCGGCGGCATGAATGACCACGCCGGCATTGAGATGTTCGACTAATCGCTTTAACGATTGCTCGCTTTTTTGGTGTGCTTCCTCGGCTATTTTCGTGTCGGTGATGTCGTGTATTACACCGAAAATTTGCCGTGGGACACCGCTGGGCTCTCGGCAGTAAATGGATTCAACACTTTCAAGCCAACGCCACGAGCCGTTTCTGTGCCGCATTCTGTAGCGGGTAGTCAGTTCTTCATCGTCCTTCAGGGTGTTGTAGCGGGACACCGTCTGTTCCAGGTACGTCTGGAAGTCGTCAGGGTGCATTAGTGAAGAGAGTAATCCGGCCCCCATCTCGGTTATTTCTGAAATCGTGTAGCCCAAAACCTTTTGCACACCGTTGTTGCTGTAGATGTTTTTCTGGTCACAAATGTCGTAGATGTACAGAATGTCTGGTGACAGGCTGACGATTTGTTCCAGGAATTCGGCGGAGTGCGTTGACGGGGGAGGCGGAAAATTCTGTTGTTGGGTCATGGTTTTCCTTCCTGTAGCACAAGATATTGCTGGGTGTATCCGATGATCAGTGGTTGAGAATTCGATGTTGAACAGTTGTGGTGACGATTCAAGTATATCACTTGAAAGTCAGGGGGCAAAGAATGTGTTGACGGTGAACGATTCGGCGGTGGCATATTCAAAACGTTGGTCGAATTATTGTTGCCGAAATTGACGCATCATCGGCATTATTCGGGCGGTCGCGTCGCAATAGGGCATTGCATTTTGAATGATTCGATTGCGAATATTGTTGATAAAAGTGTACAATTGTTCTGAGTGCGGATTTTTAATTTGACAATCCGGATTTTACGAGGCACTTATGTAGGTCGGTTTTGGAACGACTTCGGGGGCGCCTTACATTTTGGAGTAAATAATGCAACGATTCGTTACCATCTTTTTTTCTTTTCTTTTAATTGCGGTAGTGAGTGGCGGGTGTGATTATCTGGCGGCGGATGACTCCTGTTATCCCATAAAAACAGTCACTTCGTGCAGTGAATACAATGACGAGATGGAGTCCTGTGATCCGTACACATTTCCCAATGCGCAGGGGTGCTACATCGAAGAAGTCTGTACAGATTTGAATGACGACCAGGATACAGACGCCAGTGTGGATACGGATTCCACGCCGGGCGACGGGCAGATTTGTTCATACCAGTGCGGCGGCGAACCGGTGCCCTGTGAAGTGATGAACAAAGAAAACTGCGACAATACGGTTTATTGCAAGTGGTGGCACGACCCCAACAATATCGACGCCGATTTGGAGTAGCATCCCTTTGAACCTCGGGGGCGGTTTCGCTCGATTGAACGATTACTCTTCGTACAGTTGAACAGCAGCCTGGTAGAGGCTTTGAAATTCGGCGCGATCTCCGTCCAGCCAGTCGTGATTCACAATCGTTGAAATGTCATTGATGTTTTCCGGAATCGCATATGGGCTGTCTTTTAAAATTTCGGCAAAGGCCGCAATGGCGGCTGCCCACTGCATGTCCAGGTCCGCGGAGTCGAGTCGGGTCAGCACCTCAGTTGCCGGCAGCGATTGTTGAACTTCGGTTGCCGGGTCATCGGTCGACGCCGCAAGCTCTTTGTAGCGAACTTTGACGAGTGCCACGTCCGACATTGAGATTTCGGGTGTCAGGGTACTGGTGTCACCGTTCGAGACATCCGGTGCTCCCTGCGCCGCCGGAATTTCTCCGCCGACCATAACGAGTTCGTATAAAGCGGTCACCTGATGCCCACTGCCGATTTCTCCGCCGTCCACAATGTCGTTTCTGAAATCGTCATCGGCCACTGCCCGGTTTTCGTAGCCCAGCAATCGGTAAGCCAGAACGTGGTCGGGGTTGAACTCTACCTGAAGCTTCACATCTTTGGCGACAAACAGAATTGATGAGAGCATTTCGTTTTCCACGTAATCATCCGCATCAGCGGTGCTGCTGATCATCCCGTAGGTGCCGTTTCCGGCGTTCGATACGGTTTCCATCATGGCGTCATTCAGGTTACCGGTTCCGAATCCGAGCACGGTGAGCGTAACGCCGGTGTCCCGCTTTTCCTGGATAAGCTGCAGCAGTTCGTCTGTGGAGGAAGGTCCGACGTTGAAGTCTCCGTCTGTACACAGAATCACGTGGTTCAGACCGCCTTCGACGAATGCCGCCTCCGCCTGAGCATACGCCAAGTCAAGTCCGGCCGCGCCGGCGGTGCTGCCCCCTGCGCTGAAACTGTTGATGGCCTGGACAATTGTGTCACTTTCGGTCACCGGGGTGGGCGGAAGCGCGACCGCGGTACTGCCCGCATAGGTAACGATGGAGACCGTGTCCGCGGAATCCAGAATGTCCACCGTATTCGTGAGCAGGTGCTGTACCAACGGCAGTTTCGTCGCGTCTGACATGGAGCCCGAGGTATCAATCAGAAACACCAGATTGGTCTGCGGCTTTTCGCGCTCAGCCGCCTGAATGCCGATGCGCAGCATGCGGGTTTGTTTGTTGAAGACTCCGGGGGCGGCAGCCAGTGAAATGCTGAACGGGTGCTGGGCGGTTTCGGCGGGTATGGGGTAATTATACTCAAAGTAGTTTACGTACTCTTCAAGCCGCACGCTTTCGGGAACAGGGAGATAGCCGTTCTCGATGTCTCTTTTGAATATGTCGTAGCTGGCGGTATCCACATCAGCGGCGAACGTGGAGAAGGGGTCGCTTGCGGTGTAAATAAACGGGTTGGTGCCGACATCGACATATTGATCACCGGTGTTTTCGGCATCTTCTGTTTCGGCCTCCTGGTACATGTCCCCATCGGCGTCTGAATCGGCGTCTGAATCGGCGTCCGAATCGCCGTCGGAGTCCGCATCTGTGTCGCCGTCGGAAGGACCGGATGGTGGGGGAGCGTTCACGGCGGACGAGTCGTCCGAACATCCGAATAAAAGGCTCCCAAACACGATAGAAAGTAAGCAAAATATTACATGTAAGTTACGCTTCATGGTTGTTTCTCGTTTCTTTGTGTGGTTGCTGCGTCGGGATTAGTGCAAAAAGCAAACCGTTCTGTCCGGGGTTGGCTTTCGGGGAAAACGGCGCATTCACGTCGGCGTTTCAATGTTCACCGGGGTGTTGAAGTGTGCCACATGTGCCAATTGGTGTTTTAAATGACAAGATTGTCAGCATGAAGAATTTTCGAACAGGGTGCGATGAGTCATGCGGGATTAATAGAATCGATACGCAATACCCATTCGAATAATATAACTGTCGTACCGCAGCTTATGAATTTCTGGGCTGTCACCCGCCTCGATGTAGCGGGTCGGGCCGATGGGGTTCATGGCGTTGAGTTGAATTTCGGTAGTGATTATCCACTGCGTTGACATTCCAAAATCACATCCGGCGAGAAGGGGGAGCTGCACAAATACATCGGTCGAGATTTCCGGCACTTTATGGAAGCCGACTCCCACGCCTATCCATGGCTCGATCGATGACAACCGGGCGCCGGAAAGGCGAAATCGAAATCGGTATCGTCCAATCACCGCGAAGGATGCGATGCGATTGACCATATTCATGTCACCGAGAAATCGAAGACCCAGGGTGCCGGACATGCCGAACCGAGAGGTGGGAATGCCCATGTCGGCGAACAGGGCGGTATTGAGCGCGTATTCTTTCCAGTTGTTAACTGTGTCGGAACGGGTGGCACCGCTGACACCGTCCACCACGTGGGATCGACCGGTGTGTATGGCGGGGCCGACGGAGACACCGACAATGCCTGAGGGAGTATCGTCCACGATGAATTCTCCGGCGGTTAAGGGAACCACCCAGGTGAGGATCAGTACCGGTATCCATAAGCAAAGAGGCGGCGTTCTTTTTCGACTGCTTATCATGTGCGTTGAGCGTACACGATTCAGCTGCAAATCGCGATTTGTCGGCGTTTTTTTGTTGAAAGGGGCGGGGCATCAGGGGTCTGTGTAATTTTTGGTAGAAATTGAGGATTTTGGTACAATGAAGTATTTTCCAGGGGGGCAATGGACACCGGGTTCCGATGGTGACCGGTGGTAAATAGGAGATTATTTATGAAAAAATTCAATTGGGTGTTGCTGTGCATGGTGGGGTTTTGTTTCGCGGGGCTGTCCTGCGGCAAGAGCGGAAGCGGAAATGACGACAATACCGATACGTCAACGGATACGGGCAGTTCAGATGGAGACAGTGATTCCGATTCAAATGCGGTATCCGATTCGGGCGGCGATAGCGATACCGGCGGCTTGGCCACCGGCGACGCGTGTGATCTGAACGAACAGTGTTCCGGCGGTACCCCGATGTGTTTGACTGACGGTCTGTATCCGCTGGCGGAGCTGTCCACTTCCGAGAATGCAACGTCGGCGGCGCTGTCGTCGGTTGGGGTGGCATTGCCGGGGGGGTATTGCTCCACACAGATGTGCGAGACAGATGCAGATTGCGGGTTGAATGGAACTTGTTTCTCCCCTTTGAAAGATGTGGATGCAGCGACGTATGAGGGGCTAGTGAACGCACTGGGGGATTTACCGGAGGCGGATAAAGCGGTGTTTATGTCGTTTATGGATTTTGGGCAATGCCTGCTTTCGTGCGATTCGAACGCGGATTGCGCCCGTGTCGGATATATTTGTGAGACGCCCATCGGCGATTTTCTTTCGCTGGTTCCCGGTGCGGATATGAGTACGTTCTGTATCGGTGATCCCCGTGGGGACACGGACACCGGAGCAGATGGGGATACCGACACAGACAGCGACACAGATGCGGACACAGATGCCGATACGGACGCGGATACGGACACAGATACTGATACGGACGCGGATACAGATACCGACACAGATACTGATACGGACGCGGATACAGATACCGACACAGATACCGATACGGACGCGGATACGGACACAGACACAGACACGGATGCGGATACCGACACAGATACGGACACAGATACCGATACGGACGCGGATACAGATACCGACACAGATACCGATGCGGACGCGGATACAGACACAGACACAGACACGGATGCAGACACGGACGCGGATACGGACGCAGACACGGACGCGGATACGGACGCGGATACGGACAGCGACACCGACGCGGATACCGACGAATTGGAACAGTGGGTGGGTGCGTCGTGCGATTGTACCGAAAGCTCTTGCTACAACACCGGGGTTCCGCTGCCCAATGGAACGCCGATTATCGGTTGCGACAATTTGCCTGCGCAAACCGGCGCGGCTGAAGTGTGCCTGCGCAGTTACGAAGGCAGTGCGGCCAACAACACCTATTTCGCTAACGGGTATTGCGCCCTGCAGTCGACAAGTTGCTCAGGGTCGGGGCTGGTTTGCGGCACAGCGGCATTCGGTGACTACGCCGCCATGGAGGCGTGCCCGAGCCAGACCACGCTGCTGATGTTCGACGTGGACGTGTCGGTGCTCGGCGGTCTGTTTTCGGCCACCGTTTCGAATAAGGTATGTGCGCTCAGTTGCGCCTCAAATGCGGATTGCCGCGTGGGAGAGAACGACCCGGTGCTCGACGAGGTGACCCAGTATCAGTGTATCAGCCATGATGATGTGAACGGCGGAACCGCCCAATTCTGTTATGATCCGCGAAATCTCCCCGATGCGGCCGACTACACGGCGGAAGGATTCTAATGTGAATCGTGGGGGGGGCATTTTTTTTCTGCTGCTGCCTTTTCTTTGGGTGGGCTTCGGCATGGGGATTGCGCGCAGCGGCTGGACAGCCATGCTCGGGTACCACATCTCGATGGCGGTGTGCCTGTGGTGGGATGATCCGGTGTCTCACAGCCGGTCTGCTTTTTCGGCATCATGGGCCCCACCGAATTCATGGTTCTGGCGGTTGATACCGTGGAGCGCGCTGCTGACGTTGCCATTTTTATTGGTTTGTTGGCCCTGGGTGGGTCTGAACACCATCGATAGTTTGCTGCGTTATCAGGGGGTATGGCCGTTTTGGCCGTTCGCGGTGTATTATCCGTTGGTGAACCCGTTGCTGGAAGAGTTTTTCTGGCGGCGGTTTGTGAACGAACGCCTGTCACACAAGTGGCTGGGGGATGCGTTTTTCGGTGCCTACCATGCGCTGGTACTGGTTCATTTTGTGACGGTTTGGTTTGCAGTGCTCTGTGCGGCGGCGTTCATTGGTGTGGCGTGGGGGTGGCGAGCCATCTCCCGTAAAACCGGCTCCCTGTATGTGGCGCTGGTCTCCCATTTTGCAGCCAATGTGGGCATTGTCGGCTGTGTAGGTTTGCTTGAAATGATGTAATATTCTAACATTTTTGTAACTATTTGAAATAACATGAATAAATAAGGGTTATCATGCCGTCCCCGAACGGGTCGGCGGCGATTATATCGGTTAACAGTTTGGTGAATTTGATGTACAGTGTTTGCCGGTTCGAGTTCAAAACCGAGATGAAGCTGCTCGTTGGGGGCAAGTTCCAGTAGAAAGGCACAAATGAGATTCGGGATTTTCAGTGACGTTCATGCGAATATTGAAGCTCTGACCGCCGTATTGACCGCCTATAAAAATGAAGCGATAGATCATTACCTCTGTGCAGGAGATGTGGTGGGGTATGGCGCGAACCCGAACGAATGTGTCGATATTGTGCGCGGGTTGACCGATTCGGTGGTGGTCGGAAACCACGATGCCGCGGTTGCGGGATTGATGGACTATTCCTATTACTACGAAGCGGCGCGTAAGGTGCTCGATGCCCACAAGAGTGCGTTGACCGCAGACAATATGCAGTGGTTGATGAATCTGCCGTATTCGCGCCGGTTTGATAACCACGACATCACGCTGTGCCATGGGTCACCCATCGATGAAGAAGAGTTTGACTACATCTTCTTGCCGGAGCAGGCGTATGCGCTGTTGCCGTTTTACGATTCGTTGAGTCATGTAACATTTATCGGGCATTCCCATCTGTGTCGCGTGTTCGAATTGTCGAACACCACCGTTCATGAAATTGCGAACAAAACATTCACGCTGGCGCCGGATAAAAAATATGTGATATCGGTCGGCTCGGTGGGGCAACCCCGGGACTACGACAACCGGGCCAGCTACACCATTTTCGATTCAGAAACCCAAACGTTTTATTTTAAGCGGGTGGAGTACGATATTGAAGCGGCGGCCGCGAAAATTTTCAAGCTGGGGCTGGAGCGCAATTTCGGAAACCGCCTGTTTATCGGCGTATAGGTTTATTTTTCGGGAACCGCATCGAGAAGACGGCGGTTCGATAATCACTACCGGCTGTGGATAATCAGAATAAAAAAATCGAGTCTGTGATTGCTTCGTGGACATCGAAGTTGCGCGGGGAGATGTCGGCCAGAGCGGTGTACGCATCGAAGCCCGCACGTACGGCAGTGTTTCCAGAATGGCTGGATCACCGTGTGGTTGCAGCGTTGACGCAAATGGGCGTATCAACGCCTTACACCCATCAGGTGCATACCTGGGAGCGGTTGCACGAGCGGCAGCACGTGGTCATCGCCACACCGACCGCATCGGGAAAAACGCTTTGTTACAATGTGCCGGTGGCCCATGCCATTCATGAAAATCCCTGCGCCAGAGCCCTGTATCTGTTCCCCACCAAAGCGCTGGCAAGAGATCAGGAGTCAACGGTCCGCAGATTGCTTTCCCTGGCGCGCTTGGATGCCAAAGCGGTGGTCTATGACGGCGACACGCCGGCCGATATTCGACGCAAAGCCAAAAAAGAGGGCAGTGTTATCATTACCAATCCGGACATGCTGCACACGGGCATTCTACCGCATCACGCCGGTTGGGCGCAGTTTTTCGGCAATTTGAAATATGTGGTGGTCGATGAGTTGCACCAGTATCGCGGTGTGTTCGGATCCCACGTGGCCAATGTGCTGCGCAGGCTGCAGCGGGTTGCGGCGTTTTACGGGTCGCGCCCGCTTTTTGTGGGATGTTCGGCAACGATTGGAAATCCCGAGGAATTGGCCTCGCGGGTGCTGGGCCGGCCGGTTGTGGGGGTGGGGGAGAGCGGTGCGCCGACCGGCAAAAAAACGTTTCTGTTGTACAATCCCGAAGTGGTCGATCCGGTGATGGGAACCCGTGCCTCTGCATTTCGGACCGCCGCCAAACTGGCTGCCGACCTGGTGCGTGAAGATATTTCCACGCTGGTGTTCTGTCAAACCCGGCGCGGCGTGGAGATTGTGTTGCGGTATCTGCAGGACAAGTTTCGGCAAGACGTTGACATAGTGCGTCGGATTCGCGGGTATCGGGGCGGCTACCTGCCCACGTTGCGCCGCGAAATAGAATCGGATTTGAGGGACGGAAAGCTGAAAGCGGTGGTGGCCACCAACGCGCTGGAGCTGGGTATTGACGTTGGAGAATTAGATGCGGTACTGCTCGCGGGGTACCCGGGCACCATCGCAGCCACGCATCAGCGAAGCGGCCGCGCGGGCCGACGGTTGCATCCGTCGTTATCGGTATTGATTGCGCGCAGCACGCCTATGGATCAATTTCTGGCGCAACACCCGTCGTACCTGCTGGAGGCGTCTCCGGAGCAGGCGTTGGTGCAGCCTGACAATGTGGAAATCATGCTGGCCCATCTGCGTTGCGCCGCGTTTGAACTGCCCTTCGGCACCGCGGAAGCGTTCGGGAACCTGTTGGTGGCGGAGGCACAGGAAGCGCTGACTTGTCTGGCGCAGGAGGGGGCACTGAAGCTGAGCGGAGAGCGGTTTCATTATGTGGCCGATGCCTACCCCGCGGCGGAGGTGAATCTGCGCACCGCACTGGCACCCAATGTGGTGGTATACAACCTGGAGACCAATGAACCGATGGCCGAGGTGGCCGCCCACAGTGCTCGGTTTGAACTGCATGAAAACGCTATATACCAGCACGAAGGGGAGACCTTCGAGGTAACCCGGTTCGACCCGGAGCAGTGCAAGGCGTTTGTTCGTCCGGTGGAACCCGTTTACTACACCACTGCGGTGGATCAGACGCGTATCGAGATGTTGCAGCGGCGCCAGGAAAAATCGATTGGCGCCTCTTTACTGCAACAGGGAGATGTGGAGGTGGTTGAAAATGTTGTGGGCTACAAGAAAATCAAGTTTCAGACCCACGAAAACCTGGGGTACGGTGACATTTCGCTGCCGCCCAGAGTGATTGAAACGGAGTCCGTGTGGTTGGTGTTTGACGGCCGAATTACTGAGTCGTTCAATCCGGAAGCGGCAGCGCTGGCGCTGGACGGCATTGCGAACGCCATGGCTCAGGTGGCCGCATTGCGGTTGATGTGTGACCCGCGCGACATTGCTTTCAGTGTTCAGACAGCCGTCCCCGAGGGGGGGACGCAGACGCACTGGCAGCCGGTGATATATATGTACGATACGCACGAAGGCGGTGTGGGACTTTCGGAACGCGCATACGACGAATATGAATTGTTGCTCACCGATGTCATGGCGTTGGTCAGCGGGTGTCCCTGTGACGATGGATGCCCGGTATGCATCGGCCCGGTGGCGCCGGGTGGAACGGCAAAGGCGGCATTGGCGGTGAAGGATACCGCGAAAACTATTTTGGCGCTGCTGACAGGGCAAACGCTGCTGCGAAGCGAGGTGCGAAGTTGAGTAAGTTGCACAACCGGTTGTCCAGGCGAAAACAGAAACGGGATAGAACGCTCGAAGTGCAAGGGGAAACGTCGAGGCGAGAAGACGGCGCGGTTGAGAACTTTTTACAATCGGACGGTGAACCACCCGATGCAGAGTGCGAGGATGAGCCGATAGCGGGCACGAAGTCTGAGATTATCGCGCAACTGCAAAAACGCATGAAAAAGATTGAGTCGAGCAAGGTGCATGCCCTGGGTACCCGGAATCGTCGCTCCCAACAGGCAAGCGAACTGCCGACAGATGACGTTGACCGACCGGTGAGTATTGGTGGGAGTGGGGAGGATTCAGTTGTGGTTGAACCGGATTCGGCGGTCATATTGCCCGGCGAGGTACTTCATACCGCGATGGGGGAGGTGTGGCTCAGCCGACAAACATACCCGGGTTACTACATGGGGAATGAGCCGGTGAATCGATATTTGGAAACCGGGCGGGCATTGGCGGCATTTGCCAAAGATACTCGTATTGCGGAGTTGCCGCCGGAGGGCGCACTGTTCATCGATACCGAAACCACGGGATTGAGCGGCGGCGTCGGCACACTTCCGTTTTTAATCGGTGCCGGCTATTTTGAAGACGGGGTGTTTGTGGTGGAACAGTATTTCTGCCGTGAACCCTCTGAGGAACCGGCGCAGCTGGAAGCGCTGGCAAACCGTATGGAACAAGCGGCGTATCTGGTAACGTTCAACGGCAAATCGTTTGACATGCCGCTAATCAATACGCGTTTTATCGTGAACAAGGTGAAAAACCCCGGTTACAATCTTCCTCATCTCGATTTGTTGCATGTTTCCCGCAGAATTTTTAAAAGACGTTTGTCCGACCGATCGCTGCAGAATCTTGAAAAAGTGATTCTGGGCTTCACCCGGGAAGGCGACATTCCAGGGTCGGAAATTCCGGCGGCATATCGGGAGTATCTGTTCGGCGCGGGGGCACAGCGGATATGTGATATACTGGCGCACAATTTATTGGATATTGTGGCGCTCGCGGCCCTGGGCGGTGTGCTCGATAAAATCTATTCCGATCCGCTGGCGGTTGCCCATGCGGCAGATAATCTGGGATTGGCCAGAGAGGCGTTCGGCGCCGGCGAAAAAGAAATTGGGAACAGACACCTGGATGCGGCGGATGCACTGGGCGATTCCGATGACAAACGAATCGCGCTGCATATGAAGGGTAAAGAAGCGATGCGCCGAAAGGCGTTCGATGAAGCAATAGACGCATACCGGCGTGTTCTCGATGTGGATGCGGGCGACGTGGACGCGCATCTGCAGCTGGCAAAGCTGTACGAGCATCGAAAAAAAGATTACGAAAGCGCACTTCGTCATGCCGAGCAGGCGGCTGAGCTGGAGGGAGCGGACGGAGCGGCATATCGGGTTGCGCGCATACAGAAGAAAAAGGATAAACATGCAAAGAGAAAATGGTAGTCGTGTTTTAAGATTTCATGCGTTTGGGTTGAACGCTATGTGGGTGTTGTTGAGTGTTGCCTGTGCGGGCACGACATTGCCTGCCAATGCGGGGCAAAATGCGACCGACGGGCAGTCGCCGCAAAATGCAACAGGGTCAGAAACCGCTGAAACCGAAGTCAATGACGGCAATAAGATGCAGAGCAGCGCGTCGGCGTCTGATGGCGATATACCCGAGGGAGATGATGATCCGGCTGGGGCGGACGTGTCCCCGGCGCATGATGAGACAGCTTCCGCAGACACATTTGGCGAAACAAAAGTTGTTCGATTTGAGTGGTGTCCCAAGGAGCGCGCGGCGGAGTCGTATGCACTTCCCGAGGATTCCGATCAACATCGAATTGTGATTCCGAAGGGGGCAAAAAAGGGAGGAACCTATCCGGTGGTAATCGCGTTTCACGGCCAACCCAAACGAGGCAAGGATCCGCGCGATTACGCGTTTATGGAACCGGTTCAGCGGCAGGTGGTATCGATGATTGAAGGAGGCGTTATCGAACCGGTCATTTTGGTGATGCCGGTGTTTCGATTCACGGGAAGCAACTGGCCCTGGTTTCAGCCGAAACAGTTCCAGGAAAAAGTGATTGAGCTGCTGAGTGCAGAAGGAGTGAGCGCCGGCGATTGGTATGCGTTCGGACATTCCGGTGCGGCCGGGTGCGGTGGAGACGGATTGAATCAGATACACCTGATACATCCTAAAGGGGTGGGCTTTTTTGATACCTGTCTCGGCGAAGGGTGGCAGCAGGAAATCCGCGCCCTGCAGAAAGCGAAAATTGAAACATTTAATATTCATTCAGTGGAGACCGCCGGATTCAAGCCGAAGCAGTACCCCGAATATCAATCCGGGTTTGATTTCGGGCGGGCGTATTCGCCCCTCGGTATTGAACCGGTCGAGTGTCCCGATTTTCATCCGGGCGAAGCGCTGCGGACTCTTCCATATCGGTGCAGCGCCACCAAAGACGGCGTGATAAAAAGTTTTGTGGTGGATACCGGCGACGGCGCGGTGGCACACAAACGGTTGGTTCAACCAGCGGTAGAATTCTTTATGAAATATTTTTTCAGTAGGAAGTAGCGTTTGTCTACTGAATGGGGGTGGACAGCGTCATTTCCGTTCCGTCTCTCATCACCACAAATGTGATTTCAGCGGCGGTTTTCAATTTTTCAAACACGGTTAGAAATTGCTCGGGGCGTTCTATGGAAAGGCCGTTCACTTTTTTTACAATATCGTCGGGTTGTACACCGAGTATAGACGGCGCATCGACACGGAAAGATACGATTTTAAATCCGATGAATTTCCCGCCCTCTTTTACGGAATCGGTTTGAACCATCGCCAGTATGTGGGCCGGACCCTTTTCCAGAATGGAATTGAGTTGTTCGCGGGTTACATCGGTAATCGGCTGTGGTGGTGGTTCCGCTTCAACGGCGGCTGATTTGGGAGCGGCGTCCGCTGCATCGGTGGTGGCCATGGCATCGTCAGCGGCGTCGGCATCGGTATTCGGCGCGGTACCGCCGCATGCGGTAAGAATAAAAAGAACGGGTAAAAAATACGTATTGTTCATGATAGTCCTCAACCGTTATCCGGCGATGTTTCGCCGACAAGTGGTTTAACCCATTTCCAAACTTCTGCTTCAATTTGTTCAATCGATTGTGTGGCGTCGATAGTGCGTATATTGTCGTTGGGAAAAATACTAGAGAGTCGATCGTACTCGGCGATGAGTTTTTTCTGAAATTCGGTTTTGTCGAATATTTCTTCTTCCCCACCTCTAGCCGCTCTGCGGGATTTCGCCGTCTCGGCGTCGATGCGCAGATAGATGATGACGTCGGGTGGGACGATATGCCGATTGAGTTCTTTAATCCACGACTGAACACTCAAATCGCCGCAGGTAACGCTTTGGTACAGAACTGATGAATGCACATAGCGATCACAGACCACATGCCGACCACTCTTAATTGCGGGAAGTATTTCGTTTTCCTGCTGATCCTGGCGGTCTGCGGCGAAAAGCAAAGACATGGTCTGATAGCTGGGGTTTTCAATTTGACGTCCGCCGAGAATGTCACGAATCAGCTTGCCCGTCGGGCGTGACGATGGCTGCGCGGTTTGCAGCACCGGGGTGCCCTGCGTATGAAGTTTTTCATACAACCTGGCGACTTGTGTGGTGGTTCCCGATCCGTCCACTCCTTCAAAAATAATTAATCTGCCATGAGACATGGTTTTCTCCTTACCTTGTAATAAAGAACAGGTTGAACCCATTGGTCAATTTATCCGCCCAAAAAAAATCGATTTGCAGAAAAGGAAATCTACACCAGCGTGCCGTAAAACGCATTGACGACGAATGGGCCGAGAAGCAGCAGAAATACCGCGATGAAAATCAGCATCAGCGGGCCGAGCATCAGTACAGACGCGCGGCTTGCCGCCTGTTCCGCCGTGTGTGTTCGCCGGGTTCGCATGATGTCAGCCTGAATGGAGAATATGTCTGCCAGAGAGCTTCCTTTCTGTTCCGCTCGCAATATGCTTTGTACGAAACGATCCATTTCCGGTGCGTTGATACGATTCGCAATTTTTTTCAGCGCATCCGGTCTCGACATTCCAAGCGCAATATTCACGGCCATGAGTTTGAACTCGTTTTTCAGCGGATGACAGTTCGGCAGTTGCGATGAAACCGCGTTTAAGGCGCCGTGAAAGTCCTGACCGGCGCGTAGGCACAGTGCAATTAAATCAATTGCGCTCGGGAGAGTGTGTAGAATCTGTTGTTTGCGAGAGGTAATGGTTGCGTCCAGTCTGGCGAACGGTATCACCGCCCCGATAAATACTCCCGTGAGAAAACCGGGAACGAGCTGATTTGAAATGCGGTATGACATCATTGCACCCCAGATTCCACATGCGACACATAGTACCAGAACGCCGGCAATGTATTCTGCTGGATTGAGTCCAAACGGCATACCGGCGACTTTTAATTTGTGGCTTAGATATAATTTTGTTTTATGGGAAATGAGTGGTTTTATTTGAAACGCAATAGCGTACAACATTCTGTGAATCCAACGATACAGGGACAATTTTTTGGAAGTGGCAATGAACGAATCAGCACGTTCTCCGGATGGTGTGGTATAGGTGGGCAGCGTTTGATTGATTCCGGCCAACAACAGGATAATGGAAGCAACTGAAAACAGAGGCGGCATGAGTTGAAACAGCATATTCATAGTGTCACCGCCAGAATCTTTCTGATGAGAAAAATGGCGATTCCCTCCAGTAGGATACATGCGGCGACAATCACCCAGCCCAGAGGGGTTGACCAGAGGGGTGCAAGCCAGGTCGGATTGATGATTTGAAGTATTCCACAAAGAAAAATCGGGACGGTTCCCATCACCCATGCCTGGTTTCGTCCTTCAGCGGTTTTAACCTTCAATACGCCTTCCAGCCGCTTGATTTCGCGAATGCCCTCCGCTGTCGAAGATAAAATCGCGCCCAGATTTCCTCCCTGCTGCTTTCCAACGATCACCGCGCCGATAGCGGTGGCAAGCAGTGGAATACCACTGCGGTCGGCAAAATGTTTCAGCGCGTCTGTTTCGGATTTTCCAAGGTTGATTTCATGAAGCGTCAATTGAAGTGCGGATCGCATGGGTTCGGGCTCACCCGCTGCCACATCCTCGATGGCGTTGACCAGATTTCCGGTAACGCTTACTGCGTTGGCAAGATTGGCCAGCATGCTATCCATCTGACGATTGAGCTGTGCTTTTCTGACCTTCTCTACATGTCGATGCAGCAGCCATGGCAGGAAAAATAATCCAACGGTTGCGAATGCCGGTTTCGGCGCATTGAGATACAGCGACAACATGCCGGTAACGAAGCACAGTACAATCGTTCCGGTTGCCGCATTTTTCGCGGTGTTTCGGTTCTGACGTATTGAAAAAAGAAAGAGTTGTTCATAGCGCTTCCAATACCCTTTGAAACGAGAAGATTTTTCAATTCCGTTCGCCAGGAACAGCACCGAAACAGCCGTGAGACAAGAAAGCGCCAATGTCATTTTCGTTTTCCTTGAAGTATGAAGCGGGGAATCCATCCGGTCGAAACAAAATCGGTGTTCCTGTCTCCGCTTTGCGCAAATCGCCAAATATCCGTCATTTGAATTCTTCCTTCGTCATCTATTCCGCACAGTTCGCTGATGGCGGTGATGCGACGGGCACCGTCCGGGAATCGCTTCTGTTGAAGAACGATTTGAACGGCGCCGATAATCTGTTCTCGAATGGCGCGGGATGGTAAATCCAGTCCGGCCATCAGCGTGAGGGTCTCCAAGCGGTTCATCGCTTCTTTGGGCGAATTGGCGTGGGTTGTGGTCAGCGAGCCGTCATGGCCGGTATTCATCGCCTGAAGCATGTCCAACGCTTCTTTTCCTCGGCATTCGCCGATAATTATGCGATCTGGACGCATTCGAAGCGCATTTTTAACCAGATCTCTAATGGTAACTTCACCACGCCCTTCGCTGTTGGCGGGTTTGGCTTCCAGCGATACCACGTGGGGCTGATGTAGCTGCAACTCGGCGGCATCTTCAATCGTGACGATACGCTCTGTATCGGGAATCTGCGCGGAGAGAACATTCAACAGGGTGGTTTTTCCGGAACCGGTTCCTCCTGAAATAACAATGTTTTGTCTTTGACGAACCGCCTGCTTCAGCAGCTCGGCCATTTCACGGTTCAAGCTTCCGTAAGCGATGAGATCATCTAAAGACAATGCATGCTTTGAGAATTTTCGAATGGTAACGGATGACCCGCGAAGCGCCAGAGGAGGAATGACGGCATTCACCCGTGAACCATCGGGAAGTCGTGCGTCCACCATGGGAGACGATTCGTCGATTCGCCGTCCCAATGGAGCGAGAATTCGGTCAATCACAGTTCGCACAGAACTTTCACATGAAAAGGTGTGCTCACTTCGTTTCAGAACACCATTTTTTTCCACGTAAATTTTTCGGGGCGTAACAACCATGATTTCGCTGACCGTGTCGTCTTTCAAAAGCGGTTCGAGAGGGCCCAAACCGATGGCTTCGTTGCGGAGCGTTTCGCGAAGCGGACATCGTTCATCTGCGGAAACACCCGATTCCGCCAGAATGCGATCGAGCGCGCTTTCCACCCGGTACGCCAGTTCCTGCGGGTTTCCCCGAACCAGATTCAGATTCAGCTCGTCGATTAACCGCTCCATAATGTCTTTTCGGAAATCTGCGGTAGGTGCAGATGAATGGTTGTTGTCTTCGCTGCAAATCAGCAGTTGGTATGGGCCGACGAAACAGGCGGTGTTGTACGCAATAATTCCTTCCGATGTGGCCTGCGCGGTTTGAATGCCGTTTCGCGAATGGTTGTCCAACCGAAATCCGATTGCATCAAAGTTGAATGTGCCGTGGTGTCTGGACACCTCTTTGGCATCGAGCACGATATGGCATTGTGGATTTCGACCGATGGTCGCGGTGTCTCCGTGGCTGAATCGATATTCCCCCACGCTTCTTGCGCCTTTGCGAATTTCAATGTGAATGGAACGAGAGTTGTGCTGGGTCATGGGTGGGGGAAGGGGCAATTTTAATGCCATTCATCGAGAACCGTGCAGCAAATCGTTCAAATGATGGAATAATCAGCGCGAGTGCGTCATGGACCATTGAAATGACATGTGAAGCCGGCGGCCATATGCGCGGTTTGGCCGGCCGAAGCGAAGCAAAATGTGAAAACCTTATTGTGCGGAAGTGTGATTTTTGGGCGTCGAGAATTTTCGTCGGCGCGACGACTGACTGCGTTTGGGCGGATGTTTTTTTCCGGAAGGGCGAACCTTTTTGGACTTGCTGTTTTTGCGACCGTTGGAACCGTTGCTCCGATGGTCTTTGCGACCGTTGGATTGACCGTTTGCGCTCATCGTGTGAGCGGTCAACGGCGTGTACCCGTACGATTCTGTCATTTGCGCATAGGCAGCCTGCTGCGCGTGGGCGGGATCCGGATCATCTTCGTCGTCAATATCGTCGTGCGCGATGATTTTTGACGTATGGGGCTTTCCATTGATCAGGCCCACAGAACGTTTGGTATTGTCAGATAATTGTCCTACCCAACCGTCCACCCCGGCATCGAGGATTCGCTCCAGTACGGACTGGGGAGACAAGTTCATTTCTTTGCCCACTTTGTTCATTAATGTTTCCAGGCAAAACGCCAGTTCTCCGGGAATTTCAGCAGTTGGAGACTGCTGGGGGGATGTGCTCATGGCGGGAGAGTCCGGAGAAAGCCTCGCCAACGAGTCAAAAATCTCTTTTTTCATGAATCGCTCGTTACCTTTTTCTTTTGGATTTGCAAAAATGCGTGAATGCGGTCTATCCAAAAACAGGCTGAATGTAAACGAGCTCCTGTTGCTTGGCAACTAAAATGATTGGGTTTTTCAATTTTTTTGGTTTTCAAATCGGGCGTTGAAGGGGGTCAGAATATACCGAATCCAGCCTTCCATATCTGTGCGATGCAGCGAAATACGGCGTGACTTCAGTCTGTTGCGAAGCGATGTTGACGGGAAGTGAAAGCGGTTGTGAAAACCGCAACTCGCAACAGCGTGTTTCGGTTGAACCGCCTGCAAAAAAGCGATGGATGTGGCGCCGCCGGACCCGTGGTGCCCCAGTTTCAGAACAGCGGCGGAAAGATTTGACGTTGATTTGAGAAGATGTTGTTCTCCTTCGAAACTGAGATCACCGGGAAGCAGCACTGTGTGCCGGTGATATTGAAAATGCAGTACAATGGAATTATCGTTGAATGAAAGTTCAGGTGCGTATGTTCGGTGCGAAAAACAGGGATGAAGCACGGTGACAAGTACGCGTCCGACTTGATGCGGGCCGCAAATGGAACCGCCGCGCTTGATGGGAATTTTTTTTCGGTGGGCTATTTTCCGCATCTCCGAATATGCCGGATGCGTCGGTTCATCCAGGCCCTGTCCATTATCCCAGAGTTCTCGTACCGAAATTTGTTGCAGAACCGCCGGGATGCCCATCAGGTGATCAGGGTCCGGATGTGTGAGTATCACTTTGTCCAACGTAGAAATACCGAGAGATTGCAGGGAGGGAACCAGATGATCGCGACCGATGTCCCGTTGCGCGGTGCCGCCGCCGTCGATGAGCCAGTGCTCTCCATTCGGGAAGGTCACTACGGTGGCGTCGCCCTGACCCATGTCGAGAAAGTCAAATATCAGTGCGTCATCGGGCACAGTGGTGATATTTACCGACTGATAATAACATAGTACGCCGCCTGCACCGGTGGCGATGAACAGAGCCCATCTGATTTTTTTTGAACTGATTTTTTTTCCGATGATGCACAGCAGCGCTGTCGATGTCAGTGTGACGCCCGCCTGAAGCAGTGTGGTCGGCGTGAAGAAAACGAATGCCATGGGGTCGATTGTCGAAATCAGACAGATGAACCAGCGGATTGCCGTGTCGCAGAGTGGGGCGGTCAGCGCGGCAGCCGGTGGAAAAATGAGTATCGCCGCAGTTGTCAGCATTAGAAGAGGCATGAGAACAATGGTTACCAACGGAACACAGATCACGTTTATGGCCGGCGCGAGCAGAGGAACCCGCTGAAAATGAACGGCGAGAAATGGGCTGGTAATGAGGGTGGCCAGAAACGAGACGCGTGTGACGGCGAATAGAGAATCGCGCAGGCGGTGCAGTATGCGCATCAGCGGGGATGCGACGCCGGTTTGTTCAACGTATGGCGTTGCAACAGAGATAGGGAGTGACTCGTCACGTCGTTTAAGAAAGTACAGGAATCCGGCCACAGAAATAAAAGACAGTTGAAATCCGGCATTTGCAATGAGCGTCGGATCAGTCGACAGTATCAGTGCGGCAGCCAGTAGCAGAGTTTGAAACGGGGTGGACTGCATGCGAACGATTCCGGCAACGAGAATTGCCAGGTACATGACCGCGGCGCGAATGACCGGCGGATGGGCGCCGGACAAAAAGACATACAGCACGATGATGGGAATCGTCAGTGCGGCGCAATATCTGGAAGGGTCTGTTGCAGCGGCCAACGGATATATTCGCACCAAAAAGAAGCGCAACACGCCGTAACTGAAGAGCGCCCAGATACCCAGGTGCAATCCGCTGACGGCTAGTAAATGCGCGATTCCGGTTCGTTGGAATTGGTTTTTTCGGTCTGTTTTTAGATGGGTCCGTTCCCCGATGGTGAGGGCAATGGCGATGCCGGCGGTCTGCGGAGATAAATGATGTGAGAAAAACGACGCGATTTTTTGTCGTTCGCGTTGTATCCAGCGGTGGAAAGCGTTCGGGGTGTCTATGACAGCGATTTGACAGGCATCAGGGACAAACCCTTTGAGAAAGGTGTTTGGGGAGCGGACAGATTCTCTCGATTTTGCATAGGAACGGTTCAATTGGGCAAACGCCGCGAAGGAGATGGTGTCTCCAGGGGAAAAAGAAACGGGTTTAGATGATTTTGCTGTTTTTACTGTAATGTATGCATTTTCGCGAAATGGAATCGGGTGGGGTTTTTGAGACGACACCGCACACGAAGACAGATGCGTCAGTTTTAATGTGAATCGGGTGTGGCCGTCGCGGGCGGAAGGGATGGTTGCGACGACACCCGTGAATTGACGCAGACAGTCGGTTTCCGGGCGCCAGGGGGAAGGCGGAGGTTTGTGACAGGCGGATACCCCCACGCCGGCCACGATAGAGAGCAGAGAAATTTTCAGTGCGGGGCGGTGAACGAAGAGTGAGCACGTCAGCGCGCACAGCGCGGTTGTGACCGCGATCGGAATGGGGGTCAATGCCCCGAATGAGATGGCCGCGACGTAAACGACGCAGATGAATGAGAGTTTCGACATGAAACCGCTTCAAACAAGAATTGTGCCGAATGGATGCGAATGTCGGTATTCAAATGCCATAGCGGTCGGTTGGGCGATTTCTATGGATTGTCGGTTCGGCCGATCGAGGTTTTTGGCCGGCAAAATCGAGGCCGGGGGGCGTTTTTTCCATGATTTGCGTCATGTGAGAATAGGTTAAAACGGCGCTTGCTAAGCGGTGGGGTTTCGTCTAGTATCCGGCATCTGATGAAACCATTTAAATTTAAATTATCATTGTCTATTATTGCAGCCGCTGCGTCGATTGCCGGATGTCTGGGAGACACGGCGGGTATTGACCCACCGAGCGACGAACTGGTGTATCCGGTGGCGGTTGCCGCTATCGCCAACGACAGCCACCTGCTCATTGTGAATTCCAATTTCGATCTGCAGTACAACGCCGGCACGCTGGTGGCCTATCAGCTGTCGCATCTGGATTCCAGCCAGGTGTTTGACACGGACGCACAGGTTCAGAAAACATTGCATTTTGAGTATGATGACAGCACCGGAACGTTTACCCTGCCGGAGGAAGTTGCGCTTGACACCTATTGCTCCGGCGGAATTTCCGGCAACTATTGTAACTTGGACCCCAAAGACGGCCTTCGTGTTTCAGAAACGATTCGTTTGGGGGCCTATGCCAGTGATTTGAATATCACACCGGCTGGAGATCGCGCGTTGATTCCGGTGCGGGGCGAACGTTCCGTGATTGCGGTTGATATTGGAAGCGGCGCCAATCTGCTGGATTGCGGCGAGCACAACAGCAACGATTTACGATGTGACGACGACCACGTGATAGCCAGCAACGGCAGTGTATCGATGCCCCTGGAGCCCTACGATGTGGAGACAATGGACTTCGAAGGCGAATATATGACAGCGGATGGACAAACCGTGTCGGTCGTGGAGACCCTCGGTTTTGCGACCCATCGCGCCGGCGGGGAAGTATCGCTGTTTTCGGTGGCCAGACAAACCGGCGATGCCGAACGGGTGTTTGACAACCGGCTCATCAAGGTAATCGGCGGCGTGGTGGAGGGGGCGTCGGGGCTGGCGGTGAATCCGAGAAACAATGAAATATATGTGGTCGGTCAGCGGGATGCATCTCCCCATGTGGCGGTGTTGAATGTGAAAACCGACGCCGACCGCAACGGCAGCTACCTGACCGATCCCTGGTTTTCCCAGGCGAATACGATTTCTATCACGGGGGCGTTGCTCGATGGTACCGGCGGGCGGGAAATCGCCGTGTCTCCCGACGGCAAAACCGCGTTCGCCATCACCCAGAGTCCGCCTTCGCTGCTGAAAATGGATTTGGAGAATTACGAAGTGGTCGATATGACCACCATCTGTCGGGAGAGTTCCACGGTCGATACATTTGTCGATGAGCAGGACCCGGCCGACCCGTACGATGACAAATTGTACGCCTTCGTTTTGTGCTTTCTGACGGGGCAGGTCTATGTCGTCGACACCGAATTCATGATACCGGCTATCCGCAAAACCGGCGAAGGTCCGCAGGATATTACTTTTGATAACCAGCGAAAAATTGCCTATATCGCCAACTTTTCCGATTCCACCATCACCATGATACAGGCGGAGGCGCCGTTCAATCTTATCCGCGTGCAACCCGAGGGAAAACCGGATGAGTCATTGATTGTTCGTATCGGTGACCCCAACTTGCCTGAAGGACATTAACAGTGCGCAGTTTGTTACAATACGGTTTTTTACAACTCATTACGGTTTCGTTTGCGGCGGGAATGATTTTATTCGGGTGTGAAGAGGAGCTTCCCGATGTGGAGATTCCGCAGTTCAATCACCCGCAAGATGTGGCGTTGGTGTGTTATGACAGTCAGCTCAAAGCATTGCCGCTTGACGCCTGTCGCAACAGCGAACGCTCCGACGCCGAGATTTTCGCATTTGTCACCCAGACCCAGTATGGAGAAGTGGCCATTGTGAGCCTCGAAGACTATGAAATTGTCGACCAGGAGAAACGTATTCCGTTCAACAGTTTCGTTCCGGTGGGTGGTCAGCCGCAAGATATTACCGCATCTTCGGACGGCGCATATGTGTACACCGCGAATTTTGAGACCCGAGATATTTCCGTTATCAATGTTCAGCAGGTTCTCGAAAACAACAACGTCGGCCTGCAGCCTGCCCGTTCGGTGAATGTGTCTTATCCGGCTGCGCAGATTGTGGTGTCGAGTGATGTGGGCGTGGGGGAAAACGACGATTCCGCGATGCTCGATAAATTCGCTTTTGTGACCCAACCCACCGTGGGGCGAATAGCGGTTGTGAATCTGGAGGAGTATTACGCCGCGGGAACGAGGGTTCGTCCGGGGGTATTGGCGTATCTGCGAATGGATGATGCGACCCTGTCTGAGGGCGAAGATCCCCGGCCGGAAGGCGTGGCGCCCTGGTCGATGGTGGCGTCACAGCAGACCGCGTCCCTGTATGTGGGCGGTAATAAGGGAGGCTTGAACGGGGGGGGCAGTTATATTTTGGAAATTCAACGGGAGATTTTAATTGATCGCGCCAAGCGTTCATATGAGAGCACCGGCGAGGTCTTGGAATTGGATCCGGCCGAGATGGTCGTTCGTCGTATGGATCTCAACGAATTTACTGTCCGCGATATGTCCATTGAACCGGAGCTTGAGCGGTGGATGTACATTGTTGAGAACGAAAAAGGCGGCGTGATTGTGTTGGATTTGGAATCCGGGGAATTGGTTGAAATCAACGCATGGGATATTACCGCGACAGACATGTATAGTATGGAGCTTCCCGGTATTGCCAAAAAAGTGAAACTGGCACGGTTTTCCGAAACCCTTCCAGAGGGTGAAAAGCCCGAGCCGCTTACCTTCAACGGCACCATCGCCTTGATTTCTACGACGCGAGCGACGCTGTTTGTTGCAGATGTATCCATCGATGACGATTTCACCGACGATATTGCGAATTACTCCAGTTATTCCCATTCTCTCAGATCCAGCACGCTCTGGTACGAAGATCCCGAAGACGATGAGGACGATGACGGTGAGCAGGATATGATTTATCCTGAAGTGGGAGATGATGTGCAGTTGATTGGAGATGAAGATCATCTTTCTTACGATGATCCGTTCGCACCACTGACAACGGTGTCCGATTCAGATATTGATTCGGTCGCGATTGCAGCGGCAAATTGCAGTGGGGACCAGACAGATTTTCGTATGGTGCAGACCGAAGATACTCAGAATGTGTATTTTCGATGCGATCGACGCATGAGTGTCCGGGATACGTGGCAATTGATGTACCAGGGACTGCTGGACATCTCCGGGGTGGGAATTCTGAAAGATGCGTCTACCGCCTCAAATTTTATTGATTTGAAAGATGAATATAAAGATTTCTGCAGCGCCGGGTTGCTCGGTCCGGCAGGAGACGATTTGTGGGGGGTGTATCCGAAGCCGGTGGATACCGATTCAAGTGTGGATACTGAACCTGCAGCAGATACGGATACCGCAGTAGACCCGGCCGACCTCGACGATGTTCATTCTGATCCGGCGGGGCTGTTCGCAAGATTTCGCGGGTACCCGGGAGACATTGTCGAAATTACTTCTGATCCGGCGCCGTTCATCCCCGAAACAGACTGTTCCGCCTGGGAAGACGAAGACAAGCGCAGTTGGTACCAGGTGGTTGGTATTGTCGATTCAAACACTGTGCGTTTGGCTGCGTTCCCCGATACGTCACTGTATGCGCCGCTACCTACCAAGGAGTGCTTCGGGGAAGTATTGACCTACCAGGTAAGGGCGCGAGACTCTTGGGTGCTGACAGGGCAGGCAACAGGCTTTTTGTCGGAAGGTTCTATGGTCAATGGCCAATGCGTTCCATGGCGGGATGAAACCAGCAACGGCTGGAACAGCGGGCGTGTGTTTGAAGGGGCGATTTTCGAAAACTTGTATTTGAAATTTTATCTGAACGAAGTGATTGATTTAGGGCGCGATTTAACCAAAGACAGTTTTGATGTGCTTGGGTTTATCTTTGAGACCATCAACGGATTTACGCCTATGGGTGTCACCATCGGTCAGGATATTACAGACATCGAAGTCGCACCCAACAATAATATTGTGATTATTGACCAATCCAGCAAGGGAATGATCCTGTTTGATTTGCTCGATACCTTCAAACCTGTTGACGATCCGATAAATTAATTGAATACGCTATCTGGTTGCGGTCCGAATGTCTTCGATACGCTGAAGCGGCGGACAGAATCGCCCCGATAAAATTTCTGTCGCATCTGCGCTGTTGTTTCCCTGCGCATCTTTCAAGTAAAGCGGCGGTGCGATTTTCAATTGACCCGACCTGCCGCATCGCGCTTCCAGCAGTACGAGTTCGGCAATCGAGTTGATGTGGGGATGAATGAAAACGGCACGAGTTGCATTCAGCCCGGCATTGGAAATTGATTTCAGAAGCGTTTCCAGTCTCATTGCAGGAAACGCGATGCAGAACCGTCCCTTTTTAGGGTGGAGCAGACGTTTGGCGGACTGGACGACTTCATCCACTGTTATTGAAATTTCATGCCGCGCTATACGTCGCTCCTCATCGGGCGGCAGACGACCGTTGTCGGAGGGCCAGAAAGGCGGGTTGGAAACAACCAGTTCGAATTTTTTTTCCGGCAGCTGTGCGTGCGGCGCGGTTACCGATGCGTGAATGCTGGTGAATTGTGTTGCCACTCCGTTCGCTATCGCGTTATACTCAGAAAGTGCTGCCAGTTTTGGCTGTATTTCGATGGCAACCACATTTTTAACCTGCTGTGCAACCAACAGGCTAATACCGATAACGCCGCAACCACAACCTAGATCAGCACAATATTGAATCGGTTTTTCCACGCATGAAAACCAGGTCAGAAGTGGTGCATCTACAGAGAAACGATACCCTTTTTTGGGTTGGTATAAGACGACTTTCCCTTCGAAAAGAGTATCCGGCGTTAGCTCTTCACTGGAATATTTTTGTGTATTATTCATATATATTGTGAGCAGAGTGTATCATTTTTTTTATTTTCAAGTCATATAAAACGAGCACAGCTTTTGAAAATAGGAGAACAGCATGAGACATGCAAATTTTCGAATCCAGATGAGCATCGCTGTTTTGTGCGGTATACTTTTTGTCGCCCAAGCCGCGTTCAGTGTCGAAAAAGTCGTTCCAGGAGATGTGTATCGTATTTTGTTGAAAAAAACCGGTACAAAAGCGAAAGGCGAGCAGATAGTACTTCAGATACGCCCGAAGGGGGGGGTTCACTGCAATTTGGAATACCCTTGGAAAGTTACCCTAAAGACTCCCACCTCGATGTCCGAACACGTTCAGACAGTTTGGAAACAAGAGAATACCGCTGTTTTTACAAATGAATTGGTCCAGTTTGATATAGCCGTGCCTTCAGCATTTTATGGTACGAAGGTTACGTTTGAAATCAAGATGAGTATGTGTGATGACAAACAGTGCTACATGAAGAAAGCTGTTGTTGACATATAGACGGTTTCATTTTTTCCCTCCATTTCGTCATTGTTTTTCGATTGAGCTGACGCAGCTGCCTGAATAGTGTATATTGATCAACTGGATATAGTTGTACGGCATGACGAAAACATCAGATAAAATAAGAGTTTTGGTAGTTGAAGATAATGTTGATGTGAAAAATATCATCGGGGTTTATCTAAGGTCAAAGGGGTTTGAGGTGTTAGAAGCGGTAGATGGTCAGGAAGGGTTCGAAATGGCGGTTCGATTGTCGCCGGATGTTATTTTGCTGGACGTACTTCTTCCAAAATTGGACGGTATTGAAACACTTCAGGCTCTTCGGAGTTCTCCACAAGGGGCGCAAGTGCCTGTTGTGATGATGAGTGCGGTATTACAGACAAGAGATATCGTAAAAGAGACACAGGCCTACAATGTGTTGTCATTTTTGCAAAAGCCTTTTCAAGTGCGGCAATTAATCGAGCATATACAAGAAGCATTGAATGGGAAATCCGTTGCAGAGAAAAAAGTTCAACCGGTGAAACCGAGGCGTCCGGTTATCCATGACGATGACGCAAGAGCGGTAACATTTATGGTGGGACCGCCGACTCAAGATGTTGCCGCAATTAAAAAAATTGTTTGCAAGACCGAGCCGCTGCCCAGTACAGGCAATCTCAGCCAATATCCATTGCCAAAGATACTACACTCCGTTTTTTTTGAAAAAGCTACTGGGCGACTAAGAATTGTTGCAGATGCCACTGAAAAGCGAGTCTACTTTCAAAATGGATTCCCGATTTATGCCGAATCCTCTCTTCCGGAAGAAACACTGGGAGTGTATCTCGTTCAAACCGAGAAAATTAGTAAAGAGCAGCATGAGTATCTTCAAAAAAAAATGGAGAGTTCAGGCCAACGCTACGGGGAGCTACTCCTTAGTGAACAATTTTTAAATCCCCATGAACTGTTTATTGCTTTAGAGTCACATCTTTCCGAAAAAATCATCAGTACTTTTTCCTGGTTCGAGGGAAATTTTAAATTTGAATCAGGAGACCAGTGGAAGGAACAGATTATCGTTGCGCGAATGAAGCCCGGACGCATTATTTTAGACGGAATATTGCATGCGTGGTCCGCTGAGCGAATTAAGGCGATACGAATTATGCGTGATACGAATATTCCGTTTGTGCTGGACGATGTGCTGTATTCTGATTCAGATCTCGCGTTGACCACTTTGGAGGCTCGAATTTGGCAACTTGTGAAACAGAATATTTCTATTTCTCAAATATTGTTAAAAAGTGGCCATCCCGCGTTGGCGTTGAAAACGCTGTTTTTCTTCTATATCGTGGGTATGGTTGGATTTCGGGTTTCTCCTGAGGGCGTACCGGTACACATTGACGTTCATGAAGACGTTGTGCCGAAGCGAAAGTTTAGCTCGCGTAGAGAAGATGACAGCGACCGGGTTCAGCAGCTGATGAGCGATTACATGAAATACAGAAATGCGAATTATTTCGAACTGTTAGGTGTAAAGAAAGATTCTCCCATAGAACTGATTAATAAAGCGTACATGGAGAAGCGCGCCAAGTACCATCCAGATCAGCTGGCCGGACTGACACCGGGTGTCGTACATGAGAAAATAGAAGAATTGAATATGCTGGTGCATCAAGCGTACTCAACTTTAATTAATCAACGGTCCAGGCGGAAGTATATTTTGTCGCTGGATGGAGATGGTGACAGCGATAGCACGATGTTGTCTCCCCCGAGAACAAAGAGAAATCCTATCCTACAAGTGAATAAAAAAAATGAAGGAACGGTTTCAGCATCGCAGCATTTCGAAAAAGGGTTTTCTGCGCTTCGCGACGGAAAATACGAAATTGCGGAGAGCAGTTTTTCTGCAGCAGAAAAGATGGAATCGAAACCCAAATATATGGCCTACCGAATTTGGACGGAATATCTCAGCGGAAAGCGAAAGTTTGAAGGTACAGAACGGGAATTGAGGATGCTCTCTAAAAAGAAACCTGAAAATGCGACCATATTCTATGTACTTGGTTCATTGTATTTACGTAATAAAAAGAATAAGGAAGCAATCAACTGTTTTGAGAAAGTGTTATCTATAGACGCACAGCATATTGATGCTGCTCGTCAGCTGAGACTCATTCGCATGCGCAGCAATTCAGAGGTTTCAGGCCTGTTTGATTTATTGAAATTGAAAAAATAGCCGTGAGTTATTATTGAAATTTACGTGAGGTCGTAAACCGAAAGGGTTAGTCTGTAATTTTGGGTGTTCTGGGAAGATTGAAAACAACACCGATAATTACACTTTGATTTGCGTTCCAAGTGCGATCGGCATCGTCGATTTTTCCGTCAGGATAATCTCCCTCTCCGGACGGTGAGTATTCGTCCCAAATGGTTTCATCGTTGTCATTCACAACAATCCATTGATTACCCGGTTGTCCGGCCTCATCTGTACCGGCTGCATTCCATTTAAACGGTGCCAATCGGTATTCAATATTCAGACCTATCCAGTGATTGAAGTAGGCAGTGAAGCCCAATCCGAAAGACACAGTGGGTTTAACAAACGTGTCTCGTGTGACGCTGCCGCGGCCCGACTGATACAGACTAAGTTCACCACATCCATTGTTATCAGAGTTGCAATGCGTGCGTTCCTGAAAAACAACCACACCACCGCCGAGGAAGATATAGCCGTCAATAGCAACGAACAGCTTTTCAAATGCTGCCATTTTTCCACGAAACGGAACAAGCGCTATCTGACCGATTAACAGACTTTTCAATCGAGATACCTGTTCTTCAAAATTGTGAGAACCTGTGTAGCTCGGCCAGTTGCTTTCCGATGGCACCGAATCAGCGCCCACTTTATTATCCGAAGAAGAAATATGATTGGTCAAATGTGTAGGCGCATTCAAGGTATAGAATCCAACAACGCCGATTCCCAACCAATCCGTTACGTTGAACTCTGCTTTGGCGCCAAGCATAAAGTTATGCATGTAGTCATTAAGCAATGTGTACCCAAATTGCGGCCCAACCGAAAAGCGCAGTTTTCGATATTGAACTTTCTTTTTTACTGCGGGCGCACCGGCCAGCGGTCCTTCAAGTAGAATTTCTTGAGCAGATACTGTTTTCGCTGCGCCGAATAACGTAACAAGAGCGAAAGTTAACGCAAGGGTATAACGGGGCAAGTTTCCTATTCCCTTTCGTGTATTTTTGTACATTTGCTTCCCTGCTTTCATTATCGGTTACTTGGGTAATTTGAATTCAAACGTAGGTGGCAGGAATATGCTTATTCCGGCCTGCAACGTTACGTTGTTAGTTAGTTTAACATCATCAGAAATCCAGAGGCTATCGTCTGCGCGCATGTCCGGATCCGAATAAGTGGTCAGCTCTTCCAGTTTTTCCGGGAAGATGTAGTCGCGAAGCTCGACAAAGACAGCAAGAAATCGAGTAAGATATAATCGACCGCCGATACCGACGTTAAATGCGATTTTCATTTCATACTCAAATGAGCGGTAGTCTGGATCAATAACCGGGATAGGCCGTGTGAAAATAAATCCGCCGCCGCCGATAAACCACACATCCCAGTGAAGAATCCAGTTTTCAAGAAATGCGAATTTTCCGTACATTGGTACGTAAGTCATATTCAGCTGGCCGCCCCAGAAGTACTCATTAATTGGAACCGTCTGGTGCGATGCGCGACTGATAGAGTAGTTTACGTCAGTCTCTTTATCGAGAAAACGGTACCAGTTGAAGCTTACACCAATGGAAAGAACCTCAGTAATGTAATAGGAAAGACCAAGGTTGAAAGATTGGTGCTGCACAAAGGGATCGTTCAAAGAAACGCCGAAGGAAGGCTGTAAATCGAACCGGCCTTTTCTCAGAGCGTATACCTGTTGAATTGCCCAGATAGGATGTCGTTCAAGAACGGTAAGATTTCCGTTCTCAACCGGCTTCCCTTTTTGGGTGGGTGCGCCCACTCCGACGCCGGCGCCGGTGTCCATTCCCAGATCTTCCAGATCCAGTAAATCGCCTCCAGAAGAACCGACATCTGTCCCCGCGTCCGTTGCGCCCGTATCCCCTTCCATTGGAGTTTCTTGTGCTTCCCCTTCATCGAAGGTCATGTCTGCTCCAGCCTCTGCTTCTTCTTCGCCGAAGGTCATGTCATCCTGTGCAAAAGATGCAACAGGGAGAAGGAGAAGGGTGACTAGTAGCAATGACAGCTCAATGCGTTTTCTTTTCATCGCATAATCCTCTCGCGAACGATTGGTAAACCAGTGGCATGTCTGTAACTATTGAAAATAATTGAACTTTTGTTTCCATCTGCCATTTGGTGAATCACTATAACACAAGCCGTAAAAAGTGATCAATAAATTATTTACAGTTTCTTCAAAATTTCAAATTTCGACAGTTTCAAACAATATTACTATAAAATTGTACTAAAAAGGTCTGGACTGCGCACACTCCGACCTTTCATCTCATTTCATTTCTTGTTCATTTTCTTGAATAAACAAGGCGTCAACGAAATCGTCTACGTCGAATTGGCGGAGGCTGTCTTTCGCTTCTCCAATACCAATATACCTGACAGGGATTTTATACTCGTGGCAGATTCCGATAATCACACCACCTTTAGCGGTACCATCCAATTTTGTCAACGCTATGCCGGAAATGGAAAGAGCTTCCCCAAACTCTTTTACCTGCTGAAGTGCGTTCTGGCCATTGGTCGCGTCAAGCACAAGCAGAATTTCATGAGGCGCGTTTTCGTGCGCTTTTCCCATTACGCGATTGATTTTTTTCAATTCTTCCATAAGCGGCGCTTGGGTATGAAGCCTCCCGGCGGTATCTGCGATTACAATGTCCGCTCCGGTTTCTTGTGCTTTTTTAATCGCATCAAAAACTACTGAGGAGGGGTCGGCTCCCTCTTTCGCGGGCTTCACGACTTCGCTGTCTGTTCGACGGCCCCAAATTTCAAGCTGGTTCACCGCTGCAGCCCGGAAAGTATCTGCAGCCGCAAGCACAACTTTGTGACCATCCTCCGTAAACTGCGATGCCAACTTTCCAATGGTGGTTGTTTTTCCGGCCCCATTAACGCCAACGACCATAATTGTGAACGGTTTGTCGGAATCAAAATTCCACGGCGAAGCCTTTATTTTTAAGGCATGTTTTATTTCTTGTTTCAACAGCGCCCAAACAGCGTCAGAATCTTTCAACTCTTCCTTGTCGAGCGCGCTTCGTATCATTTCGAGCAACCACTCCGTTGTTTTTGCACCCACATCTGAGGTGATTAACACTTCTTCGAGTTCTTCCAGCAGTGACGCATCGATCTCTTTCTTGCCCTTAAACAACTCAGAGATTTTGGAAACCAGGCCGCCTCGTGTTTTCGAAAGACCCTGACGTAACTTCTGTAATTTTCTTTCGCGTCGTGCCGCTTTCAGATTTTGTGCCGCTGTCTGCTCTGCAGTTTCATCCAGGCGAACACCTTCCGCGGTTTCTTCGCTTTCTTTTTCAGATTTGGAATCAGCGTCTGAATCCGAGGTTTGGTCAGTTTCCTCCGCCTGAGCAATATCGCCGGAGTCATCCAAAGAGGAGGTGACATGTGTATCGGCAGAAGATGCGGTTGTTGCGGTAGCGCCCTTTGGGGCAGTTGAATCAGAACGTCCTTCGAGTTCAGTAGCTGACGATGCCGAATTTGATTTTTTAGTAAAAAAGAAGATCAGCGCAATAATTACAATTACTGCAACGACCCCTAGTGCAATACCCATTTACATCCTCCAAATTTCGAATTCTGGATGTTCCGCGCAAATTGAGGAACGCCTGTCAATTTGTGATGTATTAAAGCCTATTGAATACTAAATTGTCAAGTTATGCTGTAATTCATGACAACTAAATTGAAAACAGTTTTGTTTTTTTTGGGTTCGCGCTAGAATCAAGGGCGTGAGCAGTTATGAGCAGACATTCACAAATTTCAATAAAATCACTAAGTGTGCCCAAAACAAAAAAAAACGATATGACATTGATGATTTCGTTTTATTTTACGTCAAAATAATTGTGGCGAAGCTATTAACCTTTTCGGCATGAGGAAATTTAATTGTTTGTAAAATACAATTTTATCGCGTTTTGTTGGGGATTGCTGGCATGGGTTGGGGTGTCATTTATGTCCCATTCCGCGAACGCAGATGTCCGCGCTGATTATCTCATAAATTTGTTAAAAACAGGGAGCAGCTATCGTGTTCGAATACAGGCCGCTCAGTCACTGGGGCGGATTCAGAGCAAGGAGGCATTGCCTGCTTTGCAGGACGCGCTTAAGGACAGTTCTCCACATGTTGTGATTGCAGTCGCCGCAGCACTTGGCGAAATTGGAGATCCGGCCGCATTACCGGCACTCAAGGCAGCGAGTCGACGAAATCATTCCGCTGCTGTTAAAACGCAATTGGCGGCGACGATTAGATTGCTTCAGGCAATTGCTCCTGACAGTGCCGATTCATCCGATATTGCAGAGTCCCCCGGACAATATCAGTTCCTCGTAAAAGTGGATGCAATGGGGAATTCCTCCACTTCCCGCACACCGAATATCGTAAACGTTATGCGCGACCTGGTAATGGATGTGTTGGCAGCGCGCGCCGGGGTAGAAATACAGTCTGGGGTCATGACTGACGAACAGGTTCGCGCCAAATTAAAGAAAGAGAGCCAGAAGGGGTTCATCATTTCGGGCGCATTGATTAAGCTCCAGCGAGAGCAGGATTACATGGTCGCAAAGATTGCGCTGAACGTGTTGTCAAATCCGGATTACAATCTCGTTATGATGCCTGCCGGAGAGGCGAGAGTACCAATTGATTTTTCAGATGCGCTGGCCGCACGGCATCAGGGGAAAAGTCAGGATGTGGTGGCGCAGCTTGAAACTGATTCCATCCGCAAAGCAGAAACAATTGTAATGAAGAAGCTCATCGAAAATTTAATTGGCAAAATTCTTGAAGCGGCGCCGGACGTATTGTAATTGTTTTTGTAACCCTTTCAGTGAATTAAATGTAAGGAGATGACGATGGAGCAAACGGAAAAACCATCAGTTCCTCAAACCCAAAGCAAGAGACAAATACGGAATTTTTTGATTGATAAGAAATTTCAACTGGGGTGGGTGTTCCGAGTTGCCGGAATGGTGACCCTCATCGTAACCGTGATGGGATATTTTCTGTACGGCACGCTGGTGGAGTCAATAGAGTTGATAAACGCCCAGGTTTTAAGTACTGCATCAATGACTGAACAGGCGCAGCAGGCAATTGTAGAAAAAGGTGCGCGAGACCAGTTGTATACCGGGTTGGTATTGGCGAGTTCCCTGGCCGCTTTGGTTGTCGTTCTAAGTTTGTCCACTATTGTTGTTACCCATAAGGTTGCGGGGCCGGCGTACAAAATTAAACGGTTACTTTCCACTGTCGATGGGGATCACCTGCAGCTTTTTGAAAAGTTGCGCAAAGGCGATGAATTACATGAGGTATTTAAAGAGTTCAGTGATATGCTGAGGCGGTTGCGGGAATCTCGCCATCTGGATATTGAGCAGTTGGAGACCGTCACCAGTGCGTTGAAAGCCGAAGGCCGTGTCAGTGATTCCAATATTCAAGCGCTTGAACTAATGCTGGAGCGGTATCGTAAAAGTATCGCGATGGATGATTGACGCCGTTCCCGTCAAAACGCATTTTCAAAATATTCAAACTTTTTTTCTTCCCATATTATCGTAGCCACATCAAAGCGAACTGCTTTATTGTGTACCTTGTTTTTAATCATATACGCCGTCGCAGCCCTTCGTATTTGATTCATTTTTTTGCTGGTGATGGTTTCTGCAGGGTGCCCGAGCTGTCTTGTTTTGCGGGTACGAACCTCTATGAACACAAGTATATCGGTTGAATTTTCGAGTGCTACAATATCGATTTCTGCGAATTTCTCTCGAACATTTCTGGCAAGGATGGTGAAGCCCTGTTTGACTAATTTATCACAAACGAGGCTTTCACCTGTTTGACCGATTTGAGTCGTACTATTATGTTTCATTGAAACACCGTTATTAGAAAATTGGGCAACTGGATTTAGCGGACCCCGCGGCAATAAAGTTTTACTGAAGATTCGCTGTAAGAGAAGAACAGACTGACAAGGGGATTAACGGGTAATTGTTTTACAAGACCAGAGCCAAGGCTCTTCACTGTTTGTGGAGGGCGTGCAGATCTCGCCGAAATCCTCATTCGATGCGCCGGATGATTCACAAGGCTCATCAATACACTCGGGTACACAGTAACCACCGAATAGTTTGTCTGAGATCCCCGTAATCGGGTCAAGCACTTTCACACAGTGTGCAGACGGGGGACATTCGCACAAATCGTCATATTTGTCGGGGTTATCTACATATCGGTTTCCGTCTTCATCTTCGCAACGGCAGGAACAGAAAGAAAATTTGAGCAATACCGGCTCTTCGATAACCTGTCCGTCCTCAATGATAGCGCCGCAGTTCTCGGCAGACGGAGTCTCGAGACAGAGATCAGCACGCGATACAGCTGAAGAGGAGCTGGTTTCGCCATTGTCTCGGTCGGGATTGAGTTTAGTTTGAGTGAGGCAGATTCCCGAACTTGTCGCACACTGAACAGAACCTGTTTCGATGGACCAGGTAATGGTATCGGCCTTTGTACCATCAGCGAGAAGTTCTGTGCTGAATTTTCTATCATCCGTTTCGGCCACGCAAGGAGCACCGACAGGTTCTTCTTTGCATCCACTGGCAAATATAACGACAATGAGTCCGATAAAAGCAATCGATTTTAACATGTAAAAGTCCTCTTTCCTTTATACATTGTTCACTCTTACTGAAACAAAATACCATTTTTTCGGAGAACTTTGTATCCTTTTCAACAAACTTAGTCAAGAAAGAATATTTCTATCATTTTTGGCGTAACAGACTTAAAATAAACGGAAATTTCATGTTTACAACAACGATACAGTGTCACTGTATCGTTGCTACAAAATCCTTGACTTTTGCTTTTATAACCAATACTATACGCGCGTATGTTCTCTGTAACCTAGCGTAATTGTTGTCGTTTTCGACACAATCAGTTGGAATTTGCAGTGGACGCTGTGCACGATTTTTAATAGGCTGAATTACGTTTTTATTGAAACGAGGTAAAAGATGGTAAAAAACGGTTTTCTTACTGGTTTTCTCACGCTTGCGGTGCTGTTGACCCTGGGGGCGGTTGCACACGCTCAAGATGATATGGACTTCACCAGCGAAGATCCAGGCGCCGCTCTGGCGGGGGATGATACGGCAGCCGCTCCGGCTGCGGCACCTCCTGCACCGGTGATCGCAGCGCCCCCTCCGAAACCAAGTGGGCCGCCGAGCGAAGCATTAGCCAACGCGCTTCGTTTTTATCAACAGGAACGGTATGCGCAGGCCGCAGTTCAGCTTCAGCGAATCGTGCAGGGGGAAACAGGAGACGAACCGGCGAATGTGCAGAAAGCGCAGTTCTTCCTGGGCAAATGTTTTTATCATCTGAAATTTTATCAGGCGGCGTTGGGTGTTTTCGAAGAAATCGCATTGATGTCGACCGGGCACATTTATTTCCATTCGACATTGCAGTGGCTTGCGCAACTGTCGCGCGAGTTGCCGGAACCTGCCGGAATTATCGGTCTGGTTGGTCGGTACGGTGATTCTGTGAATGCATTGCAGGAGTTCAAACGGCCTCAAACAAAAGACCTCTATAATGAGTTAATGTATCTCATGGGACGGTATTGGTATCAGATGGGCGAATTCGGCAAGGCACGCAGCTTTTTTATGGGGATCAGTCCGGACTCAGAATTAAAAGTGAACGCTGAGTTTTTTACAGGAATTACCTACGTGCGCCAGCGAAAGGCGATGCCGGCCTCTAAGGCGTTTTTGAAAATTGTTGAGCGTTACGACGGGCAGTTGTTTCTCGATGAAGACGAAGAGCGCTTTTTGAATCTCGCTTGGCTGTCACTTGCTCGTATTTACTATTCGACCAAACACTGGGATTCCGCAATTGCCGCTTGGAACAAAGTTCCTCAGTCCTCAGAGTATTATCTGGATGCACAGTTCGAGGAGTCCTGGGCGTATTTTCAGATTGATAATTACAGTCGCGCGCTCGGAAATATCCACACTCTTCAATCACCGTATTTTAGAGAATCCTTCTACCCTGAAGCGGTTATTTTGAAAGCGGTGATTTTCTTTGATCAGTGCTTGTATGACGATGCGAAGCTTGTTGTTGACCAGTTCCGAAAAGATTTTGAACCGGTAAAGGATGAGTTGCAGGCGAATCTTTCCAAATTTCAGGATAACGTGCAGTTTTTTGAATTTTTAAGAAAACTGAGGAAGGCAATCGATGACGGTGCGTTGGAAGATACCGACCAGAAGACGATTCTGGGGTTGCCGCGAGGCGTTGTATACGTTGTGAAAGGTGCGTTGGACGACAGAACGCTGCTTCGAAACTTGGATTACGTCGAGTTATTGGAGAAAGAAGCGGAGAAATTGAAAAAAATGCCTGCTCAGTTTGTGAACTCCACTGCAGGTCAGCGGATTATGCAAGATATTGAAACCGCGAAATCCGTTGCGATTGATAATACCGGAAATCTTGCAAGATCACGTTATGAGCGTCTTCTGACTGAAATTCAGGACTTTCTGAATCAGACAACGAGGGTTGAGATTGAGATTTTGAAAGCATTGCGTGGTGAATTGGAACAGGAAGCTGCCGCGGGGGATGAAATCGGTCGAGTTCATGCGAAGAATGCAGAAATTTCAAGTGACGAAGAACACGTCGTGTGGCCTTTCCAGGGCGAGTACTGGCGTGATGAATTGGGATATTACCGTCAACCAGTTGAAAGGCATTGTGGGAGGTAATCGGATATGATGAAAACTAAAGTGAGTACAGGGATTATAACAGGTGTTGCCGCAGGGCTGCTTTTTTTGAACAGCGGTGTCGTCAACGCGGCTTCCGCCACCACTTTGCCTGGTGAAAAACAATGTGTCCCGGCCAGTGTTGAGGCACAGGTGACCAGTTGTGAAGGGGCGGTTAAGCTTGGAAGCAAGAACGGTCGTGCGCAGGTCGGAACCAGTACCAAGAAAGAGCGCGAGAAAAAGAAAGCGCCGGTTGGACCAAGTCTTGATCGTAACATGGTGAAAGACATCCTTGAATCTTCTTTCACTCAGAAGCGAAAAGCGCGCGCAATTGATATTCTCAAACAAGAAATTCAGTTGATCACTCGTCTGGCCCAGGGAACGCCCGATTCTGATCCGGATAAACCTGAAATTTTGAAGCGTTTGGCCGATGCTTATAAGGAATTGTATACATCAATCAACTTCATGGCCCGTGGGTTGGAAGAAAAGATTTATGAGGCCAATGAAAAGGGAGACAAGGAACTCGCGAAAAAATTGAAGGCACAGCAACTCGCACTGGACAAAAAGTCCACAGTGGTTCGTGAGGCAGCGGTAAAAGCATATGTGCAGATTCGTGACAAGTTCCAGGATTACGACGCATATGATCAGATTCTGTTCGCTATCGCGTATGAGATTGACCAAATGGCCATTGAGGTCAGTGATGAAGCGACCAAATCGGCATATCGCTCCAGAGCTCGTGAATTCTATCAACAACTGATCCGGAATTATCCGAATTCGAAATATATTCCCCACGCATGGATGGCTTATGGTGAGTATTATTTCCATGAGGAAAAAAATGTCGATCAGGCGATGAAAGCCTATGAGCAGGTTGTAGAGTGGGGCGAGAAAGACAACCCCAACTATGTAATCGCGATGTATTATCAGGCATGGTGTTTAATTAACATGCAGGAACACAAGCAGGCGATTAATCAGTTTAACAAGGTGATTCAGTACGCCATCAAAAATCCCAGCAACAAGGAAGCCCAGTCCGTTGCAAAACGTGCTCGAATGGAATTGGTAAGTCCGTTTTCGAAAATTGGAAATCCGAACGAAGCTTGGTCGCTTTTCCAACAATTGGGTGGCGATCGCGCGCAGGCAATGTTGGATAAATTGGCGTATACCTACTACGACGAAGGGCAATGGCAAGATGCCATCGTTGTGTTCCATCAGTTGCAGAAATTGGAACTCGATAATTATCAGAAGAATAACGGAGATGATCTCTGTAAATATCAAACATCTGTAACTCGTGCGACTATCAACGCTTTGTCAAAAGAAAAGCAGACACAGGAAATCGCACGGCAGATTTCTTTGTCAAAGAAATTCTCCGGCGAAAAGCACGACCCGAAAAAAATTAAAGAATGTAGTCAGGAATCAATCTCGATTGCATGGGATATCGCCACACAGTGGCACTTGGAAGCTGTGGGCAATGAATCGTCTCCGGGAACAAAGGCGCCGGAAACCATGCAACTCTGTATTGATTTGTACAACTCGATTTTGGAAAATTATCCCAACCTTGATGAACTTAACGTTGAAGGGTTTGATGAAAAAACAAAACCGACTCGTTATCGCGTTGCCTACTACAAAGCAGAGCTTTACTGGTTCATGGAAGATTGGGAGAAATGTGGTCCCGCGTTCGATAAGGTTGTAGATATGGATCCCAACGGGATGTATACGCCTGATGCGGCGTATGCGGCGGTACTGTGTTACAACAAAATTTATGTGGCAAAACGTGCCGAGACCGATAAGGAGCGGAAACATCAGATTAATAGCGATGATTCCGCTATCAAGAAAAAGTGCGATAAGCAGTGTGCCAAGAAAAGGGGCGATGAGAAGGAAAGCTGCATCACAGCATGTAAAGATGAGAATAAAACGGTTCTTGAGCCGGTTGAGCTGACAACTCTTGAGAAAGGTATTCTCAAATCATACGGCAGATATATTTGTTTCGTAAAAGACGCCCCCGATTTGGCAAATATCAAATATCGTCGCGCTCGTATCTATTACGAGGCGAATATGTTCCAGGAAGCGGCGGTCCTTTTCAAAGACATCGCAATGAATCATTCCGAAGATGAAATCGGTGTGTACGCAGCGAACCTCTACCTGGATTCATTGAACGCTCTGGGTTCGATGGTGAAAACCCCAATCGATTCTTGCTATGATGATTTGGCGGCGGTGGTCGACGTATTCATCGATTCCAGCAAGGCGCCGGGTGTGAATCTGATGAAAGATGAGCAATTCGCTTCTCAGATTAAAGCGCTCAAAGTGGGGGTTATGCGTAAGCAGGCAGAATCTCTGACCAAGCGTAAACGATTCATGGAAGCAGCAGAAATCTATTTGGACATCTATAAAAACTACACTGGTGTGTACGATGACCGAGGAATGTGCGAGGTTCTGTTCAATACCGCGATCAACCTGGAGTCCGCTCGTTTGGTTATGAAAGCGATTGACGTTCGTAAACATATGGTTGCCACGTATCCCGAGTGCGAGCATTCTAAGAAAGCCGCGTACTTTATCGGGCAGAACTACCATGCGTTACAGAACTTTTCAAAAGCAGCCGAGTACTACGTGAAGTTTGCGACCAAGTATGAAGGCGAGAAAGAATCTCCTGAAGCGATGAAGAACGCGATTATGTTCTACATCGGCTTGAACAACATCGAAGAAGCATTGAATACCGTGAGCAAGTTCGAAAAATCCTATGCTCGCAAAGACATCAAGTCGACAGCCAGCGTTGTGTTCAGCGCAGGGTTTGTTTATTTCAACGAGGAAAAATGGGAAGAAACCCGCAAATGGTACACCAATTATCTGAAAAAATATAGCAAAGCAGGACTATACGACGAGCAGATTCAGGCGATGGTGATGGTGGGCGATTCGTATTGGAATGACAGGAAACCGAACTACGGAAAAGCCGTACAAATGTACCAGAAGGCCATCAGTACTTTCGAAAAAAACAACGAGAAAGTAACTGAAAATATGCGTAAGGCGAAAATGCTTATCGCGACAGCGAAAGCCAAATACTACGTGGCTGAACAGAAATTCCTCGAATTCGAGAAAGTTAAATTCCCGGAGTTCAAAGGTGAAAAAGGGGTACCCAGTAAAATGCAGAAGTGGTGGGACCAAAAACAAGCGAAAACATTGTCGGCAGAACAACTCAAAGAGATTGAAGAGTGGAAGAAGCAACGTAAACGTCTGGCTCGCTGGGGGTATTACGAAGAGGGCAAATCCATTCGCGAACAGATGAAGATGGTGAAAAAGGAAGAGCGTCGTGAAGAACTCAATATTCAGTTTGAGTACTGGGCGGAACACGATCTGGGTCCCTGGTTCACCGAGAAAACAAAGGCATTGACAGAAGCAGCCAACGCGTTCGGCGAAGTGGCCAAGATGCATGTTCCCGAATGGGAGATGGCGGCTGCAGCTCGTGCGGCAGATATGCAACTTTCATTTATGAGCGATATTTACGATTCTCCGTTGCCGCCTTCAATGGAAGACGACCAGGAGCTCATCGATATTTATCGCGGCGCAATGGACGAAAAGGCTGAACCTTATCGCGCCGGCGCAGTGAAAGCGTATGAACACTGTTTAAACATCTCAACGAAAGTTCGCTGGTTCAATGAGAACTCCCTGCGTTGCGAGCGTGAGCTGAATAAACTCGAGCCGTTGAAATACCCGGTATCTGAAGAAATTCGCGTAACGCCGAAAACAGAGTTCAAGTATTACGCAGCGCCAGATCCGGTTCTGAAACTTGAGACAGAGGCGGAGCAGCGCGAGAGAAAGTTGACTCAGTCGGCGGATGCAGTAGCTGAAGATGACAATCAGGCATCGGAAGAATAGGAGGCTGCAAATGAAGATTCAAAACAAACAAGTAGTTAAGTCAATTGTGATTTTGTCGGCAGCATCGCTTCTTGTTGCTTGTGGTGGGTCCAGGGGAAAAACCGATTCGACCGCTGCGAAAGTTGGTCAAGACGGACAGCAGGTTCTTACTGCTCAGGCCAAGGAAGATTTTTTAAAGGTAACCGAGGAATTTAAAGCTGCAGAGAAAATGGGCTGGGATTCCGCTAGTTGCGATAAGATGATTGGTCATTTTGAGGACGTGGTGAAAAAGCATAACATGGCGGACGCCTCGTATAATGTTGGGGTGGTTTATGATCGCTGTGGCCAGCCAGAAAAAGCGCGTGAAGCGTTTCAGGATACCATATCCAAGTATGGCGATAAATTTTTGCCCACCAAACAGCGTAGTATCGCGTATCTCGCCTACCTCGACATTAAAGCCGGGAATGAGGCGGCTGCGGAAGAAAAGTTGCGCGAAGCGGTTGGTTTGGGTCGAAATACCATGGAAGCGGTTCCCGCTTATACCATGGCGGCTACCATCTTGAGAGTACGGGCACAGGAAGGGGACAAAGAGGCATGGGGAAAAGCGCAAAAGGCGCTTCGTACCGCACTCGCGATTGATGCGAAATACATGCCCGCGTTGTATCAGTTGGCGAAACTGTATTACGCAATCGCTAAATCAATGGACAAGGAGTCCTACCTTACATTGGCTACGTTGGTGGTTGATCAGGCGTTGAAAACCGATCCTGAATTCGCACCCACCTACCTTGTGCTGGGACAAATTCATCTCGAAAAGAATGAGTTGGTAGAAGCGCTGAAAGCGTTCGAAAAGGCTTTTGAAAAAGATCCGAGTTTCTTCGAGGCGTATATGAGCTTCGGCGCGATTAACTTGAACTTCCGCGGGTATGAAGACGCCAAGAAGGCTTTTGAAAAAGCGGTTGCTCTTCGTCCGAAAAGCTATGACGCACACATGGGTCTGGGCGTGGCCGCGCGCGGTCTTGGTGATTTTGCCATGGCACGTGTTGAGTACGAAAAAGCATCTCAAATTGATAAAGCGCGAACTGACTACATCTTTAATCTTGGCGTGTTGGAAATGGACTACGAAAATCAGGGTTCTGTAGCAGAATACGAAAGAGCTGCAGCTGTTTTTGAAAAATTTATCAAACACGCGACGCCTGAGCATCAAAAGGATCCCGATGGGAAAAAGGGACCTCAGATCTCTTGGGTAGAAAAAGCGCAGAAACGAATTGAGAACGCCAAAACCGCCGTGACACAGATTCAAGAGGCTGAAAAAGCTATGGCTGAAATGAAGAAACTGCAGGAAGAGCAAGCGAAGCGCGAAAAAGAAATGGCTGAACTTGCGAAACAGGCAGAGGAATTGGCAAAAAAAGAGGCTGAGGGCCAAGAGGCTAAAACTGAAGAGGTGGACGAAGCCGCTATCGAAAAAGAGCTAGCAGCAGAAGAGGCGAAGAAAAAAGAAGAAGCCAAAGCTGCAGAGGACGCCAAGAAAGCGGAAGAAAAAGCCAAAGAGGCAGAAAAAGAAAAATCAGCGGATGATGAAGTGAAAGAGGATGTAAAACTCTAATTTGAATTTTTTCAAAAAAAATGGTTTTTTTTGGGAACTTTCTTTGAATGACTTTGTCGAATCCATTTGTTAGCCGATATGCGGCGATTTTAATGGCATTTTTAGAATGCCAAAGGAGGCGAGAATGAAGCGCTTCATTAGTATTTTGATGATTTCGATTTTTATGCTTGCGACATCAGTCGTATTTGCTCAGGAGTATGCAGATACAACAGAATATTCGTTTGACGACGACGTGGTAGAAGGTGATCTCGTTCGTCCGGATGGCGAAATGACAGTTGTACGTAAGCAGGGAAAACAACGAAGTCTCATTAAAGTGCGTCAGCATTTTGTGCCTGAGATGCTCAAATCAGTGGAAGATATTTAATCAATATCTGACATGTAGATAATAAGAGGGTTATCATGAGTGGAGTAACAGTCAATTTTAAGGTGTTAAAAGGTGGGGTACTGCTGAAAGAACAGTCCATTGCAGCAGATGCCATCAAAATCGGTAGCATGGCTTCCAGCCAACTGCAGATAGAAGATGAAAGCATCTCTAAAATGCATGCAGTTGTGGAAGTTGGCGGGCCGGATTCAGTTCAAATCATAGATTTGGGCAGCGATACCGGTATTGTTATGAACGGGCAGCGCGTTGAAAAGGCGTTAATCAGCAGTGGCGATAGCGTAATGCTCGGTAATATTGAGCTTCAAATTACATTTCAAGTTGCCGCTGCTGCAGTCGCTGCCCCGGGAATGGCGCCGCAGGCCCCTGGAATGATGCCGCAGATGGGAGCCCCGACAATGGGTGTTGGTTTGCCCGGCATGGCGATGGCAGGGGGAATGGCGATGGGGGCAGGTATGCAGGCTGGAGCTCCGGCACCCGCAGCGCCGGCGGCCTACGTTGATTTGAACAAGTATGAGGATATTTCCAAACAGGCAGTCGAAGTGGTTGTCATGTGGAACAATTCTGTTCTTCAAGTTCAGCATTACACAAATGATAACCCCAAAAAAGTTGAGCATTTTTATGTAGGTGAGGATTTCACCTGCAATTTTCCTTTGCCGGCTGAATCTTTGGGTGGACAGACGAAGGTTCCGCTTGTTGTCAATCAACTGGGCGGCGGTGCTACGGTCAATATTTTGGGCGGTGCCTCCGGTGATGTAACTTACGAAGACGGATCACGCGTTAATATTGCTGATTTAATTTCCGGCGGGCAGGTACAGGCTTCCTCTGAAGTTCCCGGCGGTTATGCGATGGCATTGCCGGCAAAAGGCCGCGTAAAGATCGATTTCGGTTCTTGGACATTTCTAGTAAATGCTGTACCCAGTCCGAGAAAATTCGTTGCACCGATGACTTTTGACTGGACCCAGCAAATTTACACCGGTGTTTCCGCTTTGCTGCATGTGTTATTCCTCTTTTTAATTTATTTTATTCCGCCAAGCCCGGAAGGTCTTTCTCTTGACCAGTTGGAGGAAAATAACCGCTTCGTGAAATACATGCTGACTGCGGCAGAAGTGGAGCAGGAAGAAGTTCCTGAATGGTTGAAAAAAGAGAAAAAAGATGAACAGCAGGGCGGTAAAGGTAAACGCCATAAAGGCGAAGAAGGCCAAATGGGTAAACGCGATGCCCGCAAAACTGACAACCATTATGGTATCAAAGGACCAAAAGACAACCCAAATCCTCACATGGCACGTTCGCAAGTAAAAGAAATGGCGAAAAATGCCGGTATTTTGAGCTATCTCTCGGCTGCGAATGCGCCCACATCTCCTTTCGGACAGGATACGGCACTCGGTGTTGACCCTGAAAACGCACTTGGTGCATTGATGGGAAATCAGGTCGGAGAGAACTTCGGTTACGGTGGTCTGGGATTAAGCGGTACTGGTCGTGGTGGTGGTGGTACCGGTGAAGGTACAATCGGTTTGGGTAACTTGAATACAATCGGTCACGGTGGCGGCGGTGGCTCCGGTTCGGGTTATGGTCGCGGTGCAGGCGGTCTCGGTGGTCGTCGCGGTCGTGCTCCTCAAATTCGCTCCGGCGCTGCGATGGTTCAAGGGTCTCTTTCGAAAGAAGTGATTCGTCGAATCATTCACCGTCATATCAACGAAGTTAAATTCTGTTATGAGAGAGAATTGGCAAGCCGTCCAGATCTTGAAGGTCGTGTGGCTATCAAATTTATCATCTCTGGTACAGGTGCGGTGCAGATGGCAGCCGTTGCGAGTTCAACTCTCGGTAACGCCAAGGTTGAAAATTGCATTGCGCAAGCAGTACGTCGTTGGACATTCCCTCAACCCAAAGGCGGTGGTGTGGTTATCGTTACCTATCCCTTCCAGCTGACAGGTGCATCGGAATAGCAGCAACGAAAAATCTGCGCTATCGCGCTGTCTTTGGAAGTCAAAGCTCGATTCCTTTTTAATCACTCCAACATTCAATCAAAAAAAACATTTGGCAGATACTCTACGATTGACACCATTTGTTAGCCCGAATAGAGTCGCGCCATGAGCAAGTTACGTTGCGTAAAAGGAATGCATGATATACTACCGGAGGATATGCCGAAGTGGCACTATCTTGAGAACTGTTATCGAAATCTGGTATCTGACTACGGATATGAAGAGATTCGAACGCCTATTTTAGAATCGTTGGATCTGTTTGTTCGCGGTATTGGTGAGTCCACAGATATTGTTGAAAAAGAAATGTATGCGTTTGAGGACAAGGGAAATGCAAAGTTGGCCTTGCGTCCTGAAGGTACAGCATCTGTAATTCGAGCATTTCTTCAGAATAATCTAGAGGCATTGACTCCGGTTTCAAAGTTATATTACATCGGCCCGATGTTTAGACGCGAGCGCCCAGCTCGGGGGCGATATCGTCAGTTTTATCAAGCCGGCGCAGAACTCATCGGCATAGAGGATGCTACAGCGGATGCTGAATTGATTGGAATGGCGGTGACTTTTGTAAAGACGTTGGGTATTCAAAATGTGAATGTTCAAATTAATAGCTTAGGAGATCCAGAAACTCGCCCCGCGTATCGGAACGCATTGGTTCAATTTTTTTCGAAAAAAAAAGAACAACTATGTAATGATTGTGTTCGCCGTTTGGACACCAATCCTCTACGAATTCTAGATTGTAAAGTTGAAGCTTGTTCGATTGCCGCGCAAGAAGCACCAAATGTTTTTGATTATTTGTCTGATGACGCGCATTCCCATTTTTCAGATTTACAGCAGCTTCTTTCGTTGCATGACGTTAACTTTACCGTTGTTCCAACAATGGTTCGCGGGCTTGATTATTATACTCGAACCATTTTCGAAATTCAGGGTGGAGCTGATATTTTGGGGGCGCAATCGACGATTGTCGGAGGTGGAAGATATAATGGCTTGGTAAAACAACTGGGTGGAAGAAATACGCCTACTATCGGTTTTGCGTTTGGAATCGAACGATTACTTTTGTTGCTTGGCGACAATGCGAAAGAAAGCGTTAAACCGACAGTTTTTGTTGCGGGGGTTGGTGAAGGCGGACTAGAGCGAACCATTCGTGTTTCTCGTCAACTTCGCAATTGCAATTTCAAGGTTGAAGCACCGTACAAGAACGGAAGCCTCCGTTCACAACTGAAACGAGCTGATAAGAGCAGTGCAGTAGTGGCAGTGATCGCAGGTGCGGATGAGGCACTGCAGAACGCGGTAACTATACGCAATATGCAAAATGGGGAGCAGCAAATCGTTCCGCTGGATGAGTTAGAGCCGAAGATAAGGGAGCTGATGTGAACATAAAAGTTTGTTTTCTCGTTGTTGTTGTCTGTAGTTTCTTGTTTGCGATTCCGACCGTCGGTGCAGCCGCATCGGCAACTGAACCCGGAGAAGAATCAGTAGTAGAAGAACAACGAGCCCCAATCGGTTTAGATGGATATGATTTGGAGGAAGAAGAGCAGGGAGGGAAACCAGCTGTTAAAAAACGTCTTGTTATTCCGCCATATGTGTCGTTGCAAAGAGAGAATTCGTCTTTTAAGACTGTTTTGCCGTTTTTTTATTATCGAGAACGAACAGGAAAAGGTGCAAGAAAAGATGTCGGCCTGTTACCATTTTATTGGTCACATCAAAGTTCCAAGTTGAATACAAAAGTTTATTTTCCTTTCTATTGGAACATTAAAAGTCCCGATTTCACGACGAATATCGTTTTGCAGACATACATTGCTAAAAACGAACAAGCGTTTCATTTTGGATTTCTCCCATTCTTTTTCGTTGGAAAGAATAAACAGGAAAAATCCGCCTACCAGATTGTTTTGCCCCCATTGTTTTGGAATTTTAAGAACAAGGACGGCGGGCTGACATACTCGTTGCTGTATTTCAATAAACGAGAGAAGACCGAATTCAGTCGTGGCGTGGTTCCGATTTATTTTTCCAGAAAGAAGCTCGATAAGACAGTTACGACTATCTTGCCGCCGTTGTTTTGGCATATCAGCGATCCGGTGAACTACAAAACCACAACAGTATTGCCACCATTGTTTTTTAGAACGCGAGAAAATGGATGGAGCGCAGGGGTACTTCCACTTTTTTATTTTGCAAGAGATAAAAATTGGTCAAGAAATATGGTAATGCCATTTTATTACGGCAGTCGCGTGAATGATTTGCGAAGTCATTATCTCCCTTTTCTACTCTCGTATTGGCGAACATCAGATAAATTGAAACAGGGCGGCATCGCCTTTCTGTACCATTGGTACCGATTCGAAGGAGAATATATGAATATGTATTCTCCTCTCGTTTGGCGTTGGGGAAATACTCGAACATTAGATAAAAATATTTTTATTCCGCCCCTATTTTATCGTGGAAAATCGCCGGTTGCTTCAAAGATGATGGTCGGTTTGGTGTATTGGAATTTTCACGACTTTCATAATTCGAAAACTTTTTCTATTGCTCCTTTATTTGCGTTCAAGAAGAGCTTGAGAGGGGAAGGCTTCAGAACATGGGTCGCACCAACGTTTGATTTTGGCAAAAATCCAGATGGATACCATGCGCGAATACATCCGATTTTTTATGTTGGCAGAGAAAAACAGAAGAAGCACCTCGTTGTCGCACCCTTGCTATGGCATTTCAGAAAAGCGGCAGAAAAGAACACCGTGGTGTTCCCGTTGTGGTGGAAGTTTCACAACACCGAAAAACGTCGGTTACGCCGAGTCGTATTTCCGCTCTGGTGGCAAATCGACGATGATAAATATCAAGAATATAATCGCGTCGCGTTTCCATTTTTTTGGGACTTTCAACGTCTGGAAACAAAGCGCAGAACAACTCTCACCTTTCCGCCTTTATTCTGGCGTGTAAGAGATGCGAATAGCGCCAGAACAGGTGTTTTGAACGTTTCGCTTCACAAGGGAAAGCGCAAGGGAAACGATTTTTGGACTTTCAATTTATTCCCTCTGGTATTGTTCGGTAAGCCTCCCGCTCCATCTGGCGCACGTTGGGAATTGTTGCATGGCCTGGTGGGGTGGCGCCGTCAAGGACACGCAAAGGAATTGAAGCTGTTTTGGATTCCATTCTCCATAGGAGATTAAACTAGTTTTGTCGAAACGCTTCTAAAGCGTTGTGTGAATTTTATTTTTGATAAAAAATTCGAGAATTTTTTCGTGAAACACAGTGACGTTGTCAAGATAGCATTCGTGTGATGCGCTTGGAATAATTTCCAACTGTGAATACTCGAGTAGTTCAGATAACAAGTATGCTTTTCGCACAGGAATCAGTTCGTCTTTTTCGCCCCATAAAATAAGTGTGTTTGCCTCTACGTTTTTTAAGTCAGCGGCATATTTGGTGATATGGGTGGGAGATATAAGCACTGCGCTGATGATTCGATGGGGATTGTTTGCCAGAGCAGGCAGCGCGTAAAATCCACCATAGGAATGCGCGACAATATTAAACATTCCAAGTTTGAGTGTATCAGCGAATTCACTGATAAGCAGGTCATTGGAGAGTTGCGGATTGCCCGATTCCCCGTGCCTGGGTAAATCAACAGACAATACCCGATAGCCTTTACTGGCAAGGTGTTTCATTGTGCCGAGTGTTTTCCATAATTCAGCGCGAAAAGTTGCTCCATGAAGTAGGATGACCGGTGTTTGCGTTGGATTTCCAGTTTCAATAACTCGAATTTGGCTGTTACCAAGATGGACAAAATATTCTGAATACTTATGGTTGATAGGAATGGGTAGGCGGTGAATGGACGGTATGTTTAAATTCGGAATGAGAAAAGACGAGAAATGGAAGGAATGTCTGGTGCAGTGTTGTGTGTTAAAACGTAAATCTTCATCGAAATCGGCGATGCAGCTTTGTAGGGATAGAAAAATAATCAAAAGACTCGATCTACAAAGCATACACATCATGTAACTACGATTTTTCGGTTGGCAATGATGCGTAATGGCATTCGCATACCTGCAGAGATAACCATATTGTCGAATAACCTGTTAAAATTATGATGTTTTTTTTGTGCTGAAGAAAAGCGTTTAAAATGTTGATCACAATGTGCGTAATCGTTTTCGCAAAGCCCTGCATTTTTTAAGAGCTGGACAGCGGTAAACACACGAAATGGCGATGTTTCATTGTCGGTACGCAGTTTGCAAGCAGGAAACGTGAAAAATACCAACTGCTTTTTAGGAGAAAAAAGAATGACAAAAATTACAGAAACGGCGCTTCGAGATGCACATCAATCTCTTTTTGCCACTCGAATGAGAACTGAAGATATCGTGAAAGCCGCACCGATTTTGGATAGAGTGGGGTATGCCTCACTTGAAGCCTGGGGAGGGGCGACGTTTGATGCCTGTTTACGGTTTCTTGCGGAAGATCCATGGGAACGTTTAAGAGCTGTGAAAAAAGCTGCGCCGAATACACCTATTCAAATGTTGTTGCGCGGTCAAAATTTGGTGGGGTATCGCAATTATGCGGACGATGTAGTGGATTTTTTTGTTGAAGTAGCGGCGAAGAATGGAGTTGATATTTTTCGTGTTTTTGATGCGCTAAATGATACTCGCAATATGATGCGACCATTACAGGCTGTTAAGAAAGCGGGAAAACATGCTCAAGGGACCATTTCATACACCACCAGTCCTGTTCATACTACGGAAAAGTTTGTAGAGCAGGCAAAGGAATTGAAAGAGCTGGATTGCGATTCTATTTGCATCAAAGATATGTCCGGCGTAATTATGCCGAAAACAGCATATGACCTCGTTAAGGCAATTAAGAAAGAAGTTGGGCTGCCTGTTGTACTTCATTCTCATTGTACCGCCGGTACAGCCCCCATGGCCTATTATGCAGCTGCAGAAGCCGGTGTCGACATCATTGACTGCGCCATTTCACCTATCAGTGGTGGAACTGCACAACCTGCTACGGAAAGTATGGCGTTTGCGTTGCAAGGCACGGAAGCGGATACGGGGCTTGATTTTGAAGCGTTGTCGGAAGCAACAGAATTTTTTAAGGATGTTCGCGAACGTTACAATTCTTTAATTAGTCCAATTTCCGAGCGCGTGGATACTCGTGTGCTGACATATCAAGTACCGGGCGGCATGCTTTCCAACTTGTTGAGTCAATTAAAAGCGCAAGGAAAGCTAGACAAACTGGAAGAGGTACTGGCGGAGGTTCCCAATGTGCGCAAGGATTGCGGGTATCCTCCATTAGTGACTCCCACAAGTCAAATTGTTGGCGTACAAGCAGTGTTCAATGTGCTGATGGGGCGGTATAAAGTTGTTGGCAATGAAACGAAGAACTTGATTCGTGGCGGTTATGGCCAAACCCCTGCTCCAATCGATCCCGAATTTCAACAGACAATATTGAAAGGCATGGAGATAATTGAGGGGAGGGCGGCAGATAGTTTGGAGCCTGAACTAGATAAATTGAAAACAGAATTTGAACCAACTGGTTTAGTTACGTCTGATGAAGATTTGTTGACACTCGCGATGAATCCCCAAGTCGGAAAAGATTTTCTCTCTGGAAAAATCGAAGCCGAAAAAGCGCCCTGGTTAGAATAGTCAAACAGTTACAATGGTTGTTTTAGGACCCATAGGATCTATGGGTCTTATATTATAGGACTTATAGGTCCCATAGGACCCATAAAAAAAAGGGACCCAACATCAGTTGAGTCCCTTTTAGAAGAAAAAACCCGGCGATGACCTACTCTCCCACAGAGTTGCCCCTGCAG